>JASGEZ010000018.1:0-36486 GCA_047605905.1 Microlunatus sp.
AAGCTGCGGACTCCCGACCTGTGCACCCTGGACCTCAGCACACGAACCGTCAGCCACCGATGGGGCGAACTCTGACGGTACGAGCCGACCTACGGGGTGGGTCCGTTGGCAACGCCGTTCGTGACCGCGACGGGCTACTTGCCGGAAAGAACGATGTCGAAGGATCCTGGCGGACGAACGTTACGGAAGTACCACTGCTCGGCGGCTTCCCATCGCTGCAGCCACGCGGGCGACGCGTCGGCGCGGTTACGTTGCCGACGTTCTCGGCTGGCTGGATCAACGCTGACCAACACGGACAGATCAATCAAGGACTCGAGTTCTGGCCGCGAAACGAACAGTCCTTCAACAACGATCACTGGTGCCGGTTCGATCGTCACAACCGTGTCCGACAGCTGGTTGGTGCCCCAATCGTAAGGACGGAATGTTGCACGACAGCCGCCGCGAAGTGGGAGGAGCACCTCATCGCGCAGAAGTTGCCAGTCGTAGTAGAGGTCGGCACCCTGAGCCGGATCCAGACCGGCACGCTGATCTCCACTCATGATCCGGTAGAAGTCGTCACCGTGGACCACGGCTACGTGATCGAACTCGATGGCAAGTGCTGTTGCAAGCGTCGACTTGCCAGCAGCGCTGTGCCCGTCGATCCCGATCACGGTGACCGGCGACGACCTGGAGATCACCTCGCGTACGACGTCCTGCAGATCAGCCACGCATCAAAGTCTCATACCGCGATGTTGCCGACCTACTGGAGGTGCACCGATCGCACTCGTTCACGGAACATGATGAGTCTCGTTGGGCCGTACTGCGCAGGCCGACGCCGACGGACGCCACGAACAGATAGATTATTAAGTGTTCACTGTACGTCTAGACTGAGAGCATGAACCTCGCTCTTCGGCTGACTCCGGCTGACTTGGCTGATCATCAGCGTGCTGCGAAGTCTGTCCTGGCGTTCCTGCGGGAGGCCGAGCGAGTGGGAGCTTCGGTCGAGTTGTCGGCCGATGCGCCGTTTCTGACCCCTGAACAGGTCGCGAAGCAGCTCGGCGTTTCACGCCCGACCATCTCCCGCCGTATCAAGGCCGGTGAGTTGAAGGCGGTGAAGGTCGGCAACCGGAATCGCATCCCTATCGTCGAGTTCGAGCGTTTCCGCGACGCCTACCTTGACGAGCTGGCCAGCGCCCTCGCCGACGATTTCTGAGAACCGGATGGGCCTGGTCTATCTGGACGCGAACGTCCTCGTTCCGTCCTACCCACGCACGTTGCTGATCATGGCCGCTCCACTGTCGGACTTCGCTGTGGTCTGGAGCCTGCATGCCGAGGCTGAGGCGGAGCGCCACCAAGAGTCCGGGGCCGCCCCGATCTCAGCCCTCCGCAAGCGATTCGGCTGGGATGTGCTCGTCCCTGATGGCGAGGTCGAACTGGATGACACCGACGCGAAGGACAAACCCATCATCTCCGCAGCCTCGCTCGCCGGCGCCGATCTCATCGTCACGGAGAACGTCAAAGACTTCGGCGTCCAGGACCTGGATCGACTCCGGATGTCAGCCGTGCATCCGGACCTCTTTCTGTCCAGGCGCCTCAGCACCGAGACCTATCGCGACATCCTGGGGCGACTGGCCAAGACGCGCACAAGAGAGCCGAACACAGCCACCGAGATGCACCGCATCGAGACCGGCGAACGCCTGCCGCTCCTAGCGGGACGCATGAAACACGCCTATCCCGTCGAGCTTGCCTCTCCGCTGAAGAGCAGTCCACGGATCGCATTCCGCGGTGTCCGTTGCGTTGCGTGCGTCGAACTCTTAACGACCCCGAGTTCGACACTCGACCTCTGCCTCGAGTGTCGCGGCGCCTGATGTGCCCGCACGAGGTACGCCGAGTTACTGACCGTGCGCCTGGGTAGCCAGAAGTTCCTCGGCCGAGTCGATCATGGTGAGGATGCCTTGCCGGACGGTATCGACACCTTCGGCGACAGGCAGTACGCGGAGGTCGGCGGAGATGATCTCCACGCCCCAGTAACCGCGCCAGCCGTGACGCCAGACCTGAGCGATGAAACTGGCGACGTCCAGATCACCGACTCCGGGCAGGCAGCGTGGCCCGACGGTGCCGTCGGGAGCCAAGGTCGCATCGCCGAGCTCGACGAGCATCAAAGGTGGGTCGGCCACCAGCAGCGCCGACAAGGTCGCCTCGTTGTTCTCACCGGCGCGGGCAAGGTGATAGACGTCCAGGACCAGTCCAGCATGGGCGTGACCGGCGGCGCGAACCACCTGCTGCGCCTCGACCGTGGTGGCGAGGTAGGAGCCGCCCAGCGGTTCCAATGCGACCGAAACCCCGAAAGTCTCGGCTCGGTCGGCGAGTTCGTGCAGCGCCTCGGCGAACCGGCCGTTCTCAGGCCGGGTCTCGGTGTCGGCCGGAACCAAGGCGCCGATCTTGATCACGTCCACGCCGAGCGGTCCGGCCGCGTCGAGCAGATCGTCGCGGACGCGGGCAGCCGCCGTACTACGGGAGCCGCCGGCCCACCAGTCGGTGAGGAACTCCAGCTCGACCCGCTCGATCCCGGCGTCGTTGAGCAGACCGCGTACCCGAGACAGCCCATACCGCTCCCGGTAATCGACAACATCGGCGTGCGACAGTCCAACCCCTTGCCAGCCGGCCGCCGAGACGGCGGCGATCCGGGTGGAAAGGTCGATCGGGCTGCGTTCGTCAGCACTGCCCGGGCCGACATCGCCGGCCCAGGTCCAGCACGCCGCCAGCAGTTCCCGTTGGATCGTCACCAGGTTTCGCCTTCTCGCTCGTTCGATGTTGGGGCCGTCGTCGCAATGCTGGACGGCGGAGGATCTCCTGCACCGTCGGCACCGGGGTGGTGGGACTCGATCAGCCATCGTCGCCATCCAAACTAGCGGTCTACCGGCGTCGTCCTCGCCATCATCGGCAGGCCGATCCTGGCGAGGACACCGAAGAACAACGCGATCTGAGATGCGGCAACCGACATGCACCCCACCGACAGGGCACTAAGCTGAAGGCACTGGGCTGACCGCAAGGTCATGGTCCACCCTTTAGGCGGGGATACCCCCCGCCACCCTTTGAGGCGGGAAGATCCCCGCCTCAGGTCGTATCTGGAACCTGACGTGGGGTTTGGGCACAGTGGGACTCCGATCTTCTGCAAACCCTGGCCAACGACGAAGTAGCGTTGGCGCAATGTCGACGAGGAATGAGGCGGTGGGAACCGTCCAGGTGCTGGGGATCCCTGTCACTGAGCAGCTCGTGTCGCGTTGGCGGGATTGGTTTGCGCCAGCCGAGCAGCCCTTCCGCACCGACCTGCTGAGCGCGGACCTACGAGCCGCGATCCCTCATCGCGACAAGAAGCCGACCAGCGAGTGGTGCGACACGTACTTCATGTACACGGGAACCTGGACCTGGCTGACGGAGCCAGAGTTCATGGATCTTCGACCGGGTCAGCGAAGGTCACTACTGGCCATCCGACGAAGGATGGTTCACCCGAAGCCCATGCCGGTCTGGCCGTCACAATTGGCGGCCGCAGGCGACACACTGATGTTCGACTGGATTGGCTCCGGTGCCGTCCGGCCCAGCCGGCACCGAGAAGTCCCTGAACACGTATGGGATCGGGCAGCGGGTCGCTTACCTCGGGCGAGGCAGCTGGCCGGGACGTTTCCGCACACCGGATCAGGGCCGAACTGCTTCGGCACCGTCCTGGCGGCGACGGGCATCGTCGAGGCCGACCACACACTGATCAACACCAAGAGGTTCGAGCAGTGGCTAGCCGAGCACACCGAACCGATCACCGGCACATCACAGGACGACGAGCCAGGCATCGTCTTCGTCTGGACCGAACACGGCCAGCTGGCTCACGCCACCGTGACCATCGGCGACGGCTGGATGCTCACCAAGCCGTCACAGTCCTGGTCGAGCCCACGCCTGATCTGGACCGTGCGAGAAGCCGTCAACTCCTGGCGGTACCCCGACACTCGACTCCTCCGATATCGACTCTCGGACGCAAACTAGCGACGGCGAGCGGCTCCCTTCCGCCGAAACGACGTCAGAGTCTCAGCTGAGCGCCGCCAGTCGGGTACGGAGATACGTTCGCTCGCCCTCGTGCCCGCACCGTTCGATCGCCAACAGGTACTGCTCCCGGGCCAACTGGTCATCCCCGCTGCGTGCCGCCAGCTCCGCACGTACGGCAGGTAGCCGATGACTCCGCGGCAGCGCCTCGTCCAACCCGGCGAGCAGAGCGAGCCCGGCCCGCGGACCGTCGGCCTCGGCGACCGCTACGGCTCGGTTGAGCCGGACGACCGGCGACCCGGTGAGCTGTTCCAGGCGGGCGTAGAGGCGGGCGATCCTGGGCCAATCGGTCAGCTCGGCGTGTACGGCAACGGCGTGCAGTCCGGCGATCGCTGCCTGCAGCCGCAGTTCCTCGGTGTAGCCGGCTGCTTGGCGCACTTGGGCCAACCGGGCGAGTCCCTCCTCGATCTCGTCAGCGTGCCAGCGGGTCCGATCCTGATCGGCCAGGAGCACCAAGCCACCGTCCGGACCCACCCGGGCATCCCGGCGAGAGTGTTGCAGCAGCATCAGGGCGAGCAGCGCATCGACCATGGGCGGCCGCTGCCGACCGAGCAGTCTGGCGAGCACCTGGCCCAGGCGGGTCGCTTCGCCGGCCAGGTCGGTACGAACCACGGCGTCCCCCTGCCCCGGCGCGTACCCGGCAGTGAACCCGAGGTAGATGGCCCGCACCGCGGTCTCGATCCGTGACTCCAGCTCCTGCGGCTCCGGCAGTGCGAAGGGCAGTCCGGCGACGGCGATCTTCTTCTTCGCGCGGGTGATCCGGGCGGCCATGGTGGGCTCGGGCACCAGGAACAGCCGGGCGATCTCGGCGGTCTCCAAGCCCAGCACCAGCCGCAACGCGAGGGCGACCTGAGCCTCGGCGGCCAACGCCGGGTGGCAGGTGAGGAAGAGCAAGCGCAGCTCGTCGTCGGTGTCCATCACCTCCACCACCTCCTCCACCCAGTCGCGACTGTCTGCTCGTGACCGTTCAACCGCGAGCAGGGGCAGCTTGCGACGAGCGGTGTCGGCGCCGCGGAGCCGGTCGAGCGCCTTGCGGCGGGCGACGGTGAGCAGCCAGGCCGCCGGGTTATCCGGGACGGCCTGGCCATCCGCCGCATCCGGGCCGGCCGACCACGTACCGGCCGCAGCCTCGAAGGCATCGGCAAGCGCGTCCTCCGCGAGGTCGACATCCCGGAACTGGCGGACCAGCAGGGCCAGCAGTCGGCCCCACTCGTCCCGCCAGAGCTGTTCCAGTTGGTTCACTCGAAGGCTGGGTCCACCGGCCGGATCTCCATCACGTACCCGGGCAGCACGGTCAGCAGGTCGGTGAGGGTGTCCAGATCGGGAGCCTCCACCACATAGAAGCCGCCGATTCCCTCGGTCGCCTCGGCGTACGGGCCGTCGGTCAGTTCGACCTTGCCGGCGCGCTGCCGGAACACGGTCGCCGCGTCGCCGCCGGTGAGCGCCTCACCACCGACCACCGCGCAGCCCTCACGGGCGTTGACCGCGGCATCGAACTCGTCGTGCTTGGTCATCCAAGCGGCCTGCTCGGCCTCGGGCAGTTCCTCGAACACCACATCGTCGACATAGCCGACGAGGAAGACGACGTACTTCATGGCAGCTCCTTGATCGTTGCTCTCATCCTGCCGGGCGGGCTGCTCCGGCACCACGCATGACGATCAAGACCGCTAGAAATCGACAGGCTACGGAACCGACTTCTCCTCGAAAGTGTTACTGACGGACGCCGACTGCGCGAGATCGTCGGCGCTAACCTGGTTTCGTGCCTCCCCCCGCTGGGGTGTGAGGAAGAAGGGGCCGAGACCCCCGGGGTATACCGGGACTCGGCCCTAACGCTGTCCGGTTCAGATCCGGATCTCGTGCTCGACGATTTGCGGCCGCAGCACCTCATACGGAACTGGGTCGTTGCCGCGGCGAAACAGCCCGACCGCACCCGCAACGATGTCCGGCAGCCAGAGCATCGGTTCGACGGACGGCAAAGCGAAGTCCAGCGTCAACCCACTGGGAATCACCCGCCGTGAACGTAACGCGTCAATCATCCGCTGGTCGCGCCGATTCAACGACTGCGTGCGGCTCTCGATCCAGACCTGCGAGACGGCAAGTTCACTCAGGCAGCAAGCCACGCAGTGCCTCGCGAGCGGCTTCACAGGCCGCCACATCCGAAACTGTCGCTACCAGCAAGTAGATGCCTTCAGTCAATGCGCCGCCCGCCGTGTGCATCGACTCGTCCACCCATGCGCGACGAGACGACACCGAACTCATCCGGCTATCTTCTCAGGATCGCGTATCCGCTGGAGGCACCTCGAGGCCGCGGCCACCGCGTCCGTACAAGTCGGTCAGAGTCGTCTTCACCGCCACCGTCATCGGAGGATCGCTGGGCACAATCGAGGTCGGCGGCACTATGGCAACGCCAGAAGCCCTTTCCGGCCGGACTCGAAGCACCGTTTCGCCCGTGTATGACCCGCAGGGACTCAGTTCCCGTCTGGCCGAGCCAAGCCCGCCGAGGCCGCCCAATCCGGAACGGATCGCATCGGTCACCGTCGAGTTCTTACGCGTTCTCGGGCTTCTTCCAGTGGTGATCGGCCGTGAAGAGTTCGTCGTCGGACAGTCGGGCGTCGATCTGCTGCGGGCGATCCTGATCGACCTGATGCTGGAAGAGGTCAAGGTCGAAGACCGCGGCGGGTCGCTTCACCTCAATCGACTCCTGTCACCCGAACGTCAGCGCATCCTGACCGACCTACCTCCGGTCCAGGCGACTTGCGAGTCCGTCATCGCGGGCCACATCGCGTGTGCCAGTGCCTTCCTGCCACTGTCACGTTCTCTCCACAACACCTGCGGTCTGGATTGGCCGCAGGTGTTGGAGGACGCAATGCAGCGCCACCTGCGCGCGAGGCTGTCGATCGAGATCCCCAGTTAGCGACCACAGCCCCGAAGGCTCGGCGAGCCTCCTCCGCTGGGCGACATCCCGGAACTGCTGGACCAGTAGGGCCGGCGGTGATCGATGCTCTTCATCCTGCCGAGCGGGTTACTCCGGCACCACGGATGACGATCGAGGACCTCAGAAATCGACAGGCTCCCGCTCACAAGTCACACGCAATCGGTTGAGTTTTCAGAACACGTTCTGAATACTGGTGGCATGTCCACTCAGACGGTGCAGTTCTCGGACTTGTCGCGAAAGTCGAAGGAGGTCGCCGAGTTGACCGAGCACGGCCCGGTGACCATCACCCGCCGCGATGGAGAATCTCTGCTACTGCTGAAGGCGAGCGACGCGGAGCGTCACCACCACGGGCAGGTGGTAGCCGCGCAGATCGTGGGGGCTGCAGTGCAGGCCTGGCCGGGCAGCCTTGCGGAAAAGCTACGGCTGCCCTTCCCCTGGATTGAGTTTCTGACTGAGGACGAGCGGAGTGCCTTCGCTCACGAGATAGTCGACGTGGCTCGGGCATGTGCCACGTTCGCGACCTTCGACCGCCTGGAAAGCGTGGTCAGCTCCTGGCAAGCCACCGCGGAAGCCGCTGCGCTCGGCATCGATCCGACCGGGAAGGATCTGGAGTGGCTCGTGGAACCGGTCCCGGTTCCACGGCCCCGGCGACGTAAGGACTGAACGCGGTGGCTGCTCGCGGGAGGTCGGTCGCGCGTCCGCTGAAGAGGAGCGAGTACGAGTTGGTGTTTGCAGCCAACGATGCCGCAAAAGGCTGGCGCGATCTGTGTGCGACCCAGGGCAACGCAATGGCCGATGCATGGGATTACCTGACCCGTACGCCAGACGCGGCTCGGCCTCCTCACGGACCGCTGAAAGGGCGGTACGCGACCGTGACAAGGGAAGGGAGAACACATATCCGATGGCAATATGAGCTCTCAGGGGGTGCTCGAATGTGGTACTGGATCGAACCCCCGACCGGCAAGAACCGTGGCCGGGTGCTATTAGAACGCGTCACTCCGCACCACCCGAACGAAACCAAGTAACGCACGACGGTCCACAGTGGAAGTCTCGCAACCCGAGAGACCTCCGTCTCCACACGCCGGTGAGTTCACCGAGCCCGGAGCCGATCAGTCACGCAGGATCTGGTGCAGATCCAGCGGTACGGTAATGCCGGCCAGTTCGACGTCGGCCAGGGGATGGTCGTCGTCCACTCGGGCGAGCAGACTCCACTCACCGCCGACGTTGCGCCACACATCGATCGCCCGCAGGTCGGGGTCGACCACCCAATATTGGCCCACTCCGCCATCCGCGTACTCCACGGATTTGCGGATCGTGTCTTCGGATCGAGTGCTCGCAGAGAGCACCTCGACCACGAGCAACGGCGCGGTTCGGACCCAACCGTCTGCCGGACGCTCGGCAACGAGCATCAGATCGGGCAGCCTGACCCGGTTGCGCGTCAGGACAAGGTATGCCTCGGCGGCGACATAGCAGTCGGGCAGCCGCGGGACCAGGAGCGCGGCAAGCTGTGCCTGCACCGCTCCGTGGTCGAAGACCGGCGGCGTCATCAGAAGCACGGCCTCGCCGTCCACCCACTCGGCACGCGGCCACTCGGGCAAGGCGAGATACTCCTCCCAGGACATGGGCACCCGACGCAGCGGCTCCTCGCGCTTGACGGACACGGTGACTCCTCGACCTGCGGACACATTCACGCTCCTTCCATGGTGTACCGAATAGGCGGACGTCGACAACCGTCCCATCCAGCACTGACACCGCGTCTGAGCCTTCGGCTGGGAACGTGTGCAACCCGCGGATCTCTGCTTGCTCGGTCTTCAACCGGCTACGCGGCGGGCGAAAGCCAGCGCGTTGGTCCTGCTGCACGCCAAAAAGAAGCGACCGTGGCATCCCTATGGATGACGAAATCCCCGATGTCGGGATTTCGTCATCCGTAGTCGCCAGACGACCCTGACCGCCGGGAGGCAGCTGCACCCCGGCGAGTTCGATCCCCCGACTCTGAGTCATGGACCGGGTTCGTCGAGCTTGACCTGCCGTGGTGGCTCGTTCCGAGGTGAGAACTGCAGAATCTGCGCGCCAGGCCGCACTCGAGGATCGGTGGCGTGGATATCGCGTAGATCCTGTTCGGCTTGCTGGTCCCCCGCGTCGGCACGCAAGACCAGTTCTGCCAGTTGGTCACCCAGATCAATGTCGAGATCCTCACCGGGCAGCGTGATGGCACCCCAGGAGTCCCAGAGAAGCAGTTCGTCACCGAAACGGTGGGCGACATCCATGATCAGGTACGCGAGGACGAAATGCGCACCGGTGAACTCCACCTGCTCTGTTCGAACGCCGAGGTCATCGATCGGAGCACCGGACTTCCGGAAACCGGCCCATGCCGCCGCGGCTGTCAAGAACGGTGACCCGTCGCCGGTCGGGATGTCGTGGGGGTCGTCGACCTGACCACGCGGACCAGGAATGCCCGGGTCGAAGCGGCGCCACCGGTCACCGGTCCATGTCTCGGCGACTACGTGGTCTGTTCGAGTGTTCGGGTGCAGATAGGTGGCGAACCCCACTCGACTTCGGGCCGGGATGCCGTGCTGACGCAAGATGCCGATCGCCAGCAACGTGTGGTCCCGACAACAGCCCTGCACACGCTGCGCCTCAGACCGCTCGTGCTGTAGCGGCAAGGCGTGACGCCGCTGGTCGAGGTCAAGAATCCGGCTCAGCCAGCGGGCGTTGATGTCGGCGTTGCTGGACTCGGGCAGCGGCACGCTGGCCGCCCAGTAGTGGACGATCGTGTTCTGCGCAACGGCGCACACCGTAGGAACGTCGGGCGATAGGGCTTCCAGCAGCGGACCATGCACACCCGGGTGGGAGAAACGAGAGTGCTGCGCGTAGTGGGCTGCCGGCTCCGAGGGGCCAGGGCCATCCGCGTCACGACCGTCGAACTCCATCCACGGAATCTATCGCCATCCTTCGGCCAACCGGGTCGGCTAGTGTCGATCCTGCGACTGGCGTGGCCGGAGGCGACCGGCAGGAAGCATGTGAGAGCGACATCGACCGCCTGGGTGTCCTGGAGTCCCTGACCCAGGAGACAGGCGTGCGCTACGGGATGAACCCTCACCAGTGGGCCGAGATCGTGGCCGGTTCCGGCCCGCGGATCCTCAACGGTGAGCCCTCGATGATCAACTACCTGGACGCGCTGAATGCGATCCAACTCGTTCGCGAGGCGGACCAGGCAACTGGCAGTCCAGCGGCGGCCTCGTTCAAGCACGTATCCCCGGCAGGTGTTGCTCTCTCAGGCCGCATCGACGAGATAGCGGCGACACTGTGGCGAGTCGGTCCGGCGGAGGACTTCACGTTGGCGTCCGCGTACGTACGAGCCCGCGACGCTGATCCGAAGTCGTCCTTCGGTGACGTTGCCGCCTTCTCACGTCCCATCGATGTAACTGCCGCGGAACTACTGAGATCGGTGATCTGCGACGCCGTCATAGCACCCGGCTATGAACCTGGCGTCGTCGAGATCCTGGCAGCAAAGCGCGACGGTCGATTCCTGATCTTCGAAGCAGATCCCGACCAGCCGCCCGCGCGCGAGCGGCGTGACGTGCTCGGGGTGACCATCGAGCAGGATCGCGACGCGGTCCCGGTGGAAGTGGCATTGCCCGACGATGGCCGCCTGCAGCCAGATGTGCGGAAGGACGCGCTGCTGGGCATGGCGACGCTGCGCTACACCCAGTCGAACTCGGTCGCGTTCGTACGCGACGGTGCAGCGGTCGGCATCGGCGCCGGGCAACAGAACAGGGTCGACTGCGTACGGCTCGCCGGGTCCTAAGCGCAGATCTGGTGGCTTCGTCGGCACCCGCTGGTCGACAATCTCCCAGCGGCGGAAGGGATGGGCCGGCAGGATCGACTGAACTGGCAGATCCGGTTCGCCGGACAGGAGATGACCGATACGCAACTCACCGAGTTCCGAACTCACTTCGGCGATGACGCCGTCGCCGCGTACCACGACTCGACTTGGCGAGCGGAGTGGGCGTCCCGGCTGTCAGACCTCACGATGGCCTCAGACGGGTATCTGCCGTTCCGCGACAACATCGAGCACGCCGCCGTGTTCGGAGTCAGCACCATCGCCGAACCAGGCGGTTCGACTCGCACCAAAGACGTTGCCGCGAGCGCAAGTGCCCATGGCATCGACCTGGTTGAAACAGGTCTGCGGCTCTTCCACCACTGACCCAGGAAAGGCGCGGCTGACCAAGGCGGCCGAAAAAGATCACCAGCGGTCGTGAAGGCCACTCACTAGATTGACCTGGTGGAGCAGCCGGACATCACGCGCGCCATCGGAGCGGCGACCTCGATTGCGGCGTCGCTCGGCCTGGCAGCCAACGACGCGATGGTGCTCCACAACTCGAACAAGCTGACACTGCGGATGACGCCGTGTGACAGCGTCGCCCGTGTCACCGTCGGCGAGCACGAGGCCGCACGACTCGAGCTGGAACGCGCTCGAGCACTCGCCGTGGCTGGATGCCCGGTAGGCACCGCGGATCCTCGGGTGGATCCGCTGGTGTACACCGACGATGGTTTCGCGGTGACACTGTGGGCCCACCACGAGCCGGCGATGACGCCCCTCTCACCCGTGGAGTACGCCAGCGCGTTGGCCCTGCTGCACTCCGGCATGCGGACGGTCGACCTGGCCAGCCCACGGTTCACCGATCGAGTCGCGGACGCCCAGCAGATCGCTGCCGACCCGGATCTGTCACCAGAACTCACTGCCCAGGACCGGGAGCTGCTCACCAATCGACTCGCCGGCTTGCGACGGATTCTTGGTTCCGAACCGGGTGCGGAACAGCTGCTGCACGGTGAGCCGCACCCCGGCAACGTGCTGGCCACGACAAACGGCGCGGTGTTCATCGACTTCGAGACGCTCTGTCGCGGACCCGTCGAGTTCGACCTTGCTCATGTTCCCGAGTCAGTCTGCGAACATTATCCAGGGATCAACCAGGAACTCCTGGACGAATGCCGTCAGCTCGTCCTGGCGATGGTCGCAGCCTGGCGCTGGAGAGTCGGCGACCAGTTCCCCAACCGGAGGCAATGGGGCCACGGACTCTTACGCGCACTCCGCGAAGGCCCGCCCTGGCCGACGATCGACGCATTGACCAAGCGATTCTGATGGTCTCCTTCGGGAGTGAACAGGTTGCCGCCTTGATAAATACGACCTGTACTCGACGCCACGGCGGAGGACACATTGCCGAACTTAGTTCCGTCGTCTCGCCGGTAATGATGGAGACAGTCAAGCGCTGCTTCGATGAGTTCGCGATTGGTCACCATCCCAAAGACGGTGCGCGGGTGTACCCAACCGGACGATGTTGCCCAGACCTAGTTCGCTCACCAGGCTCGATGTCTCCTAGCACCCACCCAGAGGTTCTGTCGTGGGGATGATTTCTAGCTCTTCGCGGTCTGGTAGGTGGCAGTGCGCTCACGGATGCGACCTGATTCGTCGACCCGCATGATGACCAGTCCGGATTCGTTGAGGCGAGTGCCATCCTCGCGAATGCCATCCCAAGTGACGTTGAGAGCAACGTGATCTCCGAGTTCGGCGACCGATTGCACCCGGATGGTCAGTTGCCGATGGCTTCTCGCCAGCTCACGGACGTACGCCTTCGTTGCTGCTGGCCCCGGAGGGGTACCAGCTGGCGCATCATTGTCGACGTAGTCCGGTGCCAACATGTCATCGCATGCGCCAAGGTCGCCATCATCAAACAGACGGCTGAAGTACCGCTTCGCGACCTCCGCTGGGGAAGGCACGCCAGCCGTTAAGCAGTAGAGGTTCACGATGTTGCCGTCCGGATCGCGAATCCAGGTCGACCGTCGTCCCCACGGCTGTGTCGTGGGTGGTTTCACAACGGGAACGTTCTGTTCGCTGACTCTCTGGTGGATCGCATCCACGTCTGGAACCCGCAACTCCAGAGTGAGAGATCCGGCGCCGGCCTGATGTAGCGATCCGGGAGCCATCCGTTCCATGCCGCGAGCGTCGAAGATGCTGAGCTGCGCACCAGACAGATGGACAACGCAGAACTGAGCATCATCATCGATCGGGACGTCGAGCAGCCGGCCATAGAACTGCGATAGCCGTGGGACATCGGTAGTCACGAGACACACGCCAGTGAAGTTGGGCACGATCAAGGACGCTACCGGCGAACACTGACATTTGATCGATCGCGGGGTGACTCCAGAAGCTCGCTCAGTTGACCCCGCATCCCCTCACAGAGCTACTTACAACACGACAGGTTGCGTAGCACTCGTGGCTCTGCAGAACGTGAGGGAACATCACCGTTCCGTTGGGGGTTGCTCGAAGAAATGCACCCAGGAGGTCCAGTGACACTCGATGAAGCCATGGAAGCCGTGCGACAGACCCTACCCAATGACCAACGGCTGCGAATAGACCACAAGCTCGCCCGCCAGGACGACACGGCATACCTGCTCATCGTCCTCGATGCCCGACGTCAGTTCGACGACGGCGACGTACCTATCGAGAACGGACCGCGTTTGATCACCAAGACAAGCGGCGTTGTGAGCAGGTTGACTGTGCCTGAGGCCGTCGCGCGCACAGCGAATTTGGCTCTCGTTCGTCCCTGAGAACGAGCAGCGGGCTCGTCGAGCTTGACCTGCCGGGGGCCGCACCTCGTTAGTGTCCGACGATCCGGTTCAGTCGTTCGGACATGAGCAGACCCAGGCCGACCAGCACGGCAAGGAACAGGGGAAGGATCCACATTCCGGTCCAGGTCGAGATGAGGCCAAAGACCGGTGGTGCGAGGGTGGAACCGGTGTAGGCGGCAGCCATCTGGATGCCGATGATGGCCTGTGAGTTGCGGCGACCGAAGTTGACCGGGGTGGAATGGACGATCGCGGGGTAGATCGGTGCGGCTCCGAGCCCTGCGACCACCAGCCCGACGAGTGCGACCACCGTGGTCTCCAGCGGCAGCGCAAGCATCACCACGCCGATGCCGACGCACACGAAGCCACCACGGATCAGCGCGCGATCCCCGATCCGGTCGGCGAAGAAGCCGGCCAGGAATCGGCCGGCGGTGATGCCCAGCAGGAAGAGCGATGCGAACGCAGCTGCCGTGGCCGGGGCAACGCCCCGATCGGCAACCAGGTAGGTGGCGGCCCAGAGGATCGAGGTGCTCTCCACCGCGCAGTAGGCGAAGAAGGCGATCAGGATCAGCACCACGCCGAGAATCCTTAGCGCCTGAGCGAGCAGGACGTGGGTGCTACCCCTCCCCGACTGCCCCGACTGCTCGGCCCCGGCCTCCTGCGCTTCGTGGGACTCGGCGTGCCCACTCGGGACGACAGGGTTGACCTTGACCCACAACGGGAGGCTGAGGAGCAGCACGAACGTGAGCACGGCTTGGGTGAGGCCGACGATGCGATAGGCGCTGGACCACCCCAGACCAGAAGTGAGGACGTAACTCATGATGAACGGGCTGATCGACGCGCCCACACCCCAGAAGCTGTGCAGCCAGTTCATGTGCCGCGCGGCGTAGTGCAGGGCCACGTAGTTGTTGAGGGCCGCGTCGACCGCGCCGGCACCCAGCCCGTACGGAATGGCCCACAGACACAACATCCAGAACGAGTCGGAGACGGAGAACCCACGAGGGCAGCCGCCGTCATTCCGACGCTGACGGCCGTGACCACACCGGCGCCGAATCGGCGGGTAACCCGCTCGGATGCGAGGCTCGAGAGGATGGTGCCACTGGCGATGATCATGGTGATGATTCCGGCGAAGGCCACGGGGACGCCGAGGTCCTGCTGCATCACCGGCCAGCCGGCCCCCACCAGGGAGTCCGGGAGCCCGAGGCTGACGAAGGCGATGTAGATGATCGCAAGGAGGAGCGAGTACACGGCGTGCTGAGCTGCCTTTCGAAGAGCGTCCGGTACGGCGATCGCGCGCCAGCCTCACGCGTTCATCGAAGAACCAGCATCCACCACGTCTGAACGCCGGCCCGCGACCCGCGCGAGGTCGAGACGCCGACCCCGGACGATCAGATACGAGGACCGCGCCGGCGGCTAGCGCAATGGTCATCCCCGCACCATTCTGATTTCAGGGATGCCTTCGTCCTTGGTCATGCCGTCAGGAACGAAGCCGGCTTTGCGGTAGAACGCCTGGGCGCGCGGGTTCGGATCGGCGACCCAAAGACTCGCCTGCTCGTCGCCGACGACAGCGTCGAGGAGCGCCCTTCCCGCGCCGCTGCCGTGGTAGCCGGCCCGCAGATAGAGCACGAACAGCTCGATGGGCCAGGTAGCGTCATCGTCACGTGGCTTGCCCGCGCACGCGATGCCGATGATGATCCCGTCAGCCTCGGCCACGGCCACAGCGGTGGAGCCGTCAGCTTCTTCGCTGAGGATGTCCATCCACATCTGCTCGCGTCGCGCCGCCGCCGTCGGTGAGTCGAGGATGTGGTCGTCGACCAGCCCGCGATAGGTCTCCTGCCAGCACAGCGTATGGACCGTCGCCATGGCGGCAGCGTCAGCGATGGTCGGAGACCGGATACCGAACGTGCTCACCAATGCATCGAACCACTCACCGCGGGCGAGCGGCGTCCGTGGACGCCGCGGACGTAGATGTGGCGCAAACGACCGCAGACCTCGGACGGCAGCATGAGTCGAGCCGCCCCGGAATCCAGTGGTCGACTGGTCGGCTCACTGAACACCATGTTGCCGAAGTGAAAGTGGCCGTCACCTCACGCACAGGATCGGTCAGTCGTTCAGTTGGCGACTCATGTAGAGCGCGGTTTCGGCACCTGGGCGGTCTTCGTAGAGCGTCTGATCGAGTCCGACGACGCGGAATCCCATCCGCTCGTAGGCGCGGATTGCGGGGACATTGTTGGTCTGAGTCTCAAGCCAGACATGTTGTGCACTGCGGGCAGCGGGTGCACTGAGGATCTCATCGAGAAGAGACCGCCCTATGCCCTGGCCACGCGCCCCTGCATCTACGTACATGTGAAGGAGCACGATCCTTCGATTCCACCTGCTGTACGCATACGCAGCAAAGCCACGCACCCGGTGATCGAGGATCTCGACCAGGGCTTGGTCCCAGGTCGGTGGCGTCTCCTCCAGGTAATGCGGCAGGTCGTGATGCTTGACGACGGAGTGCGCCAGCGGGCGCTCCTGCCAACTGAACATGCCGGACTGGAGCTGCACTTCTGCAAACGTCTGGACTTGGGTGTCGACATCGAGCGCGGCAACGGACCGCCGGTCAGTGTGGTCGTACTTCCTGACGCTCACAGCTCTCAGCGTAGGTGAAGCGGACACGCTGGTGTCAGCCAACATCCCCAGCACTCCCGGTCAACGACCGAGCCGGGTGTGTAGCGTGCCGGGACATGGGCGTCCGCAACTACCTCATCGAGGGCGTCTCCGGCGCAGGCAAGACCACGGTGGCCGAGGAACTCGAACGACGTGGGTACCAGGCTGTGCATGGCGACCGGGTGCTTGCTCGACCTGGCGACCCCGAGACCGGTGAAGTACTCGATCATCCGGATGCGGGATGGTCGCTCGAGCAGCGACATCGCCACCACATCTGGGATGTCGATCAGGTGCAGGCGATAGTCGAAGACAACAGTCGCCCCATGACGTTCTTCTGCGGGGGATCGCGAAACTGGGGCATGTTCCTCGACCTCTTCGACGGTGTATTCATCCTCGAGGTGGACACTGACACCCTGAATCGGCGGTTGGACGATCGCCCCTTCGACGAGTTCGGCAGAGTGCCCGAGGAACGGGCGCTCGTGATCCGGGTCCACCGGACCCGTGAGGACCTACCCACTGGCGGCGTCAGCATCGACGCCACCCGCCCAATCACCGACATCGTCGATGAGATCCTGCGCAGAATCGATGGGATGCCCGACATCACCGAGCGACCCGACTGAGGACGGCTGGCTCTCCGAGCAAGGAAACGGGCCCCGACCACCTCGCACCGGACGTCGGACCGGCGCATTGGGAAGGTCCAGAGTCTGACAAGCCCGTCACGCCGAAAGCTGCTCAGTGTTGGACGAGCCCGCCGACCTCGACCAGCGGCACGTGACCGCAAGCTGTCCGTCGTACAGATCGTCGGCTTCAGAACGTTCGGGACAATGAGACAGTGACTTGTGGCTGAACGCGGACCAGCATCGGCGAGCCGGAACGACCTTGTCCGGCCGCGGCCGCTGGCCGCCGATCTGCGGCGGCTGGGCGAACCGGACGGCGCGGAGAAACTGGCTACCGCTACCTGTGACCGAATTGCCGCGGTCGAGCCGGTAGTCCATGCGTTCGTGCCTGAGCCGGACCGGCGAGGTCGGCTGATGAGCAGCGCCGCTGCCGCGCACGGACCCTGGCGGGGGGTGTCGGTGGGGGTCAAGGACATCATCCGGGTGGACGGCCTACCGACGCGTGCCGGTTCAGACCTGCCTGAGACGGAGTTGGCAGGTTCGCAAGCCTCGGTGGTCACCCGACTGCTGGCAGTCGGTGCGCTTGTGGCGGGTAAGACGGCCACCGCCGAGTTCGCCGTCGCCGCGCCGGGACCGACCGCCAACCCGCACGCTCCTGGTCACACGCCGGGCGGATCGAGTAGCGGGTCCGCCGCGGCGGTCGCCGCCGGGATGGTGCCGCTGGCGCTGGGCACCCAGACGATCGCCTCGATTATCCGGCCGGCCGCATACTGCGGGGTGGTGGGGTTCCGGGCCACCCGGGATCGGGTTGGTCTGGACGGCGTGGTGGCCAACTCGCCGTCGCTGGACGCTCTCGGCTGGTTCACGGCTGATGTGGAGAGCGCTGCGTTGGCCGCGGAGATGATCGTCTCGGACTGGCGCAGTGTCGCTGGGGCGAGTTCGCCGGTGTTCGGCGTGCCGTCGGATCGGTTCCTCGCCGAAGCGTCGGCCGAAGCTCGGCAGGTGTTTGCGGATCAGTTGCGGACGCTGCGTGAGGCCGGGTACCAGGTCCGGCGCACATCGCTGTTCGACAACTTCGACGAGATCAGCCGACAGATCTTCGTCATCAACCGTTGGGAACTCGCCGCGGTCCACTCCGGATGGTTCTCGCGTCACGAGGCGCGCTACCGGCCAGAGACCGCGACGGCGATCCGTCAGGGCCAGGACCTCGATCCGGATGACTACCAGTCGGCCCGGACCTGGCTGACCGGCTTCGTCGGGTCGGTGACTGAGACCTCAGCCGCCGGCGGCGTTGATGTCTGGCTTGCGCCGTCGGCGACCGGAACCGCTCCGGCAGGTCCGAGCAGCACCGGCAACTCGGTGATGAGTGTCCCGTTCAGCCTGCTCGGCGGTCCGGCCGTCAGCGTCCCGGCCGGCGCCGACCATCAGGGACTGCCGTGGGGATTGCAGTGTGCCGGCCTTCCCGGGGCCGACGAACAGCTGATGGCCGCGGCGGCGGAGGTCGAGACGGTGATCGCCGCGCGCCAAACCGACGTGTAGGTACGAATCGGTCCCTATGAGACCGGGCGGACGCGCCTCAATCCGGGCTGAGGTCATGGCGTCACCGTCCCACACGTATACGAGGTCTCAGAGAATGGTGGTGGCTTACCTCTGCCGCCTCAGGGCCCGAGCAGCGCGAGCGGAATGATGGCGATGCCATCTGGGCGCCGGTAGGCGGTCGGTCCGGTCGTGATGACGATGCGGTCGATGACGTGTTCTGGATATTTGGTGGTGAGCCATCGGAGGTGGCGTACGTCGTGGTCGGAGACGGTGCCGCTCAGCTTGACCTCGGCGGCAAGCACTTTGCCCTCGGGGTCGGTGAGCATCAGGTCGATCTCATGGTCGCCGTTGCGGGTTCGTAGGTGGGCCACGGTCGCCTCGGCACGCTGGGCGAGCACTCGGACGCTGAGGGTGACCAACGATTCGAAGAGGCGTCCGAGCATCGTGCCGTGTTGGGGGCCGAGTGGCGTGCCGACCCCGTCGAGAAGTGCGCGGTGGGTGAGACCGAGCAGCCGAGCGGCGAGTGCCGGATCTGCGAGGTGGTGGGTGGGGGTCTGCCCGAGGCGGGCAAACTCCTGCCCGATGGGAGCCCACGCCGGGACTGGATCGAGGAGCCAGAGCTGTTGGAGGGCATCGCGGTAGGCGATGGTGGTGGAGCGGGCAGGCTTGTCGTTGATGCCGGCGGTGGCGGCGTCCAAGATGTCGGTATAGCTGGCGGTGCTGGCTGTGGCCGCGGCATAGGCACGAAGCCAATCCAGCAGCACGGCCGGTTTGCGGACCGCAAGCCCTTGCTCGGGGATATCCCGGTCGACGGCGTTGTGGAGGTAGCTGTCCAGCTCGCCTCGCAGCAGGCGATCCGGCAGGCCGCGAAGCCCCGGAAAGCCGGACGCCATGATCTCGACAATGTAGTCGGTCAGGCGTACGTCGGTGTGCCCCCCGATCGCCCCGGCAGATCCGGTGAGCAGGCGCTCCAAGCTGACCGTGGGGTCCGCGACGCCGCGTTCGCTGAAGGCCAGGGGCCGCATGCGTAGCCGCGTGATCCTGCCTGCACCGGAGTGGGCGGTTGCGTCGCGTTGTGGAGTGGCGCTTCCGGTGAGCAGGAACTGCCCGGCAGTCCTGTCTCGGTCGACCGCACGGCGTACGACGTCCCATGTCTCGGGGACTTTCTGCCACTCGTCGATCAGCAGAGGGCGAGGGCGGATCAAGATCGACTCTGGGTCGGCCGCCGCGGCTTCGCGGACTTGGCGCGAATCGAGTGCAATCACGCTCTCCGCGCGTCTCTCGAACGTAGCCGTCTTGCCGACGGCCTTCGGGCCGTCGATGGCGACGGCAGGCAGTGCGCCGAGCAACAGATCGAGTTCGTCATCGATGACCCTGCGCTGGTAGACCACGGTCGAATCATACAATTAGCATGACTTAAACGCTACAGATAGCAGAAACTGAAGGCTGCAGATAGCCGGGGTCTCACATCGCACTGGGACGCCGGACTGATTCGGCATGGTCAGTGCAGCGATCACTCTCGGGCGAGGTGCGACCGTAGGTACTCGATGAACTTCGGCCCACCCGCGATGGCGATCTTGTCGGATAGTTAGCGCGTACGCGGGAACAGGTGGGTTCCTCTTGTTGACGGCTGCGCGGGTGAACGATTCGATGTCGCTCTGCCGGCGGCGTTGAGCAGGTCGATGAGGAACTCGATGTGTAGGTTCTCGCACGACATGTCGTCGGCAACATAGCTCCGACTAGGGCAACGACAAGATGCTTTGACGATGCGAAATTCAGACACCACAAGTTGCCACTCAACCACAGACAAGCGTGCGGAGAGGTCGCCGCACGACGTCCGCCAGCACAGCCTCAGCATCGACATCAGCCAACGGACCCGTCACCTGGACGCCGTGTTCGTCAAGGTACCGAACCTCGACGTCCAGCAGGCCGCGCGACGCCATACCCGAAACAGGCCGTCGGGTTCTCACCATGTTGTCGGTTTCCTCGAATGGTGACTGGCCCTCGCTGGAGCCACCAACCCGTACTCCTCCTGGGCATCGGCCAGCTGCAACCGACCCTGTCCCTGCTGCAGCTTGGCGTGAGCGATTCGGTTGTCGGGCAGGTCCATCCGGTTCGCCACGCTATGGCAGGCCAACGACCTTGACTGGCGTCCGCCGGTCGTTGATAGTGCCGTCACCTAGTGCACCGGTCGTGTTCTGGCCCCAGCAGTAGGTGTCGGTGGTGGTGGCTGCGCAGGTATGGGAGCCGCCGGCGGTCAGGGTGGTGACGCCGGTGAGCCCGGTGACCTTGACCGGTGTCCACCGGTTCGTGGTACTGCCGTCACCTAGTCGACCCCCGTTGGCGCCCCAGCAGTAGGTGTCGGTGGTCGTGGCTGCACAAGTATGGAGGCGGCCGGCGGTCAGGCTGGTGACGCCGGTGAGCCCGGTGACCTTGACCGGTGTCCACCGGTCCGTGGTACTGCCGTCACCTAGTCGACCGTACGCGTTGTTGCCCCAGCAGTAGGTGTCGGTGGTGGTGGCTGCGCAGGTATGGAACTCGCCGGCGGTCAGGGTGGTAACGCCAGTGATCTCGGCGACCTTGATCGGCGTCGACCGGTTCGTAGTGCTACCGTCGCCCAGTTTGCCGAACAGGTTGCGGCCCCAGCAGTAGACGTCGCTGGTGGTGGCTGCACAGGTATGCTCGCGGCCTGCGGCCAGGGTCGTGACCTGGGTGAGCCCGGTGACCTTGACCGGTGTCCACCGGTCCGTGGTACTGCTGCCATTTCCCAGTTCACCGAACGTGTTGGTGCCCCAGCAGTAGGTGTCGGTGGCGGTGGCTGCGCAGGTATGGGACTCGCCAGCGGTCAGGGTGGTGACGCCGGTGAGCCCGGTGACCTTGGCCGGTGCCCAACGGTCCGTGGTACTGCCGTCACCTAGTTGACCGGTCCAGTTGGCGCCCCAGCAGTAGGTGTCGGTGGTCGTGGCTGCACACGTGTGGTAACCGCCGGCGGTCAGGCTGGTGACGCCGGTGAGCCCGGTGACCTTGACCGGTGTCCACCGGTTCGTGGTACTGCCGTCACCTAGTTGACCGTACTCGTTGGAGCCCCAGCAGTAGACACTGCGATCTGACCTGAGAGCGCACGTGTGCGCATTGCCAGCAGCGATAGCCAGAGTCTTCGATTCCGAGGGCGGAGGGTCCGTTGGCGGCTCGGGCGGTGTAGGGGGATCTGGCGGTGTAGGGGGATCTGGCGGATTCGGTGGCTCGGACTCGTCCCAGGGGCAGCCGTTCTTGGTCGTTGGTGCGACGAGGGTCTTGGTCGCTAGTGTGTATTGCTTGCCAATCAGCTTCGCCAGGGCGGCAGAGGTCCGCAGACCCACCTCGGCCAGAGGGCCGTAGGTGAGCGAACAGGTCCACCCGTCGGTGGTGCTGGCCGTGATGCTGACCTCGGCGACCGCGCCGAGCCGCGCGTACGGTCCGACTGCGCTGTAGACCATCAGGTCGGCTCCTGCGCCGGCGAATCCGGACAGTTTGCCGCTCACTTCTGCCTTGACCACCTTCGACTCGGCGGTGGCGTTCCTCTGGTAGGAGGTGGGGGCGAGATCTCCCGGCTTGCTCTGGATCCCGGCGACCGACTGGCCAGTCTGCGACAGTTCGGCGGAGACGCTCACACTGCCAGATGCCGACAGCGTCACATAGATCTCGAAGGTGGCCTCGACCCAGATCGGGACAGGTCCGATGGAGCCGACCATGACCTGTTTCAGCGTGCCTAGCGGGATCCGCGCGTCCGCGTTCTTGGAGTAGGCCGCCGACGCGGTGAGCTTGTTGGCTGCCTCGACACCGGCGCCAACCTTGTAGCGTTTCACTCGTCCCCAGTCGACATCGAGTTCGAGTTCGACCAAGGGCGCGATGGAGACCTTGCCGCCAACAGTGGCGGAGGCGTCTCCCTTCGTCCAGGACTTGGAAACAGACAGCTCCAGTTGGCCTACTGAGGCAGCCTCGAGTCCCCGGGCCGCGCCCTTAGCCTTGGCGGGGACACGCTCGGCGACGACCCCGTCTTCTGGGATGAACTCCGAGGTGGCAACGCTGAGCCCGATCTGGGCTGCCGGGTCAGGGATGTTCTCGATGATTTCGGGCAGGTTGGCGTCAGCGGTCTGGATCGTTGTTGTCGCGCCCCCGCGGGTCACGGCAGTTACCTTTCGAAGTGCGCCTGACTCGATCCCCGGTCCTGGCGGCACCGGAACGACGTCGCCCTTGACGATCGTCTTCGCCGAAGCTGGCGCATTCGTCAAGACCAAAGTGCCGTTCGACGCCGTGTAGGTGCTGATCGTCTCGGACTCATCCGGCGTCAGTACTCGTGCCGCATCGTCGACAGCCACCTTGTCCGGCTTGATTGTGACCGCTCTCGTGGCGCTCACCTTCGAGGCTGCGCCGTTGGCAGCAGCCGATACCACGCGATATGTGAAGGTGCCTGCGCTTGCGCCAACCAGCTGAATCGCAGCCTTGCCGGTCTTGTCCTGCTTCCCTGACGCGACGGTCACCCAGCTGCTGGACTTCTTCACCTGCAAGGACACGACCCGACCGGACCTCACTGGTGTCGCCGTCACTTTGGCGACGACGGCCTGGTTCACAAACGCCGACGTGGGCAGGGTGAACGACACCGACTGTGAGGCCAGCGTTACCGACTTCGAGGCTGTGACGACCTTCTTGTACTTCTTCCCAGCTACCTTGGCCGCGGGCGCGACGACGCGGAAGCTGATGTTCTTTGTCGACGAGGTCGTGAGGGCGAAGGCGCCGGTCGTGCTGGTGGTGGCCTTGGCGGCTGTCACCCACTTCTTGCCGGACTTGCGTTGCAGCTGAACCGGACGGACGACCTTTGTCGGCAGCTTGCCCGTGATCGTGAACCGCTCCGCAGCGATCGGTTTCGCGGGTGACACGGACAGCTTGACAGCGGCCTCCGCGGTCGGTGCTCCGATCGGCACAGCAACCAGCACACCCGTCACCAAGACGACAGCAACGAGCCAACGCAACCACTTCACAGACCGGTCCTCCTGAGTCCCTGGGGGTGCCTGATTCTTGCAAGACCCAGGTCTGTTCGCAGGCGTTCGGAACAATTCGACGCCAACAGGCGAACTAATTGACTGCCTGGCGCGTCCGTCGGCTTCACGTCAACCAGAACGAATCTTGAAAGACTGAAGCGAGCGCTGTTGTTTATGGCACATCAGCGACGCGAACCCCCTCAACCACCGCTGACGTCATAACGGTGGCCTGGACGAAGCGGTTGCACGCGAGATCGAGTGCCAAGCCAAGAATCTCAGCCCACCTTGACCGCGGCTTGGACGATGTCGCTGGCTTTCAGTGTCGCAAGCCGTCCGCGCTGCGGAACTTCTTGTCCGACCGTCTTGCCCAACCGCGGCTCAGTCAGGGCGATTGCCGTACGACCCGCCCGACTTAAAGTCCGGTGAACGGGGGCCAAACGGCAGGGCGGGTGACCGGTCTCCCGAGGTCTCGTCAGGGCGTGGATACGCCAACGGCCTGGCTGCTCAGAATGGAGCGTGGCCGGCGAAGGTCGCGAGCTTGGGTGGCCAGTCGACGGTCACTCTTACACCGTCGACGATGTGCATGGTCTTCCGCTGGGTTGGGCTCCATTGCATCGGGCCGAGCGGCTTGTCGAGGAGGCGGCCGACTGCGTTGTGGGCAGTCTGGAGTAGCGGTCGATCACGCTCGCGGCCAACGGCAGCCTGTTGCTGGTAGGCGGCGTACTCGGGGTTGGTTCGATCGAGGGCAACGGGAGATCGGGCGAAGCCGATGTCGCCGGCCGTGAAGGTCTCCCAGAACAGGCGTATCAGCTGTGGGCGGCGAAGTGGGCTGGCGTGAACGCGTTGAGACTCGACCAGGGCTTGGTCGAGGACATCGATGTCTTGGCCGAGCTCGCGGCGTAGTCGGTAGTCGATGGGCGGTGGAGCTTTCTGCAGGCGCACGAGCAACGTGTCGAGCTCGGCCAGCAGGTCGGGCCAGGTGCCGGCGCGGACCCAGCTCTGCAGGACGGCTCCGATGCTGTGGGCAATGCTGACCGGCAGGTCGAGCGTCTGGGCGATCTCTGCCCAGCTGCGGCCGCTGCCGAGTTTGGCCAGCGCCATGGCTAGACAGGCCCGGTGCAGTACCGGGCAGCGGTCACCGCCGGCGGCGGCTGGCACGGCGTCGGGCCAAAGCAGCTGAGGGAACCAGGCGTCGTCGCGTTCGGGTCGGACGAGGCGGTGGTCGGGAAGTCGCAGACGGCTGCGGAGCTCAGGGCTGAGGGTGGCCGGGTAGCGGCCGACGGGGTGGCTGAGTCGGAAGGCGAGCTGGTCGGCCGGGGCGAGCCGGTCACGGATGCCGTGCAGTTGCACACCGGCCAGCAGCGGGCTGTAGGGGTGTGACTCCATGACCATGCCGGGCCGCGTCGGGGCGTGTGGGCCGTCGTAAGACAGTAGCCGCGCGGCGGCGATGGCCGCGTCGTCGAGAGTGGTTCGGGTCAACACGTAGGCGGCGGCGAGGAACGAGTCAGCGGACGCGTGCGGCGCGTTGCCCAGTTGCAGGACCGTGTCGGCCAGGCCGCAGCAGGCCGCGTCGACGAGCTCGATGAAGGCGTGGAAGCCGATCCGTCGGGTGATGGCGAGTCCGCACGCTGTGGCCGGCTCCAACGGTTCGGCCGACCAGCTGGTCAGCAGTTGCTGCGCGGCCTGGATGTCACGGTGAGCGAGCTCGGTCGGCGCGTCTCGGAGATCGGTGTCGCACCACGGGTGCACGGCGCGGGTCGAGCCCTGATCGTGGGCATGACGGGAGGGGCAGCGCCACAGCTCCAGCGGCTGGGACATCCAGACGGGGCTGGCCTGGGGATGCCGCCGGCAGCTCGGGCAGGTGTTGACCAGGTAGACGCCGTGGCGGAGACACAGCAGCGTCAGTGGGCTCTGCCAATCCGCATCCCAGCACGGGTCCGGATCGGCTAGGCAGAGCGGGCAGTACCGCGACCACCGCGGCGGCTGGATCCACTGCCGCCGCATGGTGTTGAGATAGTCGTCCAGGGCGGCCAGCATCGGCGGCGGCGCCAGCAGCCGTCTGGTCTCCTCTGCGGTCAGACCGAGCCGATCCAGCAGGCCCCGATTGTTCCGTAGCCGGGTCAAGACCTTGCTGGTGCCGGTGATCGGCTTGCTGGTGCCGGCCACCCTCAGCAGGTCCCGGACCGGAACGTCATAGCGAAGCGAGACCCGTCGCAGCCAGGAGACGACCACTTCTCCGTCGCGGGGCGATACGTGGATCGGCAGCGGCCCCAGGTCGTAGCCGGCGGGGACCTCCCGCAGCCGCGGCGGTCCCGGCCGGGTGGGGTTAGCCGGCGCGGGAGATGGTCTGAGCGGCATTGTCGGCGACCGCGGCGGCCAGCAGCTCGGCGGTGATGGTTTCGACACCGGTGGCGATCGCGAGATAGCAGACCCGGTCGATCAGGTTCGTCAGCGAGGCGATGTGGCCCTGGGTGCGACGGTGCAGCTCTTTCGCATGGGCGGTGAGCATCTTCGGCCGGGCATCGACCAGTTTCAGATGTGTCTCGATCGCGGCCAGCAGGTCGATCCAGCCGCGCATACCGGCGGTGGTTCCGATGCCGAACGGGGCGACCTCGCACCGGGTCGCGCGGCGGGAGGTCTGGGCGTAGACGGCGTCGGAGCCGAGGATCCCCTCGTCGAAGAACCGTTTCTCCCGCAGCCGGACCCCGACGTAGATGAACGTCACCGGCATCTCGTTCGCCAGGCCCTTCAGGTGGTTCGACACCTCCTGCCCGTTGCGGTGTCGGAAGTCGATGAAGTGGAGGTCGTCGATCACCACCAGCTGGGTCTCGCACTCGTTGACGCAGTCGACCGCGAGAGCACCTAGCCGGGTCGAGGAAGCCCGGTTCGCCGCCGGATGGCCATAGAACGCCAAGATCTTCTGGTTCAAGCCCTTCAATGTGATCCCGGCCGACAACGGCACGAACGCCACCGGCAGACGCTGACTGCCCGTAGCGGTCTTCGGCCCCAACCGACGGTAAGCGCGCCGGTGGAAGTCGCGGGCGTACCGGGTCGCGATCGTGGTCTTGCCCAAACCCGGTGCTGCATCGATCACCACCGACCCGCGGAGCCGGTCGGCGTCGCGGCGGTTGGAGGCCATCACCTGGTCGATCACATCGAACGCCGCGGACAGCTGTTGAGTCTTCACCGTCGGCGGCTTCGCGTTCCACACCATCCTCGCCTCGTCGTAGTCCTCGCGTTCCTCTGTGCTGAGCGTGTCCAGCTCGGCTCTGCTCAGCAGTTCCAGATCCGCGCGGGCCGCTGCGTTGACGAAGCCGTCCCAGCCTGTCTTGGTGGCCAGCTGGTGCCGCGACTGCGCATTGCTCTGCAGCCATTGCACCCACCGGTTCACGACGGCACCCACGGGTTCATTCGTCGAACACCTCCAGGCCATCGCTGTCGGGATGGGCGGCGTAGTAGCGGGCGAACACGTCCTCATCGTCACCGGGCGGGCACTGGTCACGGTCCCGACGGCGCTGCAGCAGATCCACCACCGACGGTGTCGACGCCTGGTCCCGTCCTGTCGTGTCGCCGGGCTCATCGGGTGGTCGTTGGGCGGCGAGCCGGATCGCGATGTTGCGGTCCCGGCGGGAGGTGACCTCGCCCGCGGCCCAGTCCGCGAGCAGGTCCGCCACCGCCTGCCGGGGGTCGACATGCCGGCCGGTGCGGGCCGCGACCGTGCGGGTGTAGCGGGCGGCGTCGGCGGAGAACGGGGCGTCGATCCCGGCAGCGTGTTCCCACTCCAGCTCATGCCACGCGCTCGTGGCCGGATCACGGAACCGGATCGTGCGGACATCGTCCCGGTCGACCATGAACGGCCACTTCCCCGGATGCGCCCCGCCATACGGGGACCGGACCCCGCGGTAGTCGTTCAACCCCGGTCCGTCGTAGCGGCGGCCGTCGATCTCGACCCCGTAATGCTGGATGGTGCGCCACTCCACCTCGAGGAAGTCGAAGATCAAGTCCTGCCGGGCCGGGAGCCGGATCCGGCCAGCTGCAGCGATGCCGCGGGCGAACATCTCCGCCGGCGACAACGGCACCCGCGGCTCCAACGGATCGACCAGTCCGGCGTGCGGGGTGTGGTGGTAGATCCGGCCAACCCATTCCCGGATCAGCTGCTCCAGCTCGCCGACGTAGTAGAACGCCTGGCTCTCCACGTCCTTGCCGCGGGACCACACATCCGGGCCCTTGTAGCCGGGCAACTGCTCCAACAACGACTGCCGCAACGTCCGGAAGAACCGTTCCAACGCCGGCTTGTCCGTTGGTTTGTCCGGGATCGCCGGCTGGATCGAAACCCCCAGGCGTCCACACACCGACCGGGTGTGCTCAGACAGATAGATCTTGCCGTGGTCGACCACGATCGTGTCCGGCAGCACACCACCCGGATCGGCCAGCACGATCCCGTCCGGCAGACCACCATATGGGCCTTCCGGCGCACCGTGCTGCCACCCCCACGTCTGCGGCGTCACCGTCTGGAACAACACACTCGCCACGTCCGGGCTCTGCGCCGCCACCGGACGCAGCCGCAACCCGGTGATACACCGGTCGAACAGATCCATCGCGACCGTCAGCTCGGTGTTCACCCACCGCAACGTCACCGGCTCCATCGCGAACACGTCCAACCGGTAGGAATCCATCAACACGTACTGACCAGGCCGGTCCGCCCGCAACCGGCCCAGCACACCCCTCGGCCGCTTCGCCACCGACCGGCGCTGCTTCGCCGGACCGAACGTGTAACGACCCTTGCCCAGTTCCTCCAGCCGCCGGTAGGCGACCGCCCGGGACGGTACGACACCATCAGGATGGTCGCGGAGGAACTGGCGGCTGGTCTGGTCGATCACAGCCTGCATGGTCGGATTCGACCGATTTGTGTAGCTGGCCAAAACACTGACACAGATGGCGTCCCAGCGGAGGTCGACCCCGCGGCGGACATCCCGCAACATCCGGTTGTCGACCAGACCGGCAGGACCGCGTTGCTGAAATCTGGCCAACTGCCGTTCCAGCGTGCGTCGAGTCACCCCGAGCTGGGCAGCGACCGAAGCGTAGCGTTCGGCAACGCTACGGTCATCGTCCACGTCAGGCTCCAGCACTTCCCGTAGAGCGACGACTCGCCTGGTCAACGCTTCCTGCTGGCGGGTCGACAGGCCTGCCAGCACCACAGCCGGGATGATCCAGCGGTCGTCGTCCTTGCCCGGCTCGTCGGTGTCGGGAGGATCGGCGTGGGAGGCCATCAACTGCCCGACGCCGATCGCACGGATGCGGCCGTTACTCAGCAGACGAACGGTCGTTCCGTCGATCGCGACGACTTCCCACCCTTGCCCGTCGAACCAGATGCGACCACCCACCCGGATCTCGACGTCGACGGCCCCAGTCATGCCGCCGTCGCCTCGCTGACCTCTACCAGAGAGTCCGCGGACAGAGGGATCGACAGGTCGGTCATCCATCGCCCAGTCCAGAGCAGCGCCAGCACCGCGGCACGAGCGGCAGCGGGATCGACCGCGGCCGCGGCCTCAATCTGGGCGACCGACATGCCTGATCGAGCCTGCTCGGCAACCTTGCCGAGCACGTCCTGGTCAATGAAATCCTGCCGCCGCCCGGCGGCCAGGAAACAGACATTCCGCAGCAGAACCGGGTCTGCGCCGGACCACACCTCGTACCGCCAGCCCCTCGCAGCACACAGCCCGCCCGTCCACTCCACAGCAGCCGCCACGACTGGCTCGGCGAGCATCTCGGCCGGCTTCACGTCGACCACCACGTATCTCGAGTCGGCAACCTCCAACAGGAAGTCGGGGATATGTCGTCGCAGCACGTCTCCGTCGCGACCTGATATCCAGAACGGCTGGCTGGCGATCCGGCGCACCATCGGATCGAAGTCGGCCAGCCACAGCCGGTCCCGTTCCAACAAGCTCTCGTAGCCAACCAGCGAACCGTTGGTCGCAGTCCACAGCCAGCCGGGATAGTTCTGCTGTCCCTTGTACGTCGGGAACGACCTCACCGGCCAGCCGCGCACCACCGCACGCGCATCAACCCGGTCCAAGGTCGCGCTGACCCAGCCGCCGACCTCGTCAAGGTAGCGAACCTCGCATCGCACTAGGCGCTCATCCGCCATGCCTCATGGTCGCAGCACCGACAAGATAACGAGACAGCGACACGCTGACGACAAGTTAATGAGACAACGACAAGTTAGACGAGAACCTACACGATGCACCCGCGTTCGCCCACGGTGAACAGGGAACAAAAGGCCGATCCAGAGCCTTGAGTGTATGTCGCTCAACCCTCCGAGCGACCGCAAGTCTGGAGGAACCTACATGACGACAACTCAACTTCCCGTTCTCTTCCTCACCGACCTGGTCGTGCTGCCTGGCATGGTCGTGCCGATCGAGCTCGACGACACCGCACGCGCTGCCGTCGATGCCGCGAGGGCCAGCAGCGACGACGAATTGCTGGTCGCACCACGGCTCGAGGACCGCTACGCCACGTACGGCGTGGTGGCGACCATCGTGCAGCTCGGACGTACCGCGACTGGTCAATCGGCGGCGGTGATGCGCGCCGAGCGTCGGGTCAAGATCGGCTCCGGGGTGACCGGCCCCGGAGCGGCCCTGTGGGTCGAGGCCGAGGACATCACCGAGGACGGGAGCAATACCGACGAGGCGAAGACGCTGGCCAGCGACTACAAGTCATTGGTGATCGCATCCTTGCAGCGTCGTGACGCGTGGCAGGTGATCGAGACGGTCAACCGGGTCACCGATCCGTCCGACCTGGCCGATCTCGCCGGCTACGCCCCGTACTTCACCGACGAGCAGAAGATGCAGCTGCTGGAGACGCCCGAAGTCACCGAGCGACTGACGCTGCTGATCGGCTGGACGAAGGACCACCTCGCCGAGATCGAGGTGAACGACAAGATCGCCTCCGACGTACGCGAGGGCATGGACAAGTCCCAGCGGGAGTTCCTGCTCCGCCAGCAGCTCAACGCCATCCGCAAGGAGCTGGGCGAGGACGAGCCCGACGGCGCCCAGGACTACCGGACCCGGGTCGAGGAAGCCGACCTGCCCGAGGACGTACGCAAGGCTGCGCTGCGCGAGGTCGGCAAGCTCGAACGCAGCAGCGACCAGAACCCTGAGGCCGGCTACATCCGGACCTGGCTGGACACGATCCTCGACTTGCCCTGGAACACCAAGACCACCGACACGACCGACATCCCGGCCGCGCGTGCGGTGCTCGACGCCGACCATCATGGACTGACCGACGTCAAGGACCGGATCGTGGAGTATCTGGCGATCCGCGCCCGTCGCGCCAGCCGCGGTCTCGAAGTCGTCGGCGGCCGTGGCTCGGGTGCTGTCCTCGCGCTGGTCGGTCCGCCCGGCGTCGGCAAGACCTCCCTGGGCGAGTCGGTCGCCCGTGCGCTGGGCCGCAAGTTCGTCCGGGTCGCCCTGGGTGGCGTCCGCGACGAGGCCGAGATCCGCGGCCACCGGCGGACGTACGTCGGTGCCCTGCCGGGCCGGATCGTCCGCGCGATCGCCGAGGCCGGATCGATGAACCCGGTCGTGCTGCTGGACGAGATCGACAAGGTCGGTTCGGACTACCGCGGCGACCCGAGCGCGGCACTGCTGGAGGTGCTGGACCCGGCTCAGAACCACACCTTCCGCGACCACTACCTGGAGGTCGATCTCGACCTGTCCGATGTGGTGTTCCTGGCCACGGCCAACGTGCTGGAGTCGATCCCCCAGCCGCTGCTGGACCGGATGGAGCTGGTCACCCTCGACGGCTACACCGAGGACGACAAGATCGCCATCACCCGGGACTACCTGCTGCCCAAGCAGTCCGAGCTGGCGGCGCTCACCTCGGCCGAGGTGGAGATCACCGACGACGCGCTGCACGAGATCGCGGCCGACTACACCCGGGAGCCGGGCGTACGGCAGCTGGAGCGACTGCTGGCCAAGGCCCTCCGCAAGGCAGCCACAGAGCTGGCGTCCGAGTCGGCCTCGCCGGAGCCAAACGATCGGGACGACTCAGGTGACGAGGTGACGGCGATCGTGATCGATGCCGAGAACCTGGTCCACTACCTCGGTCGGCCGCGTTTCACCCCGGAGTCGCACGAGCGTACGTCGGTGCCGGGTGTGGCGACCGGTCTGGCCGTGACCGGCCTGGGTGGCGACGTGCTGTTCATCGAGGCGGCTTCCGATGGCGCGACGACCGGGTCGGGTCCGACTCCGGTGGAGCGGCGCCGCGGCAGCCTGACCCTGACCGGGCAGTTGGGCGATGTGATGAAGGAGTCCGCACAGATCGCGTGGAGCTATGTCCGGGCGCACGCCGGCCAACTCGGCATCACCGATCTCTCGGCGCTGGACCGTGACATCCACATCCACGTACCCGCGGGTGCGGTGCCGAAGGACGGTCCGTCGGCCGGCGTCACCATGGTCACCGCACTGGTGTCGATGGCCACCGGGCGCCCGGTGCGCTCCGAGGTCGGGATGACCGGCGAGGTCACGCTGAACGGCCGGGTGTTGCCGATCGGCGGGGTCAAGCAGAAGCTGCTCGCGGCTCAGCGGGCCGGTCTGACCACGGTGTTCGTGCCACAACGCAACGAGCCGGACCTCGACGACGTACCGGCGGAGGTGCTGACCGCCATCGACGTACGTCCGATGACCGACGTCGCGGAGATCGTCCGGCTGGCTCTCGAGCCCGCCGCCAGCGAAGCATCGGTCACAGCCGCGGCGTAGCTGATTCGACCGGCTGGCACCCCCGAACCCACTCAAGCCCGACTTCGTGGTGGATGCATTCGCTGCGAAGGACTCCACCTGTCAGATTCTGTGGTCGCCCGGGCGACCACAGAATCTGACAACTCTGAAGCAGCGGGTGGACTCAGACCCGGTCTTCGTCGTAGCGGCTCTTGACCAGGCTGGCGATCGTGGTGATGAACAGGGTCACGATGATCACCGTCAGCGACACCCAGATCGGGATCTCGCCGCCCCAGGGCGCCCAGTCGGCAAGGTGATAGTGATGCAGCGCGTGCAGGATCAGCTTCACGCCGATGAAGGCCAGGATCACGGAGAGGCCGAGCGACAGGTACACCAGCCGCGTCAGTAGTCCGCCGATCAGGAAGTAGAGCTGCCGCAGGCCCATCAGCGCGAAGACGTTCGCGGTGAAGACCAGGTACGGCTCCTGGGTCAGGCCGTAGATGGCCGGGATCGAGTCGAGCGCGAACAGCAAGTCGGTCGAGCCCAATGCCACGATCACGAACAGCATCGGGGTGATGTGCCGGACGCCTTCGAGATTCACCAACAACCGGGTGCTGTGATACTCGTCGACCGACTTGAAGCGCCGTTTGACGAACCGCATGGCCGCGTTGTCCGGCATCTCCTCGCTCTCGTCGTGACTCCGGTAATCGATGACGAGCTTGACTGCGGTATAGATCAGGAATGCCCCGAACAGGAAGAAGATCCAGGAGAACTGGTTGATCGCCGCCGCGCCCAAGGCGATGAAGATGCCGCGGAAGATCAGTGCCAAGATGATGCCGACCATCAGCGCGAACTGCTGCAGATGCCTGGGCACCTTCATCGCGCCCATGATGATGACGAAGATGAACAAGTTGTCGATGGAAAGGCTGTACTCGGTCAGCCAGCCGGCGAAGAACTCCCCTGCGTACCTCGGCCCCGACAGTGCCCACACGCCGAGCCCGAACAAGATCGCCAATGCGACGAAGATGCCGACCGCGATACCGGCTTCCTTCATCGATGGTTCGTGCGGCTTACGTCCGATGATGAACAGATCGAAGCCGAGAACGGCGATCATCACCACGACCGTGATGACCCAGGTGTACAGATGAATATCCATGGGCGGGCGGGCCCCTTCCGAGACGACTCTCCGAGAACGACACAAGTCTCGGAGGTCTCTTCCACCGGCCCTTGGGCCAGCCGCCGCACCGGGCACACCTCCAGGGACCGGCCTTGGGCACTGAGGTGTGGGGATCCGTGGTGACGGTAACGACGCGAAGGAATACTCCCCTCCGCCGACCATTATCCCAGCCCCAACCCCGGATGACGAAATCCACGTCATTACTCGGCTCAGGAGGGCTCACACCTGCATGGGTGGGTTCGCGGCGGCGACTCAAGTCAGGGAGTGGTCGGGCGTTCCGAGCGGAGCTTGCGGAGCGAGGTGGGCGAGACTTGAGTCGCCGCCGCGGACGACCGTCCCCGATCACCGACTCGCCTCGACCATCTGGCGCAGCTCCTTCTTCAGCTCCGATATCTCGTCCCTGAGCCGCGCCGCCACCTCGAACTGCAAGTCGGCGGCGGCGGCGTGCATCTGCTGGGTCAGGTCCTGGATCAGATCGGCCAGGTCTCCTGCCGGAATGCCGGCCAGATTCCGCGCCGTCTTGCTGGCATCCTTCATCCCCAGACTCGGCACCGCGGTCTTCTGCCGCCGCCCGTTGCGACCGCTGAACAACTCATCGGTATCGGCATCCTCACGCGCCAGCATGTCGGTGATGTCGGCGATCTTCTTGCGCAGCGGGGTGGGATCGATGCCGTGCTCGAGGTTGTACGCCACCTGCTTCTCACGGCGCCGGTTCGTCTCCTCGATCGCAGCCGCCATCGAGTCGGTGATCTTGTCGGCGTACATGTGGACCTGACCCGACACGTTCCGCGCGGCGCGGCCGATCGTCTGGATCAGGCTCTTCTCGCTCCGCAGGAAGCCCTCCTTGTCGGCGTCCAGGATCGACACCAGCGAGACCTCGGGAAGATCAAGGCCCTCGCGCAGCAGGTTGATGCCGACCAGGACGTCGTACTCCCCCATCCGCAGTTCGCGCAGCAACTGAATCCGCTGCAGCGTGTCCACCTCGGAGTGCAAATACCGGGTCCTGATCTGGTGCTCCAGCAGATAGTCGGTGAGGTCCTCGGCCATCTTCTTGGTGAGCGTGGTGACCAGCACCCGCTCGTCCCGCTCAGCACGCAGCCGGATCTCGGCCATCAAATCGTCGATCTGTCCGTGGGTGGGCTTGACGATCACCTCGGGGTCGATCAGCCCGGTCGGCCGGATCAGCTGCTCGACGAAACCGTCTGACTTGGCCAGCTCATAGTTGCCGGGAGTCGCGGACAGATAGATCGTCTGCCCGATCCGCTCGACGAACTCCTCGAACCGGAGCGGCCTGTTGTCCATCGCGCTCGGCAGCCGGAACCCGTGATCGACCAGCGTCCGCTTCCGGGACATGTCGCCCTCATACATCCCGCCGATCTGCGGCACGGTGACGTGAGACTCGTCGATGACCAGCAGGAAGTCTTCGGGGAAGTAGTCGAGCAGACAGTTCGGCGGCGAGCCGGGACCACGGCCGTCGATGTGCCGGGAATAGTTCTCGATGCCGGAGCAGGTGCCGATCTGACGCATCATCTCGATGTCGTACGACGTACGCATCCGCAGCCGCTGAGCCTCCAACAGCCGTTGCTGCTGCTCCAGCTCAGCCAGCCGCTCCCCCAACTCGTGCTCGATGCCGCCGATCGCCCGCTCCATTCGCTCCGGCCCGGCAACGTAGTGGCTGGCCGGGAACAGATAAACCTCGTTGTCGTGGTCGGTCACCACCTCGCCGGTCAGCGGGTTCAGGGTGGACAGGTTCTCGATCTCGTCGCCGAAGAACTCGACCCGGACGGCCAGCTCCTCATACATCGGGAAGACCTCGAGGGTGTCGCCGCGCACCCGAAAGGTTCCGCGCGTGCCGGCCAGATCATTGCGTGCGTACTGGATCCCGACGAGGCTGCGCAGCAACGAGTCCCGATCATGCTCCTCCCCCAGCCTCAGCCGGACCATCCGATCGACGTACTCCTGCGGGGTGCCCAAACCGTAGATTGCCGAAACGGTGGCGACCACGACAACATCACGCCTGGTCAGCAGCGAGTTCGTGGCAGAGTGCCGGAGCCGCTCGACCTCCTCGTTGAGGGAGGAGTCCTTCTCGATGTAGGTGTCCGTCTGCGGAACGTACGCCTCCGGCTGGTAGTAGTCGTAGTAGGAGACGAAATACTCCACCGCATTGTTCGGGAAGAACTGTCGCAACTCGTTGGCGAACTGAGCAGCCAGGGTCTTGTTGGGCTGCATCACCAGCATCGGCCGCTGCAGCCGCTCCGCCAGCCAGGCGACGGTCGCGGTCTTGCCGGTGCCCGTCGCGCCGAGCAGCACGACATCGTTCTCACCGGCCCTGATCCGGCGCTCCAGCTCCTCAATCGCCTGCGGCTGGTCCCCGGACGGTTCGAAGTCGCTCACCACCTTCAGCGGTGCCACTGAGCGCAACAAGTCTTCGATCGGACGCATGCTGCGAGACTACGACCCAGGACTGACAGCGTGATTCGTCACTCGCTGTGAGACTGCGCCGACTCGTCGGAAAGCACCGCCACCCTCAGAAAGGTGGGCTCAGCCCAAGACCTCAGCCAGGCTCGTCGCCGTGAGAATACGCAGACCCCAGGTATGCAACTGGCTGCTGCTCGCGGAACGGACCCGGCCCTGGACATCGGCGCCAAGCGGGCCGAACCTCGCAGCCAGCTGCTCCAATACAAGGTCAGCCTGACCCTCAACACGACCTTGCACACGGCCCTCAGCCTGGCCTTGCACACGGCCCTCAACGCGGCCCTCGGCGCGGAGCATCTCGGCAGTAGTCATCAGTGCCTCCTCTACAACGGGCCCCCCTCGCTCCCGGATGCTCCCGCATGTAGCGATCCCAGATCCGCGACTGATACCGCTGCATCCGGACCGCCATCAACGGATCCACCGTGCGCTGATGCTCGATCAGCACATACACGATCACTTCCCGGCCAGCAAGCCGAGCCTGCAACGCCAGGTCGGTTTGCCGCTGGGTCAGATCCTCGTCCACGAAGGTGCCGTCCGCGGTGTATCTGAGTAAATCGACCAGTTGGGGGTGTTAATTGTCCTCATTTGGGCTGGCCTGATTGGGTGTGATTCTGCCTGGTCTGGCGACGGCTGGCAATCCGTGCCGCCCGGGCCTTCAGGA
>JASGEZ010000019.1:0-12728 GCA_047605905.1 Microlunatus sp.
GATCGTCTCGACCATCCGGGCCGCCCGCACCGACTCACGGACCTGATGCATCCGCAGGATCCGGGCGCCCTGCAGCGCACAGGCGGTGGCGGCAGCCAGCGACGCCTCCAGTCGCTCGCCCCGTTCGAGTCCGACCGCTTCGCCGATGAAGTCCTTGTTCGATACCGCGGCCAGGAGCGGGAGGCCCAGGTCGGCGAGTTCCGACAGCCTCCGGGTGATCTCCAGCGAGTGCCGGGTGTTCTTGTTCAGGTCGTGCCCGGGATCGATCACGATCCGCTCCTCCGGTACGCCGTGCGCCAGCGCCAGCTCGATCCGGGATTCGAGGAAGGCACGGATCTCGCTGACCACGTCGTCATACCTGGGCCGGCGCAGGTGCTCACCCGGCGGGGCCAGGCTGTGCGTGATGACCAGACTGGCCGTCGACCCGGCCACCACGTCGGCGAGCTCGGGGTCGTGCAGACCGCTGGTGTCATTGATCACGCCCGCTCCGACATCGATCGCAGCCTGCGCCACACTCGACCGGACCGTGTCCACCGAGACGACCACCCCGTCCTCGGCGAGCGCCGCCGCCACCGGCACCACCCGGTCCAGCTCTTCGGCGGCCGGCACCTTGGGCACGTCCGGGGAGAACGGCACGCCACCCACGTCGACCCAGCCGGCGCCCTCGGCGACCGCACGCCGACCGGCCTCCACCGCCCGCTCCAGCGCGTAGGTCGCGCCTTGGTCGTAGAAGGAATCGGGGGTCCGGTTGACGATCCCCATGATCACGATCTGGCGGGCGAAGTCGAACTCCCGGCCGCCGATGGAGCGGATCGGTTGCCGGATAGGTGGCAGGTAGGTCACCGGTTCAGTCTGCCAACTCGGATTCCGCCACCTTGGATTCAGTGGCGGCCGGCACGGGAGCTTCGCTACTCTCCCGCTCGCCTACGTACGCCAGCACCGCCGGCTCGCCGGTCGTGAGCGGCATCTGACCGCCATCGCCGTCGCCCGCAAACCCGACCCTGCCGAGGCCCCTGATGTCTGCTGCGAAACACCCCGAGGTCCGAGTACGGCGGGCTTACGACCCTCCGGATCCGGAGGGCGGATACCGCGTACTGGTCGACCGTCTTTGGCCGCGCGGCCTGAGCAAGGAGCGGGCGCAGTTCAAAGAATGGTGCAAGCAGGTGTCACCCTCACCTGAGTAGAACTGCAATGCCTTGCGTCGCCGACCGTCGCGCATATTGGCATCACAGTGGACCGTCCGACCACTTCTCGTCGCCATGCTCGATCGACCTCCAATAGGACGACGAACCGAACAGCACCACGGCGTCGGTCCGGACTGACTCCAGGACTGGTTCATCAGACCACAAGGCTCGGACACTCTCATCGGAGTACTCGAGCACCCGAGCGTCGTTTCCCGTCCAGGCCGTCACCCGGGATTCAAGTTGGCCCAGCTGCTCCAGCCATTGCTGATCCTCCGCATCCACCTCCGGGGGTCGGACGACGAACAGATCGATATCGCTCCCGGGGCGCATCCCTCCACGAGCTGCCGATCCGAATAGCGCGGCATAGACGGGAGACAACGGCCATCGCTCGATCTCCACACGGAGGCGATCAATGACCCTCGCCCGGAGGCTCGCAAGTTCGACGATCGGCCCGGCCGCCAGATGCTCACGATTCAGCCGAAATACGTCCGCCGTCCCGTAGCGCTGCACTTCCACAACACCCTGCTCGGCGAGCCGTTCGAGCACCTTCCGAACGCCGCTGTACGAGTAGCGGTCCAGGACGCGATGCACTTGTCGAGTAGTGAACGCGCTGTCGGCGCCCGCCAACACGGCAAGCACGTCGCCATCGACCGTCGGCGTGATCACTGCGAGCGGATGGTCAAGTTGCACGGCGCACCACCCAAGGTCTAGGTCGACACTATAGTGTTCGACCTCTTACTATAGTCGCAACGAGTCTGACCCGCATCAGGTTCGTGGTCGGGGATGAGAAGGACCTGGGCGGAACGGCACCCATCCGCCATAGCTCACCACGGTTGTTTCCGCCCAATCGGGTCCCGACCATACAACCGCGTCGCGATCCTTTCCCCTGTCGCCATAGAGTCAGTCCTACCCAACTTCAGGGAGGCACGATGGCCGGCCGGGTGCTGGGAGGAGTCCCCGAGACTGCATTGTGGACCCTCCGCAATCGCGCGGAGGAGGCGGCTCGTCCCGACTCCTACTTCCACGACCCACAGGCCGTGCGGCTCTACGGCATCCTGCAGGCCGAGTATGAAGAGGACTTCGGCCGATTCGGCAAGCCGAGTCAATCCCACCCGTTGCGAGCCCTCGTCGTCGACGACACCATCCGGTCCTTCCTGGCCGAGCACCCCCACGGCCCGGTGGTGGCCCTCGGCGAAGGTCTTCAGACGACGTACTGGCGACTGGGCCGGCCCGAGGTGGCCTGGTATTCCGTCGACGTGCCCGAGATGGTCGAGATCCAGCGGCAGCTCCTGCCGCCCGAAGAGGCGATCCGGCGAATCGCCCGGTCCGCGCTGGACCGCACCTGGCTCGACGAGGTGCCCGCCGGTCCGGCCATGGTGACCGCCGAAGGCCTGTTCATGTATCTGCCCAAGGACGAGGTACACGCGCTCGTCGCCGACCTGGCGGCTCATTTCCCCGGCGGCCGACTGCTCTACGACTCGATCCCGGGCTGGTCCAGCGCGATGACCCTGAAAGGGAAGGCCAAGTTGTCCGATCGGTACGTCGCCCCGGCCATGCCGACCGCTCAGACCGTCTCCGAGTCGACCCGGCTGCCCGACCTCATCCCCGGCGTAGCTTCGGCCCGAGATCTGATGCTGCCGCCCGGGCGGGGCAGTTGGGCGAGTCCGGCGCTGCGCGCGTTCGCCAACGCACCGCTGGTCCGCGATCAGCGCCCGAGCATCACTCTGCTGACTTTCTCCGGCTCGGGCGCCGACGGCGGCCTGGCCTGGTCCCGCACCCAGGGCATTCCGTCCTGGACGCCGACCCGAGACGGGCGTTCGCTCTACACGACGACTCTGCCCGGGCCTGAGCCGACGAATGCCAGGACCCTCCCGACGGTGGTGTTCGAGGCCGGCGCGGGGGCCACCAGATCCTGCTGGGCGCTGGTCCAGCCCTTGGTCGCGGAACTCACCCGCGCAGTCGCGTACGACCGATCCGGCCTGGGCCGCAGCGCACCGGATCCGGCCGGGCCGACACTGACGAGAATGGCCGACGACCTCAACGATCTGCTCGATCAGCTCGACAAGCTCGACGGGTCCCGCAGAGACGGGCCGGGCGGCAGCTACGTGCTGGTCGGCCACAGCGACGGCGGTCCGATCGTCCGGCTGGCCACGTCTCGCCGCCCGGAACGGATCGTCGGCCTCGTGCTCGTGGATCCGACCGACGAGGCGGCCGAGGTGATGTACGAGCCCTGGTTCCGGCGGGTGCAGCGGGCATTCATCGACGGCGGCCTCCTGCTGGCACATGCCCGGCTGCTGCGGTTCCTGTCGCAGAGCAAGATCCAGTCGGTGCCGCCCGACGTGCGCCGCGACCTCCTCGCGGACGCCTACACCCCACAGGTGATGGCGACCTGGCGCCAGCACGCCCGCACCTATCTCGACGACGTCGCGACCTGGCGCACCGATCCTCCCGAGCTCGGGGACATCCCGGTGACCGTCATCTCCGCCACCAAGCCCCGTGACGGCCTGGCCAAGAAGGTCCGGGCGAGCGTGAACGCAGCGCATGCGTACCGTGCCACGCAATCCCCCCACGGACGACACATCCTGGCCGAGAACTCCGGTCACGACATCCCCTACCGCGATCCCCAACTCATCGCAGCAGAGGTACGGCGGCTGATCACCGGCCTGGTCTGACCTGCGGGTTGTCATAGGGCAGGAGCACGAAGGCCGGGTGCCCCGACAACGGAACAACCGCCCGATAGTCCTGATCGGTCGCCACCAGCAGATTGGTTCCCTGCGCCGCCGCCAACACGACATTCATCGCGTCGGTCAGATCGAAGGAACCAGGCTTGCGCCGTTTGCGCTGTATGGAGCCTCGGTAGCGCCCCACCAGTTCGCTCGCCTTCGACAGATCTGCCGGCTCCGTGCAGCCGTCCCGCGAACCCCGGCCGACGTACCCTGCTGGGGATGAATGCGCCGTCCGAGGATCAGTGGCCGAGGATGCCTGGGCAACCGTCGGATGCCGATCCAGGTCCCGAGCCCATAGATCCCGAGTCTGCCGATCAGGAGCCGGGAGATCGGGAGTCAGGAGATCCCGAGCAGACCTACTCCACGGTCACCTTCAGCCATCACACGGTCAGCTACACCCGAACGACGAACCGCTCGACGAGAGTGATCGGCTGGATCTTCGTCGCTGTCGGCGTGGTCTCCCTGTTGGCCATGGGCATCCCGGCCCTCGCGCTCGCGACCAAGCCGGCACGAACCGGCTGGAGCGCATCCCAGGCCACCGTCGTCGACGTGCGGGTCGAGGGCTCCGGCGCCGACCAGCTCTATACCGCGACCGTGGAGTATCCGACCCGGTCGGGCCTGCAACGGTGCGAGCTGCAGGCGACGTCGCGCGCCACCTTCCCCAAGGGCCTCGGTCTTCCCGTGCGCTACAACCGGGACCAACCGAGTCTGTGCCGCTATAGCCCGGGCGACGCCCCGGGCTGGGTCGCGTGGATGCTCGGCGGCATGGGAGCCGGGTTCCTGCTGATCTTCGGCGGCATCGGTGCCGGCGTTCTTCGTTCGAGGGGCGCGCGAGCATGAGCATAGGAAACAGTGGCGACGCCGGTCTGCTGCCGAGAGTGTTCGGCTGGGTGCTCGCCATCCTCGGCGGTGCGTTGCTCCTGGGCGCCTTGATCCCCACCGTGCTGCTTGGACAAGCCCGGGCCGACTGGCCGGTGGTCGAGGGCGAGGTGGTCCAGCTGTTGAAGACCGACGTCGATATCGATCCCCGGCGCGAGTCGTACCAATACACGCCGATCGTGAAGTACGCGACGCCGAGCGGCGAGCGGACCTGTGTCTCCACCAACTCGAGCAACCCGCCGCGGCATGCCGTCGGCGACTCGCTGTCGGTGCGCTATGACCCGGACAAGGTCAGCAACTGCCAGGTCGAGCCGTGGGGCATCGTCAGCTGGGCCCTGACCGGCGGCGCAGCGCTGTTCATGGTCATCGTCGTTCCAACCGGGATCTGGCTCATCCGCGCCAACCCGGTTCCGGCCTGGCCTGCCGGGTCGGAGCCGGGACGACGCCGCACCGATCGACAGGTCTGGCGGCAGCGCTGGGCCGAGAACACACCGGGCCGGGTGTTCGTCCTCGTCGGTGCCGGCTGCCTGCTCGCTCTCAGCGTGTCGGCGGTCGCGGTCGTCGCCTTCGACCGCTCACGATCCGACTGGCCGACCACCGAGGGCACGGTCGTCAGCTATCGAGATGTGGAGTACTCGACCCCGGTCGGCACCCGGGTCTGCCGGGACGACTCTCCGCCGGACTCCGACAGCGGCTTCGACGCCGAGCCCGGCGACAAGATCGAAGTCCGCTACCACCCCGACGACGTCGGCAAGTGCCAGATCGATCCGGCCGGCGCCCGGTGGGTGCCCTGGATGCTCGGCGGCATGGGCGTCGGCTTCGGCGTGATCTTCGGCGGTGTCGGTGTCCTCATGCTCCGTTCGCGAAGCATGCTGGGGTGAGCCGGAAGCCATCACCGAACTCGTGTTCCGCTGGTTCGACCAGGCTGACGGCTGACCTTCAGCGGCCCCAGGTGGCATCGGTCGTCGTCGTACGGATGCTGTAGAGCCGATCTGACGAACACAGGTAGAGCGTGCGGCCGTCGGCCCCGCCCCAGCACATGTTGGCGACCCGAATCGGCACCGCGATGCGACCGACCTCGGTGCCATCCGGGTTGTGGACGCGTACGCCGTCGCCGGCCGACGACCAGATCCGGCCTTCCTTGTCGACCCGGATGCCGTCCGGCACGGTGTCGACCTCGAACAGCGTGCGACCCCACTTCGCCAGCCGGCCGTCGATCACGTCATAGGCCCGGATGTGGCGTCCGGGGCCGTTCTCCCCGCCCGATGCCGAGGTGTCCACGACGTAGAGCACCGACTCGTCCGGTGAGAAGGCCAGTCCGTTGGGCGCGATCACATCGGTGACCACCGGCCAGATCACGCCGGTCGTCTCGTCGAACCGGAAGACCCAGCGATCGCCGTACTCGCGCTCCCCCGGGTATCCCTCGCCCGGCAACTCGATGCCGTACGCCGGGTCGGTGAACCAGATCGCGCCGTCGGAGCTGACCACGACGTCGTTGGGCGCGTTCAGCCGGGCGCCCGCAAACCCGTCGACCAGCACCTGAACCGAGCCGTCGGTCGCCGAGCGCCGCTGGACGGCCCGCTTGCCGTGGACACACTCGATGATGTCGCCGTTCAAGTCGATCGTCCGGCCGTTGGTGTATTCCACGCGGTCGGCGAAGACGGACAGTTCGGCGGTCTTCTCCGACCAGGACATCACCCGGTTGTTGTGGATATCGCTGAAGATGCAGGCTTGCTGATCACGCAGCCAGGCCGGACCCTCGACCCAGCTCATGCCTTCTGCCAGCAGAACCGGCTTCGCACCCGGTTCGATCAGGTCACAGGATCCTGTCATCGGTGGTTGCCTCCGTCCATTGCCCGTCTTCCGGCACGGTTTCCTTGATCTTCGCCAGTGGGATCAGACCGAGCAGGCAGATGATGGTCAGCACGACATAGTGCGCGACGTACCCGAAACTGTCGATGATCCAGCCTTGGACCGGAGCGGCGATCACACCGGAGACCCCGAGTGCGATGCCGATCATCAGGCCCATCGCGGTGCCGGCCGAGCGCGGCAGCGAGTCGATGAGCAGCGCGTAGACCACCGGGAACGGGGCGTTGCGCACCAGGCCCCAGAGGATCAGGATGATCCAGGCCATGGTCAGTGAGTGGATGGCGATGAAGGCGAAGATGGCGACCGCCCAGCCGATGATCAGGAAGCGCAGGGCGAACTTGCGACCGGTACGGTCCGAGCCCCAGCCCCAGGCAACCTGCCCGATCCAGCCGGTCAGACCCGACGCGCCCGAGACGAGAGCTGCCTGTGCGAGTGAGACACCTTGGTCGGTGAGCTGCTTGGTGAGGAAGGTGATCGCACCGGTCTCCGCCCAGAGGAACAAGAAGATGAGCACCATGCACCAGCGGGCGTTGCCGCTCTTCAGCACCTGCCGGATCGGCTCGACCAAGTTGCCCGGCGACTTGACGCTGAGCTCGTGGGTCGGGCGAGTCAGGTGATGCTCGTCGATCCAGTTGTAGACGGTCTGCTGGTTCTTCCTGGTGCCGATGAAGGCCTGCAGGATCATGATCGGGATGCCGATCAGCGGGATCACCAGGAATGCCTCGCGCCAGCCGCCGACACCGAGGACGAGCGCGATCAAGGCTCCTGTCGCGAACTGCCCGAGCGGGAAGCCCGTGTGGTGCACACCGACCGCGAACCCGCGATACTCACGAGGCCACCATTCGCCGACCAGCGCCACGTTGACCGGCTCCGAACCGCCCCGGCTGATGCCCATCGGAATCCGCAGCAGCAGGAAGGACAGGAAGGCACCGGAGAAGCCGAAGGTGAGCGCGCCGCCGGCGACACCGAGGCCCATGGCGAGAATCCACGTCCAGGTACGCCGGTAGCCGGAGCCGATCCGGTCGGCGAGCCAGCCGAAGAAGATCGCACCGAAGATCAGCCCGCCGAAGAAGACGGAGTTGATCATGCCGGCCTGGGCATTGCTGAGGTTGAACTCGTCCATGATCGCCGGCAGCACCGCCGGCAGGATCCCGCCGTCGATGGCGGTCATCAAGATCGCCAACGTGGTGACGAGCAAGGTCATCCAGCTGAGAGAGTGGGCTGTAGGAAAGAGCGGTGGCTTTCTGTCGCCGCCCCCACCAGAGGAACCGGGTTGGGGAACGCTGGACGCGTCGCTCACGATGACCTCCATGTCTGCCGAGCCTGACCTGACAGACTGGTGCTTAACGATCGTTCAGTCAAGACATAAGATCGGGCAAGGCACGAATGCCGAGACGTCAATCAGGGTCAACGGGCGGTTCACACCGCTGCCGAAGCCGAGTGGCCCCGCCGGCAGAGCCGACGGGGCCACTCGTACAGGGGTGGAGGTGGCGGGAATCGAACCCGCGTCCTCGAGCGATGAGCCAGGGCTTCTCCGGGCGCAGCTGGTGGTGGCGTTCTGCTCGGCCCCTGCGCTCGCACCAGCACGTCGCAGACAGGCCCAGTCTCAGTTCATGTTCCGGCTAGGTCCTGGGACCACTCCTAGCTGGTAAGCCTCCTTGATGAGGCCAGGATCCGGGACGGAGGCGCGCCCGGGCTGACCCTTCGATCACTGATCAGGCAGCGAGAGCGAAGTCAGTGCGCTTGGAATCGGCACTTATTGGTTCCCAAGGGACATTAACGAGTTGACCTTGGATTCTCGGCCCGCTTCTCCTGGGTCTACCGACCCAAGTCGAAACCGATCACCCCCTGTTGAGTTGTACCGCTCCACTCTACCCGGTACGCCGCGGCACGGCACCGGGTTTTGCCTCGAGCCGTCGGCTACCGCTCGGAGAGGGCCTCGATCTTGACGACCTTCTTCACCGGGTTTGTCCAGTCATCGCCTTGCAGCGCCTTCGCACCGCTGATCACGGTGAGCACCACCCAGCCGATGAAGGCGATCCCGATCAGGAAGTCGAAGATCCCCAGGTCGGTCAGCCCCTGTAGGACCAGCAGCACGATCCAGCTGGCCAGCGCCACCAGTTGGAAGTTGAATGCCTTGGCCGCCTCCTTGCGCGGGTAGCTCTCCTGCGGGCTCAGCGCGAAGATCAGCAACGGGCCGAAGATCGAGGTCAGCAGGGCGGAGAAGTGGGCGACACCGGCAACACCGCGGCCCGCCTGCTGCTTGGCCTGGGGCGGCACCAGCGGCCGGTACGCCGGATGCATTCCCAGTGCCTGCGAAGAGACAGGAACCTGCACCAAGCCGTAGAATGCCTCGTTCAGCTCCTTGCGGGTGCCCGCTGCGAGGACCTGACCGATGCGATGGTCGAACTCCTCCGACGTGATGCGACCGTCGGCGTACGCCTCCTGAAGCCAGTGCTCGGCTCGGTCGCGTTGTTCGTCGGTCACGGGAAGACTGAGACTCGGATGCTCGTAGGTCGCGCTCATGACGGCAATGCTCCCCTTCCGATGGACGACCTCCTATCGGGCACTCCCCTCACCCGACCCCGGTTCGCGGACTCATCAAATAGGTTTGGGCGCATGACTGCTGAAAAGCCAGAAGTTGACTTCTACGAGGGCGATCCGCCCGCCGACCTGGAGATCACCGACCTGATCGTCGGCGAAGGAGCCGAAGCCCGCGCCGGGGACCGGGTGCTGGTGCACTATGTCGGCGTCGCCCACAGCACCGGCGAAGAGTTCGATGCCTCCTACAACCGCGGCGCGCCGCTCGACTTCCCGCTGGGTGCCGGCCGCGTCATCAAGGGCTGGGACGACGGCGTCGCCGGGATGAAGGTCGGTGGCCGTCGCCAGCTGGTGATCCCGCCGCATCTCGGGTACGGCAACCGCGGCGCCGGCGGCGTGATCAAGCCCGGCGAGACGCTGATCTTCGTCGTCGACCTGGTCGCCGTCGCCTGAGGAACCGTCCCCCTCACCAGCTGCCGACGCTGCCGCCGCCACCGCCGCCACCGGAGAAGCCGCCGCCGGAGAACGAACTCCCACCTCCGGCTCCGGTCCCGGAGGTGGAAGCCGGGGTCGCGGCAGACGTCAAGCTACTGGTGAGGAAGCCGGTGTTGAACGCCGTCAGGCCGTAGTAGTTGCCGACGTACCAGTAGGGCGCCTCATCGGGCAACCGGCCCATCGCCACCAGATCGGCGCAGATCTTCGCCCAACGATCCGCCAGGTCGAAGGCGATCGCCCAGGGCAGATACTTCGAGAAGATGTCTTCGCCTTCCTCGAACCGGATCTGGTCGGCCTCAGCCGTCGCCAGGTAGGTCTTGAACCCTTCGACCTGATCGCAGACCGCCCGCCCGTCGGCGGTCCGCCGACCGCGACCGAGCTTGGCGCGGATGACGGCGAAGGTAACCAACACCGGTAGCACCGGCAGCAGGAGCAGCAGCCCGAGCGACCCCAGGGAAAACGCGGAGAAGATCGGGACGGCGATCACGAGGCAGCCGATCCCGCCGGCGGCCGCAGCTGACGGCTGCTTGCGATACCAGCCACGACTGGCGACCTGACTGCGTACCGACTTGTCCATCGCCTGGTGTGCCTTGGCCAGACTCCCCTGCTGCGACAGGTCTACCCGAGTTCCAGGGCCGGCACCGCCGAAGATCCTGGCCAGCAGCACGGACTCGTGTGGCGCGGCAGCCCTACCCGGGTCGAGCAAGGTCACCCGGAAGTCCTTCTTGCCGGAGCTCTGGACACTCAGCGCACCCCGGACGGCGAGATCGATGATGGTCGCCGCCGTCTCCCGCGTCTCCAGCTTTCCGTCGACCAGCAAGCCTGCTTCGGCGACCGGAATCCGTGGTGGCGTGAAGGCCACCGGGATGGGCAGATCGGGATCACTTGGCACGACCGGTACCTGATGTCCGGGCAGCGGCACCGTGCCAGGTGGTAGACCGGCGTACCGCTCGTCTCGACCGTGCTTGCGCCACCACCGCACACCGAAGAGCGGCGAACCCACCAACGTCGCCAGACTCAGGCCACCGGCAGCCGTGATCCCGACCTTCTGCGCCGTGGTGAGCTTGCTGCCGTCCGGCTTCAGGTGCGGCGCGTTGTCGCTGACCAGCCCTGACGTGATCTTGACGCCGATGCTCAGCATCGCGTCGGTCGTCAATGAGTTCTGGGTGAACTCGGCGACCCCGCTGCTGCCGATCCTGCTCGAGCTGCACTTCTCGGTGCTGCCGGGCGGACCGGCGAAGCAGCTCAGTTCCTGGGCTCCGCCTGGCACCGTCACTGTGATCGACATGTTCTTGATGACAGCACGGTCCGGTCCGATCACATCCCAGAAGAACTCGTCGTAGCCACTGAAGGTCCGCATAGCGCCTTTGACCGTGTATGTGATCACGTAGGTCGCGGTGGCCGAGTCGATCGTGTCGCCCGGATCTCCGATGCGGACCCGCAACTGCTGCCCACGGCCGCTGTCGGTCTTGATCGTCGACTCGTCGTACTGGGTGGCCACGCCGGGAGTCGGGCTGGTCACCGACTCGACATCGACGGTGTAGACGGCATCGTTGTCGTCGTTGTACTTCTCCCGCGTGATGAACGTCCGGTCGATGCCGTGCCGGCCGGAATTGGAGCCGAATCGGTAGACGAGCGTCTCCTTGACATGCAGTACCCCGTCGGCACCCATCTCGTACTCGACGCCGAACTTGTCGATCTGGTCATCGGTGGCCGCGTACGCCGAGGTCGAGGTGGACAGGGAGAAGCCGAGCGCCAGCAGCAGCCCGGCGAGCGCGAGCAGCGCGGTCCGGAGGTGGTGGAGTGGGCGGCTCATCCTCGTCCCCTCCTGGTCCGCACAGCCAGGGCCCGCTGGGCCTCGCGATCGGCCTCCCGTTTGGCGATCGTCTGCCGCTTGTCGTACTCCCGCTTGCCGGTGGCGATGGCCAGTTCGACCTTGGCGTACCCGTCGTTGAAGTAGATGCTCAGCGGCACCAAGGTGGAGCCCTTGGTCTCCAGCTCGCGGGCGATCTTGTCGATCTCCCGGCGATGCAGCAGGAGTTTGCGGGTGCGCCGCGCGGTGTGGTTGGTCCAGGTGCCGTGGCTGTATTCCGGGATGTGCGCCGCGCGCAGCCAGACTTCGCCGTCGTCGACGGTCGCGAACGCGTCAGCCAGCGTCGCCCGGCCCTCCCGCAGCGACTTCACCTCGGTGCCGCTGAGTGCGAGCCCCGCCTCGTACGTGTCGCCGATGTGGAAGTCGTGCCGAGCCTTGCGGTTCTGCGCGACGACCTTGCGCCCCTTCTCCTTGACCATGCCTTCCATCCTGCCGCATCCCTGGGATCGCTCCCGATCGATTTCTGTCGAGCTAGCCACATCAGGTGGGGATAGCTCGACAGAAATCGGGCGAGGAAGCCGGGTCAGAACCAGGTCATCGGATTGCGGAGGCTGCCGTCCAGCCAGACCATCAGGTGCAAGTGGCAGCCGGTCGAATAGCCGGTGGTGCCGACATAGCCGATCACCTCACCCTTGCTCACATGGTCGCCCACACCCACGGTGTAGCGGATCGCGTGATTGTAGGCGGTGGTGACGTAATGGCCGTCCACCCTGCCGTGGTCGATGATCAACCGGTTGCCGTAGCCGGCGTTGTAGTACTTCTCCACCACCTTGCCGCTGTAGGGAGCACGAATCGCGGTGCCACAGCCGGCGCCGAAGTCGGTTCCGTCATGGAGCTTCCAGTAGTGCAGGACCGGGTGGAAGCGCATCCCGTACGGGGACGTGATCGCCGCGTTGACCGGGTAGGAGAAGCCGTGGCTGCCACTCGACGACGAACTGCTCGAGCTGTCGGAGCCGCTGGAGCTACTCGACGACGAATCGCTCCGCGACGACCTCGAGGACCGGCTGCTCCGGCTGGAGCTGCTGGAGCTTTCCTCCGCCGCTGAGGCAGCTGCCGCAGCCTTCTCCGCGGCCCGCTCCTTGGCCCGTTCCCGCTTCGCCTCAGCGGTACGCCGCGCCCGCTCGGCCGCCGCCGCCTTGGCCGCCGCGATCCTGGCCGCCC
>JASGEZ010000020.1:0-33065 GCA_047605905.1 Microlunatus sp.
ACTACATCCGCTCGAGGGCCTCGATGCCGAGCATCTCGAGCCCGCTGGCCAGCACCTTCTTGGTCAGCGTGCACAGCGCGAGCCGTGAAGCGCGCACCTCGCCGTCGGACTTGAGCACCGGGCACTGCTCGTAGAACACCGACAGTGCCCCGGCCAGCTCGTAGAGATAGCCACAGAGCCGGTGCGGCTGCAGGGTGTCGGCCACCTCGGCGACCACCTCGCCGAACCGGGTGAGTAGCAGCGCCAGGCTCTGTTCGGCCGGCTCGTCCAGGACGGCGATCTTCGCTTCGACGACCAGACCCTCGGCCTCGGCGCGGCGGAGCACCTGGGCCAGCCGGGCATGGGCGTACTGCAGGTACGGCCCGGTGTTGCCGGTCGTCTGCACCATCCGGTCGACATCGAAGACGTAGTCCTTGTTCAGGCCGTTGGACAGATCGGCGTACTTGATCGCCGCCAGAGCGATCGGCGGCGCCACCTGCTCCTCGGCCAGATCCAGCAGGTCGGCCAGCAGCATCGCCTTGCCCTCGCGGGTCTTGTACGGCTTGCCGTCCGGACCGAGCACCATGCCGTAGCCGACGTGCTGGGTGACCACCTCGTCGGGCAGCCAGCCGGCGAGTCGGGAGACCGCGAACACCTGGGCGAAGTGGTCGCTCTGCCGGGCGTCGGTGACGTAGATGATCCGGTTGGCGTGCAGGTCGCGTACCCGGTGACGGACAGCGGCGAGATCGGTGATCGAGTAGCCGTACCCGCCGTCGGACTTGCGCACGATCATCGGCGCATTGAAGCCCTCGACGAATACCACCAAGGCGCCTTGGTCGATCACGCCGACGCCGTCGGTCTCGAGCTCCGCCGCGACAGAAGCCAGGTCGTCGTTGTACGTCGACTCGCCGGCCAGATCGTCGTCGGTCAGCTTGACGTTCAGCCGGTCGTACGTGGCGTTGAACCCGGTCAGGGAGATGTCGATCAGCTGACGCCAGATCGCCCGGGTCTGCTCGTCACCGGACTGCAGTGCGACGACCCGGCGCCGCGCCCGCTCGGCGAATTCACTGTCCTCCCGGAACCGCAGCGACCCACGCTTGTAGAGCGCCTCGGCCTCCGGCAGGGTCAGCGTCGCCGCGTCGATCCCCTCGTCCAGCACGAACTCGACCAGCATGCCGAACTGGGTCCCCCAGTCGCCGATGTGGTTCTGCGGGATCACCCGGTGCCCGACTGCGGTCAGCACCCGGTTGAAGCAGTCGCCGATGATGGTGGTCCGCAGGTGGCCGACATGCATCTGCTTGGCCACGTTCGGCGCCGAGTAGTCGATGACCACGACTTGGGAGCGCTCGGCGGGCTGCACGCCGACTCCGGGCTCGGCCAGCTGATCGGTGATGGCACGGGCCAGGACGTCGGAACGGAGCCGGAAGTTGATGAACCCGGGACCCGCGATCTCCAACGGCTCGCACAGGTCGGCGACGTCGAGTTCATCGACGATGCGCTGCGCCACGACCCGTGGCGGCTGGCCCTGCGACTTGGCCAGCCGAAGGGCGACATTGCTCTGGAAATGACCGAACTGGGGCTTGGTGGCCGGGCGCAACTCCGGATCGATTCCGGCGATCGCTTGGACTCGGGCGCTCAACTCGTACGGCAGGGAAGACACGAGAATCAAGTATCCCCGATCGCGTGACCGAGCACGGCGTCTGCTGTCACTCCCGAACAGGATGGTGCTCGCACTCCTAGGATGCTGGCCATGCCACAGCCGAACCAGCCGCTCCTGCACCAGCTCACGACGCTGTGTGCCGCACCCAGTCAGGTGCTGTCCGCGGCCGACGGCTCGATCGCGATGGAGGTCGACGGCGGCGCGGCTCAGGGTCTGATGCACGCCGACGTACGAGTGCTCAGCGGCTGGCAATTGCGGATCGGCGGACGGCGGGCCGCGCATCTGGCTACCGAACTGGCGACCGGCGGCCGGGCGCAGTTCAGCTATCTGGCCCCCGTAGTGGCTCCGGCCGCCGTCGACCGGTTCTTGCGAATCGACCTCACGCGAGACCTCGCACCCGGGCTGTTGACCGAGATCCTGCTGCTCACCTCCGAGCTCGACGAGCCGGCCGAGGTGGACGTGACGATCGAACTGGTCAGCGATCTGACTCCGATGAACCTGATCAAGATCGGACGTCGCCGGGAGGCGATCGCCTTCGGCAGCCCGTCGAACGAAACCATCACCTTCGGCGACGAGGCGGTGACCGCACGGCTGCAGGCGCCGGGGGCGGCCATTGCCCGGAGCGAGGACCGGACCCGACTGACCCTGACCTGGCGGATGACGGTGCCTGCCGGCGGCCTGGTCGAACTGGACTGGCTGGTGAGCATCGACGACTCCGGTGCGGTGGTCGGACCGGCGCGAGATGCCGGACTACCGGTTGACGTGGTCACCCGACAGCTGGGCCTCGGTGCGGTTTCGCCGGCAAGCATCAGCCGGCCGGACGCTCGGCTCGAGCCCTGGCTGCGGCAGTCGCTGCACGATCTCGCCGGGCTACGGATGACCACCACGCAAGCGCCCGACGACGCGTTCTACGCCGCCGGATCGCCCTGGTACTTCACCCTCTTCGGCCGCGACAGCCTCTGGACCTCTCGGTTTCTGCTCGACGTCGATGTGGCTCAGGCCGGCGGCACGCTGCGTACCCTGGCTCGTCTGGCCGGCACGATCAGCGACCCGGAGACCGCCCAGGACCCCGGCAAGATCATGCACGAGCTGCGCCGAGGCACCTACGCGTTCAACGAGACCTCGCTGCCGCCGCTCTACTACGGCACCATCGATGCCACGCCGCTGTGGATCTGCCTGCTGCACGATGCCTGGCGAGCCGGACTCCCCGAAGCGGAGGTCACCGAACTGCTGCCGGCACTGGAGGGCGCGTTGCGCTGGCTGGTGGACTACGGCGATGCCGACGGGGACGGTTTCATTGAATACATCGACGCCTCCGGCCATGGACTGACCAATCAGGGATGGAAGGACTCGCGAGACTCCGTCCGGTTCGCCGACGGACGCATCGCTCAGGGACCGGTCGCACTCTGCGAAGTCCAGGGGTACGCGTACGAAGCCGCAGTCGGCGGCGCACGCCTGCTCGAGGCGTTCCATCGGCCGGGCGCGAACGAATATCGCGACTGGGCCGGGAGGCTGGCCGACAGGTTCCGTACGACCTTCTGGTGTGGAGTCGGCGACGAACGCTATCCGGCGTTGGCCCTCGACGGAGCGAAGCGCCAGGTGGATTCAGTGACGAGCAACATCGGGCATCTGCTCGGCACCGGTTTGCTCGATGCGCACGAGGAGGAGTTGATTGCCCGCCGAGTGACCGCACCGGACCTGGACTCCGGGCTCGGGTTGCGCACCATGTCGACCAGCGCCGGCGGCTACAGCCCGCTCAGCTATCACTGCGGCACGGTCTGGCCCCATGACACCGCGATCGTGATCAACGGTCTGCTGAGGATCGGCCGGGCCGATCTCGCTGACGGGTTGGCCGAAGGGCTCCTCCGCGCGGCGTTGGCGTTCGACTGGCGGCTGCCCGAACTCTGGTCGGGTGAGGGTCGCCCGGTGCCCTATCCGGCGGCCTGCCGGCCGCAAGCCTGGTCCGCAGCCAGCGCTGTCGTCGTAGCTCGCTGGGCGCACCTGCGGAATCGAGTTGAGACCTAACCGAGATGTGTTTCCCAACCATCGTCTACCGATGATCTTGGGCTGGTCGCGCATACTGAACAGCCTGACTTCGCCTTCCGAACCCGAAAGCTCGTTGTGTTGCCCTTGTCCGGCGGCGATCGCACATGATGCTGCGTCGCATTGTCCTCGGCCTCGTCCTCACCCTCCTGGCCGCCGTCACGATCGGAGTCATCGTGGGACTGGATGAGAGCACCCGAAGCGATCTCGCGAGCCGTCTCAACGACGACCCCGTTGTGACACCACCACCGGACCCGACACCCTCGAACCCTGCAGTCGCGCCTATGGTGACCGCGCGACCCACCGAAAGCCAGTCGGCGTCAGCTTCCGCAGCTCCGTCGACCACCACGACAACGGGCCCGAGGCCCAGCAGCTCGAGCTCCGCCAGGCAGAGCACGAAGCCCAGCGCCAGCAAGCCCAAGCCGAAGCCCAGTCCGAAGGCAACGAAGGCCACGAAGACGACCAAGGCGAAGCACAAGAAGTCGTCGACCACGAAGAAGCGGCACAAGGACGGCGGCATCGTCTACCTGACCTTCGACGACGGCCCGAGCAGTTACACACCGGAGGTTCTCAAGGTGCTGCGCGGCACCGGCTCGACCGCGACCTTCTTCCAGCTCGGCGTCAACCGGCCCGGTCACGAAAAGACGATCGCAGCCATCAAGGCGCAGGGCAGCAACATCGCCAATCACACCTACAGTCACCTCGACCTCACCCGGCAGAGTGATGCCGAGGTATGGCGCCAGCTCCTCCTGGGGCCGAAGGCGAAGTGCTTCCGACCGCCGTACGGGGCGACGAGCCCTGGCATCCGTCACACGGCACAGCAATTCGGGATGCGGGAGGTGCTCTGGACGGTGGACACCCTCGACTGGCAGAGGCCCGGTGTGAAGAAGCTGGAGAAGTTCGGCAAGAGTAAGCAGATCAAGGACGGCAGCATCATCTTGATGCACGACGGTGGCGGCGACCGGGATCAGACCGTGGCTGCGCTGCCGAAACTGATCAAGACCCTGCAGGCACGCGGCTTCACGGCCCGCGCTCTTCCTTACTGCTGAAGTCTCTACTGCTGGGGTCGCCGCGGCTGAGCGGTTGGCAGGTCGGGCACCAATAGCTGCGTCGTTCTTGACCGACCGGCCCGAACTCCTCGGTGCGGATCGAGGTCCGACACCTGCGGCACGGCTGCCCGGCCCGCTCGAACACGTACGCCCGACGCCCAGCCCGCAGATCGCCCGTGGTCACCTGCGCAGGTCGCTCCTTGTTGGCGTGCAGCAGTTGACGGCTGCGTTGCACGATCCGTGACAGGTTCTCCACGGCACTGACCGGAGTGCGTGGATGCACGCCTTGCAGAAACAGCACCTCGGCGCGATAGAAGGTGCCGATGCCGGCCAGGTTGCGTTGATCGAGCAAGGCTTCCCCGATCGTCCGGCCCGGATCGCTGCGGATACGCCGCAGCGCCTCCTCCAGATCCCAGTCCGGACCGAGCAGATCAGGGCCGAGATGTCCCACCACCCGATCCTCCTCGGCGGTGGGCAGCAACTCGACGACGGGGAGCCGATAGCCGATCACATCGATCTCGGCTGTGCTCAGCAGCACCCGGATCTCATGTTCCGGGCTTCCGCTCCACCGGCCGGCCGGATAGGCCCGCCAGGCACCGTCCATCCGAAGGTGGGTATGCAGCGTCCAACCGCTGTCGAACCGGAACAGTTGGTGCTTGCCGCGAGAGGTCACGTTGAGCACGGTGACGCCGTTCAGATCAGCCCCGGCCAGCTTCGGCACCCGAAGCTCGGCGCGAGTCAGCGACTTGCCGGCCAGCACCGCGTGCAGCCGGCGGCAGGCCCGCCAGACAGTGTCACCCTCGGGCATCGGCCGCCACCTCGTCGACCGGCACTCGCCCACCGAGCGCTCGCAGCATCACCATGACCCAGGTGCGCCAGGGCCGCCAAGCCTCGGCCAGGTGTGTCAGCTCCGTCGAATCCACGGTCCGACCGTAGGCCCTGCTGAGGTGCTCCAGCACCTGGGGCTCGGTGGCCAGCACATCGGTCAGCCCGCAGGCCCGGACCATGATGAGCGAACTGTAGAACGGCCCGATCCCCGGCAGCCGCTGTAGCTGCCGCAGCGCCTCGGCCGGCTCCAGCGCTGTCAACCGGGCGACCTCGAGTTCGCCGCGCTGAGCTGCCTCGGCGATTGCGTATAGTCGCGGAATCCGGTCCGCCGGCAATCCGGGCACCTGATCGACAGCCCGCAACTGGGTCGGCGTCGGCACCACCGGCATCGGCTGTCCGGCCACGGTGAGCACAGCTCCGTACGTCTCCGCCAGTCGCCGACGCAGCGCGATGCCCTGACTCCGCGGGCGTCGCGCACTCACGATCGACCAGACGGCAGCCTCATACGGAGAGCAGAAGTTCGACGGCCGAAATCCCGGAGCAACCTCGAAGAACCGGGCCAGGAACGGATCGGCGCGGCACAAGGCCGCGTACGGCCGGCCGTCGTGGTCAGCAGAACTGATCCGGAGTGTCTGTTTCACCAAGAGATCCTGGTCAACAGGCGGTCCGGCCGAATCCTCGAGCTGGATCTCGAGCTCCGCCCCGTGCTGTCGCACCGCGACGCCGACCTGGGTCTCATAATCGCGATCGAGACAGAACGCGAGTCGCATGACACCGTCGAAGCTCTTCTCGTCACGGTGCCCGAAGCCCATCAGGGCCACTTCACGAAGATCGTACGGGCCGTCAACCGGCACCCGGACTGTGGAATGCTGCTGCATGATTCGATGCTGACAGCCACCACTGACAGTCCTCCTATGCTCGTCGGGTGTCATCCCTCCGTACCGCCGCCACGGTCGTCGTCGGTGGTGCTGCCCTCGGCGCCGCCGTTGCACTCGCCGCCTCCGTCGCCATCGTCAGGACTGCCGCGGCCGGTCATCTCTACCCGGTCCAACGCGTGCCGGCGGCACCTGTGGCACTGGTGTTGGGGGCTCAGGTCTATCCGAATGGGATGCCGTCCAGATTCCTGCGCGCCCGGCTCGATCTCGCCGGAGCGCTGCTCAGCCGGGGGGTTGTGGACCGGCTGTTGCTGTCCGGGGACGCCAGCGCTGCTGAGTACGACGAGCCGGCCGCGATGCGTGAGTATCTGCTGGCGGCAGGCGTCCCGGAGGATCGGCTCGTCCTCGACCCGTACGGACTGGACACCTACGACTCCTGCGTCCGGGCCCGCGAGGTCTTCGGCGTGCAAAGGGTCGTCGTCGTGACGCAGGACTACCACCTGCCGCGCGCCGTCGGTACGGCGCGGCTGGTCGGGCTGGATGCCGTCGGAGTCGGCGACCAGACCGTTCGGGTCCGCGAGGACGGCGACGGCCTGAACGAGCCCTGGGTCCGTGGCTGGCTCCGCGACCAGGTTGCCTGCGTGAAGACGATCTGGGACGTGGGCACCCGCCGCTCACCCCGTCCTGACTCACCCGACCCACGGGACTCTTGAACCGAATCCACATCTGCCCTCGCCAGCCGTCAGGGCATCATCGACCCTCGCACATGCGACAGGCCCAAGCGGCAGAGTGCATGCGACTAGTGCGGCACAATGCCCACCATGGCAGCGGCAGATCGCACATGCAACTAGCGGCAAATCGCATATCATAAGCTGTGAAATTGCTTGTCAGACCCCAAACGACCTATGCGAGGTGAGTGAACCGATGCGAGTGCCTCAGTCACCCCTGGGACGTGTGATTCCACGCCGAGCGGCTCAGATCGCGGATGAGGCACTGACCGACACTCGCGTCGTCATCATCAACGGTGCCCGGCAGAGCGGCAAGAGCACCTTGGCGGCTCAGCTTGGAGCAGCCGTCGACGCCGACTGGCGCACGCTCGACGATGCTCCGACCAGGAGTGCGGCGCTCGCCGATCCGGCCGGATTCGTCGAACCCACTGGACGGATGCAGATCATCGACGAGGTGCAACGAGCCCCTGAGTTGCTGCTCGCGATCAAGGCCGTCGTAGACGCGGACCCAACGCCGGGCCAGTTTCTACTCACCGGTTCGGCCCGAGTCCTGGCAATGCGAGGCGTGGCCGACTCGTTGCCAGGTCGGACAGAGAGCGTAGAGCTGTGGCCTCTTTCGCAAGGCGAGATCGACGGCGTACGCGACGACTTCGTTGACGCAGTGTTCGATCAGGGGCCCGATCTGCGGCTCGCATCGGACCTCGCCCGGGGCGACTACATCGATCGGGTTGTTCGTGGTGGCTTTCCTGGCGCCATCGGACGCCCTGCCCGCCGCCGCGAGCGGTTTCTCGATTCGTACGTGGCTGATCTGGTCAATCGGGACGTGATCCAGCTGTCGGAGATCCAGCGCGGGCCTGAGATGCGAGCGCTCATCGCCCTCCTTGCGAACAGGTCCGGACAGACTTTGGTGCCCGGATCGCTCGCACGTGAGCTGGGTATCCCCCGTGAGACGGTCGCGCGCTATCTCGGGTTGCTGGAGGAGGTTTTTCTGATCAAGCGGATACCCGCTTGGTCGCGAAACCTCGGTACGCGCGCGACGGCGACAACCAAGGTCGCGTTCGTGGACAGTGGCATCGCATCGAACCTCTTGGCGCAGGACGCCGCGTCACTTCGCCGCCCGGATACACCTCTGGGCGGTCTGCTGGAGGCGTTCGTTGCGATGGAGATCGCCCGCCAACTGTCTTGGGCGTCCACTCGCGCGGAACTCTTCCACTACCGCACCCGGGATGGCGTCGAGGTGGACATCGTCCTCGAGGACAGGCGACGGCGTGTTGTCGCCATTGAGGTGAAAGCCGCATCCACCGTTCGGGCTGAGGATTTCCGGGGCATCCGCCACCTCGCCCAGCGGATCGGCGACGACTTGGTCGTAGGCATCGTCCTCTACACGGGCACTCAAACGCTGTCCTTTGGTGACCGGCTACGGGCCGTTCCGATCAGCGCCTTGTGGCACGCTACTTTCCCTTGACGACCTCGCGATGCCCGGCGTCGAGCCGGCGGGTCCAACCGCGGGAGTCGAGATGCTCCAGCAGCGGGATCACCACGCGACGGGTGGTGCCGAGCGCCTGCCGGGCCCCGCTGGTGGGGAACGGCACCATTCGCTCACGGACCCCGAGTCCGAGTTGGGTGAGGTCGTCGGCTTCCGGTGCCTGGAACGGGTCCGCGGTCAGCCGGCGTTCGAGTTCGGCAATGGCCGTCTCCGCCGGCCCGAGATCCTCGAGCTGATCCGGCGTACTCAGATAGCCCGACGTCATCACCAACCCCGCCTCGGACGCCAGCACATCCACCAGCTCAGCTGCCGGGAGCCCCAGCAACTCCTGGGCAGCTCCGCGCGACATTCCGGCGGCCAGGGGATCGAGCCGATGCAATTCCTCGACGGCCTTCCTGAGCTGCCGCGCCCACACCGCCGAACCGGCCTCGTCCAACCACCAGTCGGCGGCTGTCCCCACGTGGACGGTGAGCTGTTCGGGTAGTTGATCGAATCCGGGCCCACTCACCCGGCGTACATCGAGCAGACCGGTGAGATGCCAGGCATCCGGCGTCAGCAGCGCATCGCCGGCTGGCCGCGCGAGGTGTTGCCACTGGAATTGATGACCGAGGTGCTCCGCGGCGGCTTGGATGTCGCCGCCGAGGCTGGCTGCCCGGTGATCGGAGGTCACTCGATCGACGATCCGGAGCCGAAATGCGGGATGGCCGTCACCGGCATTGCCCTCCCGGATCGGCTGCTGCGCACGGTGTGGCCGATGACGTCGCCGACTCAGGCATCCAGATCCGCTGACGTCCGATTAGGCTCGCGCCCATGCAGCTTCGCCGGGGCGACTTCACTGAGACGCGCAGTCACTGGTGGTGGCGTCCTGGTTGGGGACCTGGATCGCGTTTCCTGACCTTTCATCTGACCTTCGAGCAGGCACCGGAGCTGCGCGCGGCGGCATCGCGATTCACGGATCGCACCAGTGCTATGGAGAATGTCGACCCGGTCCCGCCGGAGTGGCTGCACCTGACGATGACCGGAGTCGGGTTCGCCGGCAAGGTCTCGGAGGACCGTCAGGCGGCGCTCTCGACTGCGGTATTCGACGGCGCGTCGACACTCGACTTCGAACCCCTCGTCTTCGACAGCCTATTTCTCTCCCGAGAGGGGATCATGCTCGCCGCGCGCCGAGATCTCTGGTTGAAGGAACTCAAGGCGTTGCAGGAGTGTGCGGTCGCAGAGGTCTGCGGCAGCCCTCAGCCCGGATCGGAGTTTCACCCCCACGTCTCACTCGCCTACTTCCGTGGGGTCGTCGACACCTCCGCGGTGGTCGACGCAGTCGGCGACATCTCCGAGATCACCGTCGCGCACCCGATGCTGTCGCTGCTCGAGCTGGGCCGCGACGACGAGGTCTACACCTGGCGAGTCGTCGCGCAGCACGGTCTCAGGTCAGGGTGTCCCGCCTGAGCGGATACTCCGGACTGTGACGTGAGTCGGCCACTCACGGTGGCAAGACCCCGCGACACGCCGCGTGAACCCGAATGAGAGTCAAATTCCCATCACGAACTAATCCGGATGGCGACCCGCCCGTAACCGGACGCAGATCACCGGACCCGTTCCTAACCACCTGACGGCAAGATGGTGATGACTTCGCAGTGGATGACCGCGCCAGACCGCTCGATCTGACCGTCCGCGGTCAGCAAGGCCGTCCGATGCCGCTCGGCGGCGGCCACATAGATCGCATCGGCATAGCGAAGCGATCCCTGCGCAAGAGTCCACGCCCGTTCGACGTCGGCCCAAGGCGTCCCCTCAATCGCGATCTCAAGCGCCGCTGCTGACTGCAGCGCCGCCTGCAGATCTTCTGGCTGCAACGGGTGCTGAGGGCGATTCGCAGCAGCCCGGAGCCCGGACATCACCTCGAACGCGAAGTGTCCCGGGGCCTGAAGGGTCTCAGCAGCGGGCACGTCTGCCAAAGCTGAACGAGCAGCCTTCCCTCGGGGACCGGGATCCGCGACTGCGTCGATGACCAACGACGCATCGACGATCACCTGTCGGACCTGGAACTCAGCTGGTCCGCTCGGTCGTTGTGAGTCCGGTCGATCGACACCAAGACTGCGGCCCGTTCGCTCTCGGGCACCTCCGGTTGGGCTTCCAGGCGCTCGGCAAGATCCGCGATAGCAGCCTGCCGTCGCAAGTACACCGCTTGGGCGTGAATCGCGTCCCGCAAGTAGCCCTGCAACGAGGAACCCCGACCAGCCGCCGCGGAACGGATCAGCTCCAGATCCTCCGGCGGTACGTCACGGACCAGCACATTCGGCATGAAACCATGCTAGCAACTCAGCTATCAATACCGCAGACCGCGCGCGATTGGTCAGGCGAGTCGGCACTGGTTGACATCGACACCGAGGTCGCCGCCTTCGTCGAAGGCACCCACGACGGTCGCCTTGTCTCCCACGGAGAGCTTCTCCAACTCACCGGATGGCATGTCATGGCATCGAACAAATCAGATCTCGAAGTCGCCCCCCTCCAATGCCCGCCAACTTGTGGGCGGCCGGACGTCTCTGACCCGTGGGCACCAGACGACCCGGACGAAGGTCGGCGCGGCGGTCGTTTCCGACCCACCGACACCAGGCGCACATGGGTCCGGCTCAACCTCAGCACGTATGCGACCCACTGGCACCAGACGTTCCCGACGGCAGCAGGACCCACGGTCGTTCGTGGCCCATGGGCGCAGGACGGAGCGGCCACTTGCGATATATCGGAATGAGTGTAATCATGTAATCATCCATACAAGGAAGGGAGTGCTGTCATGAAGACGCACGCATTCAAACCAGAAGGACCCGAGGTCGGACCTCGGGGGCGCCGCCGGATACGCGGTGGCGATGAGTTCGGTGGTCACCCGCGAGAGCGCGGGTTGAGCGCCGAGGACGCCGGAGAGGACCGAGGTCCCCACGGCGGAGGCCGTGGGGGGCGAGGCCCACGCGGCGAGCGCGGGGAACGCGCCGAGGCACGCGGTGAACGCCGCAGTCGCGGTGAGCGTCCGAGTCCGGAGGACTTGCCCGGTCGTGGCGAAGGTCGTGGCGGCGGAGGCCGCGGCGAAGGACGAGGTCGCGGGCGTGGACGGCACGGATTCGGCCGGCCGGGTGGCTGGCAGAACGCCGACCTCCCCTCAGCCGACGACGCCCAATCCTGGTTCGAGGGACGACTGCCAGAGGACTGGTTCTCCGAGGTCAACGTCAGCACCGACCGCGAGGAGATCGTGGTCGTCGGCACCCTGACCGGCGAGACAACCGACGCCGCGCAGGCCGAAGGCCGGATCAGCCGGTTCCGCGAGGAAACCCGTGGCGCCCGGATGCAGATCGCAGACGAGGCCCAGGCACGCTACGGCCGCAAGGTCTCCTGGGGCGCCCGCTCCGGCGAGGTCAGCGAACTGTTCACCCACCTGTCCGTGCCGGTGATGACCCGGCTCCGGCAGCCCGAGCGTCAGGTGCTCGACACCCTGGTCGACGCCGGCGTGGCCCGCTCCCGGAGCGAGGCCCTGTCCTGGGCCGTCACCCTGGTCGGCGAGCACGCCGAGAACTGGCTCGCCGAACTTCGTATGGCGATGTCAGAGGTCGACAAGCTCCGCGCCCAGGGCCCGCAGTTGTGAGCCGCGAGGCCAAGACCCAACCCTTTGGTCAGGTAGCCAGATCCGATCCGGCTACCTGACCAAATCCCTACCAACACAACCCGAACCGCAATCAGAAGTCGCCGACCAGACGCTCCACTGGCTGACCGGTGATCTCAGCAATGAGTTCGAAGTCCTTGTCGACATGCAGCACGGTGAGCCGGGCACGCTCAGCGACCGCCGCGATCAAGAGGTCCGGAATCTTGGCGGCCCGATGGTGGCCCCGCAGAGCGAGCAGCCCCTGGACATCCAAGGCGCGTTCCTCCATCGCTGGAGTCAACGGCTCAACCAGCAACTTCGATACGGGCGGATGCCTGATGCCCAGCTGCCAGTCGGATGCCGATCTCGCGGAGAATCCGAGTTCCAACAAAGTGAGCGTGGAGACGCTGACGACTCCCCGCTCGATCCGGTCGTACCAAAGGTCAGGATCAGCTGCCCGCGCCAACCGCACGTAGGCCGATTTATCAACAAGCCATCGCGTGGCTACCGCCACGCCTTCTCCATAATGCCTTCGTCCAGCGCGTCGGTGAAGATCGCGGCCGACCGATCCAGGTCAGCTCGCGTCATCGGCTCGGCACCTCGACGCGCGAGGCTACGCGCTTGGCGCCGCAGCAACTCACCCCGGGAGATTCCCATGTGCGCCGCGAGCACGTCGAGTGAGCGGACATCCTCGACGTCCATGTTCCGGATCAGTAAGTCGACCATCGAATGCCACCTCCGATAGCCAACGATATCACCGAGTCGTCACTGACTTGTCAGATTCTGGGGTCGTCATAGCGACCACAGAATCTGACAACTCGGAAGGGTCAGTTCCGGTGTGAGCGGTAGTAGCGGATCAACTCCTGGGTGGAGGGATCCTGCTCGGCCAGGGCCGCCTCGTCGCCGCCGACAGCCGGGGTCACTTTCAGTGCCAACTGCTTGCCCAGCTCAACGCCCCACTGGTCGAAGCTGTCGATGCCCCAGACGATGCCCTCGGTGAAGGTGATGTGCTCGTAGAGGGCGATCAGCTGGCCGACGACCGACGGAGTCAGCGCCGGAGCCATGATCGAGGTGGTCGGCCGGTTCCCCGAGAACACCCGGGCCGGGACGATCTCCTCGGCAGTCCCCTCCTCCCGCACCTCGTCGGCGGTCTTGCCGAACGCCAGCGCGGCGGTCTGGGCGAAGAAGTTCGCCAGGAACAGCTCGTGGACGTCGGCGTCACCGTCCGTCAGTCCGTACGCCGGATTCGCAACCGCGATGAAGTCGGCCGGGATCAACTGAGTGCCCTGGTGGATCAGCTGGTAGAAGGCGTGCTGACCGTTGGTGCCGGGCTCACCCCAGAACACCTCACCGGTGTCGGTGGTGACCGCGGAGCCGTCCCAACGGACGCTCTTGCCGTTGGACTCCATGGTCAGCTGCTGCAGGTACGCCGGGAAGCGGTGCAGCAACTGCGCGTACGGCAACACGGCATGGGTCGCAGCGCCGTAGAAGTTGCGATACCAGACGTTGAGCAGACCCATCAGCGCCGGTACGTTCGACTCGAGCGGAGTCTGGGCGAAGTGCTCGTCGATGGCGTGGAAGCCGGCCAGGAAGTCGGCGAAGTTGTCCGGCCCGACCGCCACGACCAGCGCGGTGCCGATCGCGGAATCGACCGAATAGCGGCCGCCGACCCAGTCCCAGAAGCCGAAGGCGTTCTCCGGGTCGATGCCGAAGGCGGCGACCTTGTCCAAGGCGGTGGACACGGCGACGAAGTGCTTGGCGATCGCCTCGGCCTCGCCGCTGTCGTCGATCGCGCCGGACTCCTTGAGCCCGGAAAGCAGCCAGTTGCGTGCCAGCCGCGCATTGGTCAGCGTCTCCAAGGTCGTGAACGTCTTCGAGGCGACGATCACCAGAGTGGTCTCGGGATCGAGGTCGGCGGTCTTGGTCGCCACATCGGTGGGGTCGATGTTGGAGACGAACCGCGCCTTCAGCCCCTCCTGCACATAGGGCTGGAGCGCCTCGTAGACCATCACGGGACCCAAGTCGGAGCCGCCGATGCCGATGTTGACGACGGTCTCGATCCGCTTGCCGGTGACGCCCTTCCAGTCCCCGCTACGGACCCGGTCGGCGAAGCCGTAGATCTTCTGCAAGACCTTGTGCACCTCGGGCACGACATTGGTGCCGTCCACGGTCACCGACACGTTCTCCGGGTCCCGCAGTGCGGTGTGCAGCACGGCTCGGTTCTCGGTGACGTTGATCCGCTCACCGGCGAACATCGCGTCCCGCCGCTCGGTCAGCTTGACCTCTTCGGCCAATGCGATCAGGGCGGACAACACCTCGTCATTGATCAGGTTCTTGGACAGATCCACATGCAGATCGGCCGCGGTGAAACTGAACGCCTGGGCCCGGTCCGGGTCGGCGGCGAACCAGCCGCGCAGATCCGGTTCGAGTCCGGCCTTCAACTCGGTCAGCTTGCTCCAGGCGGCGGTGCTGGTGGCATCAACAGGTGCGCTCATCGGTCAGTCCCTCTGCGTCGTCCGTGGTGGGTCGTCCGTGGTGGATGATCCGACACTAGCGAGCGCCTCTGACACCGCCGCTCTAGGGTGGTCGGCATGGACGTCCGGGTGCAGCGACGACGGCCGGAGGCCGGCAGCCGGTACGCGGCTGAGGAGTCGCCGTTCCGTACCGATCTGGAGCGCATCCGGTTCGCGCAGTCGTTCTCCCGGCTGGCCGAAGTGACTCAGGTGATCACAGCCGGCGCGACCGCCGGCATGATGCACAACCGGCTGTCCCATTCGATCAAGGTGACCGCGGTCGCCCGGGCGATCGCGGTCCGCGTACTCCGCATCGCCGACCAATCGCTGCTGACCGAGCTCGGCGGCCTGGACCATGTCGTCGTCCAAGCGGCAGCCAATGCCCACGACCTCGGCCACCCGCCGTTCGGGCATCTCGGCGAGCGGGTGCTGGACGAAGTCGTACGCGCCCGGTTCGGACTGCACGATGGCTTCGAAGGCAACGCCCAGACATTCCGGATCCTGACCGAGCTGGAGGTGCTCGGGCCCGGCGACGAAGGACTCAATCTGACCGCGGCCACACGTGCCGGCGTGCTGAAGTATCCCTGGGGCAGGTACGCGGTGCCCGACCCGCATCCCTCCGGTTGGGCTGAGCCGCCGCGCGGCGCGGGCGAAGGGCCCACCGGACCGGGGTCGCTGAAGTTCTCCGCCTACGCCCTCGACCTGGACGAGATGCTCAACGCTCTGTCCGCCTTCCCGAGTGTGCCGCCCGGACGGCAGACGTTGGAGTGCTCGATCATGGATCTGGCCGACGACATCGCCTACTCGCTGCACGATGTGGAGGACTTCCACCGCTCCGGCATCCTGCAGTTCTCCCCCGTCTCCGGCGAGTTCCGCTCCTGGCTCGCCGAGCGCCGAGCACTCGCCGCGATGAGCATCGACGAGTTGGATCTGATGGGTCGCTGGCCCGGGGCCGGCGTGGAGCAGCTCCGCCGTCGGCTGATCGACAAGGACGACTGGATGTTCGACGAGGACCAGTTCGGCGCTGCCGTCCAGACCATCGGCGAGGAGTTCGTCGACGGCGTCCTCGCCGCTCCCTACGACGGGTCGAGGATGGCCGACCGCGCGATCTCCGGCTTCGTCTCCCGCTGGATCGACCACTTCATCGCCTCGGTCGAGTTGCTCCGCGATCCGCCGGTGCGCTCGGCGTACGTGACGCTCGCGACGGAAGCGTGGCACCAGGTGTCGGTGCTGAAGTTCGTCCACCAGTACTTCATCCTCGATCGGCCGGATCTAGCCATGTTCCAGCGGGGCCAAGCTCGCACCATCGAGGCGCTGGTCGTCGGCTTCGACGACTGGCTCTCGGATCGGCAGGACGCGCCCAAGGCACCGCGCCGGCTGATCGACCTGGTACGCATCGCAACCGACGGCTACGAGCGGGTCGCCGACTCCCATCCCGACTGGCTGGATGGCGCCACCTCCGGAGCCGAATTGGCCCGGATGGGCCGCGGACGCGGCATCGCCGACTTCGTCAGCAGCCTGACCGACCAGCAGGCGGTCGCCTTCGCCGACCGGCTGGGTGGTGCCCGCGAGCTGCTCTGGACGTCCGGCGCCCTCTGAGCGGCCCTTCGTCCAACTCTCGGACAGATGGGACCTTCGGACCTGTGCCGACATCCGGGAGTCTCGGCAGACAGCGGGGCTGGCGATGGACCAAGGGATGTTGCGCGGCATTCGCGACCGCGCCGAGGGTCGGGTGGACGGCACCTTCCTGGCTGCTTGACCGTTGGCACCATGTGCGTGAGGTCCTGAGTCAGATCTGGTCGCGGGCGACAGCGGTCCAGCCTGCACCGGAGCCGGCGATCGTCGCCGTCATCGCTGCCCTTGCTTTCGGTCTGGTGGTCGTACCGCGCGCCTGGACCCTGACCCGGCACATCGTGACCATCAGCCACGAGGGAGGTCACGCACTCGTCGCCGTACTCACCGGGCGGCAGCTGATGGGCATCCGGCTGCACGCCGACACCTCCGGCGTCACCCTTTCCCGCGGCAAGCCGACCGGCCCAGGCATGGTGGCGATGCTGGCCGCCGGCTATCTCGCGCCGGCCGTCGCCGGTCTCGGAGCGGCCCTGCTGTTGGCCGGCGGACACAGCCTGGCGCTGCTCTGGCTTGCCGTGGGCTGGCTGTCGCTGATGCTGCTGCAGATCAGGAACGCGTACGGGCTGCTGGTGCTGGTGCTCTGCGGTGCAGCGGCCGGGCTGGCGAGCTGGTATCTGCCCGGTGCAGCTGTTTCCCTGCTCGCCTATCTGCTGACCTGGCTACTGCTCTTCGCCGCGCCGAAGCCGGTGCTGGAGCAGATGTCTCAACGACGCCGCGGCGGCGCTCGAGGCTCCGATGTCGATCAGATCTCCCGGTTGACTCACGTTCCCGCCGTGCTGTGGGAGCTGACCTTCCTGCTCGCCAACGTCGCCGGGCTCGTCGTCGGCTTCCTGGTGCTGCTCCCCATCCCGCTTGGTTGAACGAAGGACCCCGAGAAACGAGAAGAGCCCCCGTCGTCATCGACGGGAGCTCGGAGTTGTGTGTGAGTGGATGTTGCCACTCAGCGCTGGTGGCCTCAGATGCGAGGGCTCATCCCAGAGCGACGGGCCGCCGCGATCAGCTCTTCGCGCATGGTGGCGCTAGGAGCCTCGGCGATCGCGCGCTCCATCGTCCGGCGGTTGCGCCGAGCGGTGTTGCGGGAGCGGAGGTTTGAGACGAAAGACATCTCGGAATCATTCCTTCATAGGTGCGTTGCTGGCTTTTTCTTCTATTTCGAAACCTTCGGCTTCGAAGACAACTTTACCAAGCCCTCCGCCGGGATGCACGCCCCCAGAAGGAGATCTCCGACACATCTGTCGGGATTCACCGCCCCGGTCCGGGTTGGCGGGGTCAGGCGGCCTTGCCGTACCGCTTGTCGGTCAGCACGACGCCGACCCGCTCGAGATCGGCCTCGATCCGGATCCGCTCGATATCGCGATCCAGGCCCGCCAGTTCGTCATTGAGATCGTGGGAGAGGTCAAGCATGGCGCAGATGTCGGTGAGCACCCGGTCGTACGCCAGCCGATGGCCGAGTTGATGCGCCGCGGACTGATGTTCGTCCGAACTCACCAGAGCCCGAAGCCGGCGCAGGTCATTGGTGAGCCGTTCCAACGGCACGCCCTGCTGCCGCCGCATCGTACGAAGATCGCGACGACGCTCCGTCCTGGCTCGCCAGCGGTTGCGGAGACCGCTCACACACAGGCCCGATCGACCGGCCAGGGCGTCGTAGGCCACGGCCATGCCGATCGGGACGAGCACGATGACCGACACGGCAACCATGCCGAGGATCACCTGGTAGGCATCCGCCATGACAGCACACTAGGTCGGGCGCCTCGGCACCACAAGGGCCACCTATCCCCGTCTCGACATGATGGAGGGCTCCCGATCCCGATCTCGGCAATTTCCGCCCATGGGCGGAAATCCAGTGCCTGAACGGCGACCCTGGGCCGGAATCGTCACCCACGGGTGGAAATTGCGACCTGGTCGGTCGAGGGTTCCCACAAGCACCGCTGGTACCATATATGGCATGCAGAAGACCACCGTCTACCTCCCGGAGGACCTCGATCTCCGACTCGAGGCCGAGGCGAAGGCGTCCGGGCTGAGCAAAGCCGAGCTGATCCGTCGCGGTGTGACGACACTGCTCGACGCCATCGACAGGCCCAAACAGTCCGGCCCGCTACCGGTGTTCAACTCCGGCCGTCCCCGGACTGCAGCTGATCTCGACAATGACTTGGTCGATCAGCTGAGATCCAGGGTGGCCCGTCGTTGATCGTCGTTGCAGACACCTCAGCGCTCTTCGCCGCATTCGATGCTGGACAACCCGAGCACAGCGCAGCGGCGGCCGTCATGGACGAGGCGCTTCTCATCGTCTCGCCCCTCGTGCTGACGGAACTCGATCATCTGATCCACCGAGACTTCGGCTTCGTCGCCGCAATCCAGGTCGCCCAGGCACTGACCGACCGAATGGCCGACGGTCGCTATCGACTGGCATCCCTGACGACCTCCGACCTCACGACTGCCGCCGAGATTCGGTCCCGCTATGCCACTCTCGAACTCGACCTCGCCGACGCGGTCGGTGTCGTGTTGGCCGAGCGCCACCGCACCAATCAGATCTTCACCCTTGATCAACGTGACTTCAGGGCCATCCGACCGCTGACCCCGAAGTTCGATGCCTTTCGCATCCTGCCCGCCGACCGCTGATGCTTGATCGGCCGGCAGCGGCCGCCTACCGACGCCGCAGGCTCTCCGGCGCCGCCTTGGAGAGGGTCTCGCCGCGGAAGAAGGCGGGGCGCTTGACCGACTGCACGATCATCACCACGACCCCGACCAGGATCACTCCCATGCCGAGCACGAACACCAGGCCAAGTCCGCCGATGTTCGATCCGCTGCCGTAGTCGGGATCCATCGACTCGACCATCGTGGTCACGAACATGACCGCCAGGATCACGCCGCCGACGAGCGGGAACACGAGGGTGAACAGAGCGCTGCGGACCGAGTCGAACCACTGCTTGCGGAAGTACCAGACGCACGCGAACGCCGTCAGTCCGTAGTAGAAGCAGATCATCATGCCGAGGGCGGTGATGGTGTCCCACAGCACGTTCTCACTGAGGAACCGCATCACCGCATAGAACACCGAGGCGACGACCGACGACACAATCGTGGCGTACCCAGGGGTGAAGAACCGCGGGCTGACGCGCGCGAACGACGGCGGCAGCGCGCCGTAGTGGCCCATCGCCAGGAGCGTACGAGCGGGTGAGACGAAGGTGGACTGCAACGACGACGCCGAGCTGGTGAGCACCGCGAGCGAGACCAGGAAGGCGAGCGGGCCGAGGATCGGGCCGGACAGATAGAAGAAGACGTTCTCCTGGATGTCGGGGTTGCCGAGACCGAGCTCGCCGGTGCCGATGCCGGCGAACATGATCATCGCCACCGCCAGCAGCACGTACAGGCTGACGATCGTGAGCACGGTCACCGTTGCCGCACGACCGGGCGTCTTCTCGGGATCCTTGGTCTCCTCGTTCATGGTGAGGGTGACGTCCCAGCCCCAGAAGATGAAGATCGACAGCGACACCCCGGCTGCGAAGGCACCGAACGATGCGACCTCGAACGGGTTGAACCAGGACCAGCTGAACGCGGTGGAATCGAATCCGGCGCCGGTCGCTCCCTGGGTGATGGCGCTTCCGGCGAAGAACAACAGCACCACGATCTGGAAGCTGACCAGCACGTACTGGAGCTTCTGGGTGGTCTGCATGTCCCGGTAGGAGATGGCGGTGGCGCCGAGCATGAACAGCATGCAGACCCCGATGTTGATCCCGCGGATGTCCGCGAGTCCGGCAATCGACTCGTTACCGCTCAACTGGGAGATCAGCAGGAAGAGGAACTCGACCGCAACTCCGGCGAGATTGGACAGCACCAGGATGGTGGCGGCGATCAGCCCCCAGCCCGCCATCCAGCCGATCCAGGGACCGAACGCGCGACTCGCCCAGGTGAACGAGGTGCCGGAGTCCGGCATCTCCCGGTTCAGTTCGCGGTAGCCGAAGGCCACCAGGAGCATCGGGATGAACCCGACCAGGATGATCGCCGGCACCTGCAGGCCCACGACCGATGCGGTCGGACCGACCGCCGCGGTGAACGTGTACGCAGGCGCGATGCACGAGATCCCGATGACGACGGCGCCGATCAGGCCCACCGTGCCGGCGCTCAGGCCCTTCTTCGAGAGCTCGCCGGCATGTTCGCCGGAGGTCTCGGCCAAAGGCGCCTCGGCGCCGTGGTGATCGTCCATCATCGTCATCCCTTCGTTGCGGCGGGCTCGGGGTCGGGCCTCGGGATCACGGCCACCGGAACCGGCAGGGCGCGCACGAGACGAGCCCCGGCAGCACCCAGGAACACTTGGCCAGGCTGGGCGAGGCGGCTGGATCCGATGAAGAAGAGCTCACCGGGCAGCCAGTCGAGTTCCTCCACCGCCTCCATCATGCTGTTGCCCTCGGCGGCGAGCACCTCGGCCTCGACATCGAGATGCTGTCGTACGTGGTCGACGATCTCATCGACATGCGCGGCAGCCACGATGCGGATCAGCCCGGCGTCCAGATCGGCCGGGAAGTTGGTGGTCACCAGCGAGACCAGGCGCAATGTCGCGCCGGTCGCCGTGGCAAAGGCGGCAGCCGTCGCCAGGAGTCCGTCGGCCTCCACCTGCACACCCACCCCGACCGTGATTCGCGGGATCCCGGTGCCTTGTCGTTTTCGGAAGCCGCGCGGCGCGAGGATCACCGGCACGTGCGACAGGTGCACGAGGTCGTTGCTGACCGTACCGAGCCGATGGCGCCGTCTGGGTGCACCGTTGGCGGCCCCGACCACGAGCATCGACGCACCGAACTCGTTCCCGGCCGCCACCAGACCCTCACTCACCGAATCGGCAACCCGGAGGTAGGTCATACAGGTGACCTCGGCCGGCACCGCCTCGATCGCCTCGGCGAGCCAGCCCTCGGCCTGATCACGTACGTAGCGGTCGTAGGCGGCATCCGGTGGCGTCAACACACTCCGGCCGATGCCGGGCAGCACGACAACGACATCCAGCCGCGCTCCGGTTGTGACCGCGATCCGGCTGGCCAGCGCGAGCGCGTCCCGGCCGGCCTTCGTCGCGGTGTAACCCACCAGCACCCGTGTGATCACGCGCTCCACCTCTCGTTCGCCATCGCCTGGGATGAGTCCTGCGGTGATTATGCCCACCGGCCCAGGACCTTTGATCGCCACCCTTCGGGTATATCCGTATACGCCGTAGACATGAGTTCCCCCGTGCCGGTTCGTTTCCCGGCCGACCTGGATCGCCGAGTGTCCTCACGCGCGCGCCAATCCGGTCCCCCCGAGAAGTCGCTTGCGGTCCAAGATCTTGCCGTATGACAACCAGGAGCTCTTCTCGATGCCGCGCTGGCTCGGGTTCAGAGACTGCGGAGCAGGAGGCCCGGACGGACCTCCTGGATCAGCTCGAAATCGCTGTCGACGTGAAGGACACCGGCATGCTGCGCCAGCGCCGTCTCGGCGATGAACAGGTCGCCGATCGCCCGGCGGTGCGGCGCGGACGCCCACCGGTGTTACTCGGCGAGCAGCGATAGGGCGCCAGCTCTTCCACAAACCGGTGGAGGATCTCGATGTCCTCGACCTCCGCCACCCGCAGTTGCACCGGACCCGCGGAACCTTCGGTGGATTCGTCGCGCGTTCGAGGGTCAGCAGTCGGCACTGCCGCTATCAGTAGACGCTGACGTGGACGTGGTCGTAGTGGTTGGCGGTCGCGGAGCCGCGGTCGGACATACCTCGCCAGCCCTCGCCCGAGCGCTGCACAGTCCAGATCTTCTGGGCGTAGATGACCTCGCTGACCCCGAGTTCCGACGCATGAGCGCGGACCCAGTTGGCCAGCCGCAGACCGGCGGCGGAGTCGGAGATCATCGCGTCCACGGCTTGGCCGGTGCCGTGGAAGTCGTTGCTGGCCCGGCGGCCGCCGAACGAGGTGACCTGGGGGAACGCGGCGCAGATGGCGCGGTAGACCTTCACCCCGTTGCTCACCAGGCCGGACTCGATGCCGCTGCTCTTGCTGCAGGCCGCGTTGGACACCCCCGCGGCAGATTCGGCCGACGGCTTCTTCTTGCTCAGGTATTCGTTGCTCACCCAGCGGGCCTTGCCGTCGACCACGACCTGCCGGTAGCCCTTCTCGACCGTCTCGGTGACCTTGACCTTCTTGGCGGAGTCGATCACGTCGACCGACTTCGCGTCCTTGGCGGGCTTGGTACGCACCTTGAGTGCGGCCGTGGTGTAACGGGTGCCGATGATGCTCTCCCGCAGCTCCTTCGCCCGCTTCTCGGCAGCAGCCTTCTTCGCCTCGATAGCAGCCTTCTTCAAAGCAGCCGCGGTCATCAGGGCCTTCTCGTCTGCCGCGGTCAGGATGACCCGATCCTGGCTGCGGTCGGCCCGCCCCGCTAGGTCGCCGCGCAACTCCTCGCTCCCTGGGATGGCAACCGCGGAAGGCGACGCCGTCACAGTCGGGATGTCGTGGACCGGAATGGTTGCCTGAGACGGATTCGGCCAGGCTGAAAAAGCAACGGTGGTGATGAGGGCGCCGACGACGACCACCGGCCCGGTGACTCGGGCAGTACGGTCGCCAACTGGCTCCTTGAGTGCCCGACGGGGCTGTACTCGCACAGCTAAGGGTCCTTTCCGAGACCATTTCGTTACCAAACGACGAGTAAGCGAAGCACAGGTCACCGGCGGCACCCAAATCCCGAGACCTACGTCACACGGACGATGGGCACGGATTCACGGCAGAAAACCGCCCCGACCGCTCAGGAACATCGGCATGTCGGGCCGATTCGGACCGGTCGGCGCACGTTTCTTCCATCTCGTGCGTCAGGGAGCGCGCGGACTGCGCTTGTAGTCCGAGACGTACGGATCGCCGGCGATCCAGAACCGCCACGGCACATCGGCAGCCAGGCTGACCCCGACCCGCGGACCAGTCGCCACCTCACCGACCCGATAGGCATCCAGCACCAGCCACGGTCCGACACCAACGGATTCGCCAGCATCGACAGACTCATCGGCACCACCGTCGGCGCAGAACAGATCGGCACCACCGTCGGCCAGCGTGATCCCCAGTGCTTGAGCCAGCCGACCCGGCCCTCGCGCCAGGTCTCGCTCCCGCACCCGTGCTCCTCGCCGCCCCTGCGCAAGTTCCCGCCCGGCCACCACCTCGCCGGAGCGGACCAGTGCTCCGGTGCCGACCCCGGCCGGCCCGCAGACCACATTGCAGGCGTGATGCATGCCGTAGGTGAAATAGACGTACAGATGCCCCGGCGGGCCGAACATCACCGCGTTCCGCGCGGTCTTGCCCCGGTAGGCATGGGACGCAGGATCACGCTCCCCCGCGTACGCCTCGATCTCGGTGATCCGCACCGTCACGCCGGCATGCGACAACGTCGCACCGAGGATGGTCGGCGCCACCTGCTCGACCGGCCCGAGCAGCCGCTCCCGGAGCGAGTCCACGCGATCCCGGGATCCGCTCAGGATCGCAGCACCGAGACCCGACCGGTCGAACCGTCGACCCGGACCCGATCCCCGTCGGCGATCACCTCGGTCGCGTTCCCGCAACCGACCACCGCCGGGATGCCGAGCTCGCGCGCCACGATCGCCGCGTGCGAGAGGGGAGCACCGACGTTGGTGACCACCGCGGCCGCGCGCGGGAACAGCGGCGTCCAGCCCACGTTCGTGACATTGGTGACCAAGATCTCTCCCGGCTGCAGCCGGCCACCGTCGGCTGCGGAGATGATCACCCGGGCGGTGCCCTGGACGATACCGGCCGAACCGGCGAAGCCGCTGACGGTCGCCGCGACATCGCCCCCAGCCGCGCCCCTCTCGCCGCCGCTTACCGCTCGCGGATCCACCCGGCTGCTCGGGTTCTTGGCCCAGGCGAACGGATCGAACCTTCCTCTGATCAGGCCGGGCAGCGGAGGCAGTGCCACGTAGTAGTCGTAGACCTTCCGGCGCGTTGCGATCTCGTCGGTATCCGGCTCGTTCCCGGCCAGCGCGTCGAGAATCTCGGGCAGTTCCAGGAAGAAGATGTCATCGCCGAGACCGGTCAACTCGCCGGCCCGCAGCGCGAAGGCCCGCAGCACCCAGAAGTAGCGGATCACCTCACTCCGGGCCAGCTCCCGGTTGCGAGCGATCCGGCCCCATTGGGCGACCTGCCGCTTCATCACCCACGCCTGCACGGGGAACTTGCGGCCCAGTCGGTTCCAGGCCAACTCCCGCACCTGGGCCTGCTTCTCCTGCCGGGCCTCGACTCCGGCCTTCACCTCGGGCGTGCGCTGACCGCGCTGCGCTGCCAGCCAATCCGGGTCCTCTCCCGACCTGGGCAGGGAGATCTCGAACTCGTGCGGACCGCGGTGACCGTACCGCTCGTTGAAGGTGGCCTCGTCGATCCTCCCGGCGTCGAGCAGGTCCAATCCCTTGATCAGGTCCATGCTCGCCAGCTGGCCGGCATCGCCGCCGAGGCCCGCGGTCACCGCGTTGGCGCCGATCGGACCGACCATGCCCTGCAGCCGTTTGCGGGTGGTGACGAAGGATGCCCCGCTGCTCCGGGTCGCCGCCGAGAGCATCAAGCTCGCCTTGTGGAACTCCGGTTCCAGCGTCGTACGCCACAGCTCCGCCAGGTCAGCGGGGTCGGTGATCTCGGCGATCTCACTCCGACGCCGGGAACACAGCGCCGGATGCTCAGCCAGATAACCGTCGAGCTTGCGGACATCTCGATGGGCCTCCGACAGCACGTGCAGCCCCACAGGCACCACTGACCGCATCACCGTGGCCCAGGACGCGGGCACCGGCGGGATCACCACGTCCTCGGGCAGATGACCGAACACCTCCTCGGTCAACGATCGGAAGCTCCGCTCGCTGACGCCCACGATGCCGCTGAGGGTCTTCATCACGCTGACGTTGAGATAGATGTGCCCGGCGATCCGGCCATAGCCGACGTACGGCGGGATCGAGGCCGTCGCCATCGCGTCGCGGAGGAAGACCTGGATCATCGACCAACTCGCCGGCGTCATCACATCCGGGATCGCCTCGCCGACATTGGTGTTGCTCCACAGGAAATCGCCCCGGTAGCTATCGTTCCAGGGGTCGCCCTGGCCGGCAGCGGTCACGGGCCTGGCCTGCAACACGTACAACTCGGAGTCGACTCGGCACCACTCGACATCCACCGGCTGCTGGAAGACCGTTTCGATCCGTCGCCCGAGGCGGGCCAGCTGCAGGGCTTGCGCCTTCGACAGGCTCGGCCGATGCCGGAGATTCTGCGGCACCCGGGCCAAGGTGATGCCTTTGGCGGACCGGACGGCCATCACGTCCTTGGTCCCGGTGTGCTGCTTGGTCAGCCGACCGGAGCGCCGGTCGATCGTGAACGTGTCGGGGCTGACATCGCCGTCCACCACGGCCTGACCTAGGCCCCAGGCTGAGTTGATGGTGATCGCCCCGTCCAGACCGGTCACCGGGTCGACGGTGAACAGCACACCGGAGACCTGGGCGTTGATCATCCGCTGGACGACCACGGCCACTGCCACGTCTGCGTCGGCAAGACCCTGCCGTGCCCGATAGACCAGCGCGCGCGGCGACCAGACCGATGCCCAGCATTTGCGTACGGCCTGCACCAACGACCCGATGTCGCCGATGTCGCCGAAGCTGTCATGCTGGCCCGCGAAAGAGGCGCTCGGCAGATCCTCCGTGGTCGCCGACGATCGCACCGCGACCCGGACGTGGCCGAGCGCGGCATAGCCGCCGCGGAGCTGATTGACCACGCTGGAGGGCACGTCGCCCGCCTCGAAGCCGGTGGTGATGACGCCCGACACGCGTTCGACCGCACCAAGATCGTCCGGGTCGAGTGTGCGGGTGAGGTCGGCGATGAGTGGGCCCAGCTGGTTCGCGGCGACGAAGGCCGCGTACGCGTCGGTGGTCAGGCAAAACCCGTCCGGGACGTTGAAGCCGGCCTCGGTCAGCCGCACCAGCGCCTGTCCCTTGCCGCCGAGCAGAGACAATTCTCCGCCGGGCACGTTCAACGGGTGGATGAAGTCGGTATGCACGGTCACTGTCATGTCAGCCCTCCACGGCCACCCAGGTGCGGCTGGCTGCTGACCGTAGCATCGCGTCGCAGATCGCTGCAGCCCGGGCACCGTCGGCGAACGTCGGCAGCCCGTCGGGAACCTGACCGTGACCCTCGTGGGCATCGACGGCGGCGTACGAATCCGCGACGTAAGCCTCGAAACATTGCGCGTAACCCTGCGGGTGACCGGCGGGTAGCGTCGCCAGTCTTCGCTGCTCCGCACTGCCCTGATTGGGGTCGCGAACCAACAGCTGAGCGCCGGTCTCCGCGCCGACCCACAGCTGCTCCGGCAACTCCTGATCGAACACCGCACTGTGATGCATGCCGTCGATCTCGACCCAAAGCCGGTTCTTGCGGCCGGCGCTCAACTGGCTGATCACCGCTGAGCCGGCCACGTCGTGGGTGGTGCGGAACATGATCATCGCCGAGTCCTCGGTCGTCACATCGACGAGCGGTGCATCGCTGCGGGCGGCGGAGAAGCTGGCCGCGGTGGCCGCCGGCCGCTGCTTGATCGTGATCGAGGTCGTCGACACCAGTTCAGCGATCCGGTCGCCGGTCACCCATTCGACCAGGTCGCACCAGTGCGAGCCGATGTCGCCGAAGGCCCGGGACGGCCCGCCTGCCGCCGGGTCGACTCGCCACGAGGTGGCCAGCGGATTGAGCAGCCAATCCTGCAGATAGCTGCCGTGCATCAGGTTGACCGCGCCGAACTCCGGGCTCTGCACCCGGGCCCGCAACTCCCGAGCCATCGGGTGGAAGCGGTAGGCGAACGGCATCGTGTTCACCATCCCCGTGCGCTCCGCGGCCTCGGCCGCCTGCCGTGCGTCGGCCAGACCGACCCCGAGCGGCTTCTCACACAGCACGTGCTTGCCGGCCTCCATCAGCGCCACCGCATACGGCACGTGGGAGGAGTTCGGAGTGCAGATGTGGACGATCTCAGCATCGCCGGCCAGCACGTCGTCGATACTCCCGTATGCCTGCTCGACGCCCCAGGCCGCAGCAACCTCGGCGGAACGCTCCGCGCTGGACGCCAGCACCCCGACGATCTCCGCACCGGCCAGCAATGCTGCGCGACGATGCACTTCCCCGATCATGCCGACGCCGAGGATCGCCACCCGCCGTCGTGCGGACCCGTTCGTCATGCGGCCAAGAGTAGGGCTCGCCACGTTGTCGTCACTACCCCGTTGCCACGGCCTGCATCCGGGACACGGCTTCGGCCAGCGTGCTCGGCGCGGTGGCGAAGTTCAGCCGGACATGACCCTCGCCACCCGGACCGAACCGAGGTCCACTGTTCAACGCCACCCGGCCCCGCTCCAGGAAAGCCTCGGCGGGATCGTCGCCCAGGCCGAGTGCGCGACAGTCCAGCCAGGCCAGGTAGGTGGCCTCGGGTTCCCGCCAGCGCACTTCGGGCAGCTGTTCGGCCAGCAGGTCGGCCAGTACGGCCCGATTAGCCGTCAGCCCGCTCAGGTGCGCGGCCAGCCAGTCGCGGCCTTCGTTCAGAGCGACCGCGTGGGCCAGGATGCCCATCGTGCTGGCGCTCATGTCGACCATGGTCGGCAGTCCCTCGGTCAGCTCGCCGATCGCGTCCGTGCCGGGCACGATCAGGCCCGCCTTGAGTCCGGGCAGGTTGAAGGTCTTGGACGCGGAGTGCAGGGCGTACGCCCGCTCGGTGCCGGGCACCGACAGGTACGGCGTGAACACCGCACCCGGATAAACGAGCGGGGCGTGGATCTCGTCGGAGATCACCCTCACGCCGTACTCGGCTGCGATCGCCGCAAGCGTCGTCAACTCCGCACGGGTATGCGCGACGCCGGTGGGGTTGTGCGGGTTGGACAGCAGCAGGGTGGGCTGCCGGCCCTCTGCTCGGACCGCGGCAAAACCCGCCGCCAGCGCCTCCAGATCCAACCGCCCGGCCTCGGTCAACGACACGTGGCGGACCGCCCGCCGGGTGATCTCGGGCAGGGCCAGGAACGGCGGATAGATCGGCGTGGCAATCACCAAGACGCCGTCCGGCGGGGTGACCAGCTCGGCGACATGGGTCATCCCGGTGATCACGTCGGTGGTGTGCCGCAAGGTGTCCGGGTCGATCGTCCAGTCCCACAGCTCGCCGGCGAACCTGGCCAGGGCCTCGGGATAGGCCCGTCCGCTCGGATAACCCACCTCGCCACGGCGGACGGCTTCGACCACCGCATCGCGTACCGGCTCGGCCAGATCGGTGTCCATCTCGGCCACCCATAGCGGGATCACGTCCGGCGGATATGCCTGCCACTTCAAGGTCCGGCGACCGACCAGATCGGCGAACGTGTGACGCGCGAAGGGATTGTCCACGCGGACATTCTCCTGTCGACTAAGGTGACCCGAGCAGACGGGTGCCCGACCCGGCTGGTGGAACCACCGGAGGACATGCACGATGGCCAAGACCGTGATCACGTTCGGCACTTTCGATGTGCTGCACGTCGGCCATGTCCGGGTGCTGAACCGCGCTGCCGCGTACGGCGACCGGCTGGTGGTCGGAGTCTCCTCCGATGCCCTCAACTTCTCCAAGAAGGGCCGCAACCCGGTCTTCTCCCAAGACGAGCGGGTCGAGCTGGTGTCCAATCTCAAGGTCGTCGACGAGGTCTTCGTCGAGGAGAGCCTGGAGCTCAAGAAGGACTACATCCTCCAGCACGAGGCCGACGTCTTGGTGATGGGCGACGACTGGACCGGCCGGTTCGACTGGGTGTCCGACGTGTGCGAGGTCGTCTATCTGCCGCGAACTCCGTCGGTCTCCACCACCGCGATCATCGAGCACATCGTCACCACCCGTCCGATCGGCGGCTGACCCCCCGATCTCCCGGAGCCGGCGATGGAATCGACCCTGCCGTCGATGCGTTAGGTTCATCGTTGGCATACGGTCCACCGCCTGGCGGACCCTGACCGAGGAGGTGTAGCGAGGTGCCGCGGACGACCGCAGACGTACCCGCTCGTCGGATCAGGATCCCCGACCTCCAGCAGGCCAAGCAGCGCCACGAGCGCTGGGCGATGCTGACCAGCTACGACACCTACACCGCGGCGCTGTTCGAGCAGGCCGGCGTCTGGGCGCTGCTGGTCGGCGACTCCGCCGCCAACACCGTCTACGGCTACGACTCGACCCTGCCGATCACCGTCGACGAGCTGATCCCGCTGGCGCGCGCGGTGGTTCGGAGCACCAAACGTGCCCTGGTGGTGGCGGATCTACCGTTCGGTTCGTACGAGAGGGGTCCCGATCAGGCGCTGGAAACCGCCATCCGATTCATGAAGGAGACCGGGGCGCACGCGGTCAAGCTCGAGGGCGGCGTCCGGGTCGTCGAGCAGATCCGCAAGGTGGTGGGCGCCGGCATCCCGGTGATGGGGCACATCGGCTTCACGCCGCAGAGCGAGCACGCCCTGGGTGGCTATCGCGTCCAGGGGCGGGGCGACGATGCCGCCGACCGAGTGCTCGCCGACGCGCATGCGGTCGCCGAGGCGGGCGCCTTCGCCGTCGTCTTGGAAATGGTGCCCGTCGACGTGGCCAAGCGGGTGACAGCCGAGATCCCCATCCCTACCGTCGGGATCGGCGCCGGCCCGGATTGCGATGCTCAGGTGCTGGTCTGGCAGGACATGCTCGGGCTGCGGACCGGCAAGGCGCCGAGGTTCGTCAAACGCTACGCCGACCTGGACGACGTGATCAGCGAGGCGGTCGGTCAGTACGTCGCCGAGGTCGGCGATGGGTCGTTCCCGAGCGAGGAGCACACCTTCACCGGAGGATGGTCGTGAGGGTCGCGACCACCATCGCCGAGTTCGAAGCCATCCGGTCGGAACTGTCGGCAGGCGCCACGCCCCCCGTGATCGCGTACGTACCGACGATGGGTGCCTTGCACGACGGACATCTGTCTTTGGTCCGGCTGGCTCGCGGGATCGCCGATGTGGTGATCATGAGCATCTTCGTGAACCCACTGCAGTTCGGGCCCAACGAGGACTACGCGAAATATCCGCGGACGCTGGAGCGCGATCTCAAGAAGGCCAAGAAGGCCGGCGTCGATCTGGTCTTCGCGCCGACGGTCGCCGAGATCTATCCAGCAGGGCGTCAGGTCACCGTCAAGGCGGGTGCGATCGGAGACGTGCTGGAAGGTGCGGCGCGGCCGGGGCACTTCGACGGTGTGTTGACCGTGGTGCTGAAGCTGCTCAACATCGTCCGGCCGAGCGTCGCGATCTTCGGGCGCAAGGACGCGCAACAGTTGGCCTGCATTCGCCGGATGGTGCTGGATCTCAACATCGACATCGACATCGTCGGGGCACCGATCGTGCGGGAGAAGGACGGGCTGGCGATGTCCAGCCGGAACCGGTATCTGAGCCCGGCCGAACGCGCCTCGGCCCTGGTGCTGAATGGCTCACTTCGGGCCGCCGAGCAGGAGTCCACGCCGGCGGGCGCGCTGGCTGCTGCGGAGAGGCTGCTGGGAGCGGCGGTCGAAGCCGGTGAGATCGAGCTGGATTACGTCAGCGTCGTGAACGCCGCGACGATGGCTCCGTTGCCCGACGACTACACCGGTCCGGGACTCGCCGTCGTCGCCGCCCGGGTCGGCACCACTCGGCTGATCGACAACATCGAGCTGATGTTCCCCGAGCCCGAGTCCGAGCCTGAAGCGACCGACAAGACCGAGCTCGGCGACGCGGACTGAGCCCGTGAACGCCGGGGCATCGGAGCCGGACTCGTCCGAGCTGGAGTCCGCAGCCGCGGAGTTGTATGCGGCCGATCCCGATGACTTCATCGCCCGGCGCACCGAACTGGCGCGGGCCGCTCGGCAGGCAGGCAATCGGTCGCTGGCGACGGCGATCGGCAAGCTCCGCAAACCCACCCGGTCCGCCTGGTTGGTCAACCTGTACGCCCGCTCGGCGTCCGACGAGCTCCAGGAACTGCTCGAGCTCGGCGCGGCCCTGCGGGCTGCCCAGGAACAGTTGTCCGCCGCCGATCTGCGCCGGCTCTCCGCCCAACGCAACGCGGTCCTGACGGCCGCCTCCCGGCGGGCGGTCGGGCTGGCGGAGGACCGGGGCTATCGGGCGAGCGAGGCCGTCCGGCAGGAGGTCACTCAGACACTCCAAGCGGCATTGGCGGAACCCGGTGTCGGCGAGCTGGTGCAAGCCGGGACCGTCACCGAAGCGCACGCGTACGGAGGCTTCGGAGTCCTGACGTCTCCGGTGAGTGCGGCTCCTGAGGCCGGCGGCGAGGCCGATCGTCCGGCTGCACCGAACGAGTCAGCGGCACAGGCAACGCTGGCGGCTGAGCAAGCGCAGGCAGAGAGGGCGCGGACGGAGGCCGAGCAGCGACTGCAGGCGGCCGAGGCCGCGCTCGACCAGGCCGTGGACCGGGCCGATGAGGCCTCCGAACGGGCGACCGACTTGGACGGGCAGATCACCACCGTGCGATCCCAGCTACGCGACCTCGAGGAGGCGAAGGCACAGGCCGATCAGCAGGTCGCCGAGGCCCAGAGCACCGTGGCTGAGTTGCAGGCGGCTGTCCTGGAGGCACGAGAGGCGTACGAGTCACTCTGAAACCACGAGCTGACCAGACGCCTGCGTACGTCTGTGACCCGCCGACACCAAACGAACCAACTCTGATTCCCCAGATCAGGACTCGCCGGCCGAAGACTCGATGACGTCGAGATCGCGCAGGGCGAATCTGAGGTGTTCCCACTCCTCCTCCAAGATCACGTGCAAGCAGGAGCGGGTGGTCTCCGGGTTCGTCGGCGACCACGGATTCTGCCGCGGGATCGCCAGCTGCTCCGGCGTGACGTCGGCGAGAAACTCCCGGACCATCGCGACTCGACCAGCCCGCGCTTCGAGCACCTCGGCGTACGAGGGCTTTGCCGCCGTGAACACCGACATGTCCCAGCCCTCGGCGTCCTCGGCACCTTCCCAGGGCAGGCCGAACGGATGGAAAGGCTGAGGGAGCTGGAGGACTGCGTTGCCGAGCCAGAGGTCGGTGGCGAGTATCAGGTGCCGCAGTGTCTGCGCGAACGACCATTCACCGGCCACGGATACATCGACGGTACCGTCCGGCATGTCGGCAACCCGCTCGAGTGCCGCCGACCAGGCACGTTCAATCGCTGACCAGGCGGTACGCAGCCCATCCGGGGTCTCGGCGCGCCGGTCCTCGCGGCCGACGAAGCGACGATTGAGCTCCGCCTCCACGAAGGGGACGATGTCGACACCATTGACCAGAAGTGGACGACCGTGGACCAGCCACGGGGCGTCGATCTCCACACCCGCGACCTCGACGGCGCGAAACACCGCACCGGAAAGATCTGTCTCGACGAAGCGAGCACCACGCAGATCCACGTGCGTGAACTGTGCTTCCTTCAGTTCGTTCGTATGGGAGAAGACGACCATGGTGCTCCTCAGGACAGCCGGGCTGCCGCAGCTCATCGGTCCGGACGATGCCACCAACATAGATGCGGCGCCATGGATTCTGGGTCGCTAGGGAAGCACTGATCTTTTCGGCGATCGGCTCGGCGTCTGGCTTGGCGTGGCGGACTGCGGAATCGTGGGGGTCGTGGACAGCGAGCAGCCCTCCTTTACCGACATCGAGTACGGCAACCGTC
>JASGEZ010000021.1:0-34827 GCA_047605905.1 Microlunatus sp.
CCCGCGGCGGGCGGCGGGCAGTGCGGCCGTCCCGGTGCCGGCGGCGACGTCGAGGACGCGCTGCCCCGCCTGGATGTTCAGGGTGCCGACGAGGATGCCGCCGAGCGACTCGACGACCTCGCGTACGACAGTGTGGTAGCTGCCGCTGGCCCACATGGCAGCGTGCTTGGCCTTGAGCGCTCGATCCTCGGGCGTGTCGGTGATCGAGGTGGCGCTGGTGTTGATCGTGGTGGTCACGATGGTCTCCGTTCGGTTGGTTGACGCTTGCAACCGTACGAACGCAGGGCCCCGCCAGACATCGGCGCCGACGCGCAACTTCGGGGTCCGGCGCAGCCAGTAGATGGCGGCCGGCGCGTAGTCAGGAGCCGCGATCAGGCGCGGGAGAGGAGTCTCCCCACTGCCGCTGCGCGGGCAGTTCTTCCTTGCAGACCGAGCTTGGCGTACGTGTTCTGCAGGTGCCGCTCGACGGTGCGTACCGACAGCACCAGTTCTGCGGCGATCGCCTCGTTGTCGAGTCCCTGCGCCGCCAGACCGAGAATGTCGAACTCACGTGGCGAGAGCCCTGCCAGCGCCGCGTCGGGGACGGGCGAGGCCACCGGGGCCAGTGTCCGATCCGGAGCGAGGAAGTCGGTGACCTCACGCAGGAACACCGGCCAGGCCGGCTCGTTTTCGAGCACGATGTGGTTCTTGCTCTCCAGGGCGACCAAACGCGCACCGCGGATACCGAGGGCCAGGTCACGAGCACGCTCGAAGTCGTTCATCTGATCGCCGCGGCTGTTGATCACCAGCGTCGGCAGATCGATCGCGGCCATCCGCCACGACGAGTCGACCGTCTGTCGCTGCCGCCGGGACAGCACCGCGGTCTCGGCATCGACCGCCATGCGCTGCAGATCATCGAGCCAGCGCATCTGGTCCTCAGTGCCCTCCGGAATCATCATGCTGCTGAACACCCGCCGAAACTCCGATGTCGGCCGGGCCCAACCCACCTTGATCAGCGCCTCGAACGCCGCATAGAGCTCCATTTCCTCCGGGGAGGCACCGGCATGCGCACCCGGATAGCTGCCGTAGAACACCAGCCGGGTCAACCGCTCGGGGTGCCGCGCCGCATACTCCAACGCAACAGGGCCGCCTTGCGCCATCGCCATCAGGGCGAACCGCTCGAATCCGGCCGCACCGGCGACCGCCTCCAGATCGGCGACCCGGGCCTCCAGACTGTGGTCGGTGACGCCCCGATCCGAGAGTCCGTGGCCGCGCTCGTCGTACCTGATGACGGTCGCGATGCGACCGAGTTCGACCAGATAGTGCCGCCAGACCGGGCTCTCCCAGTCGAACTGCAGATGGCTCAACCAGCAGGCGTCGATCAGCAGCGGTGGCCCGGAGCCGTGCACCGCGTACGCAATCCCGACACCGTCGGCCGAGCGGGCGAACCGGATGTCCTGCATCGCATCCGCACCCCCGGTGGCCACCCGTTGATCGTAGTTCGCCGGGGCGCTACACGACAGCGGCCGTGTCCGACCGAACCTGCGCGCCGACCGCCACCGGGCCGTGTCTGGTCGAACCGAGATTGGGTAGCGGCGCCGATGTGGACCGGCGCTGACAGCGGTGTGCTGGAGGTGTCGGGCAGAGGGCCCGGCACCGTCCTCACAAGGTGACCACCATGCACGAACTCGCCCTGTTTGCCGGCTCCTCCGCGGCCGCGATCTTCATGATCAGTCAGCTGCCAATGCTGATCAAGGCCTGTCGGACGAGGGACCTCTCGTCGTACAGCTTCGCCAACATCGGACTGGCCAATCTCGGCAACGTTCTCTACGCCGTGTAGCCCATCGGGCCGGTCTGGGCCATCCACGGCTTCAACATGACCACCGCTGGGCTGATGCTCTCCCTATATCTTCGTCACGGCCGGCGTGCGCGCACGGCGTCGAGGACTCTCGAGGCTACTCGGGACCACGTACGCCTGCCCTCGACCGAGACCATCGCCGAGTCAGTGGAGCTGGGCCGATAGGTCACGAAGGTCTGCAAGTCCCCGGTCGTGAGGTAGACCGACCGGCACCGTCGATCCCGCCGTTCCACGCGAGGGAAACATCGAATTGCAATCTCCGCTTTGAGATCATTGCGAAATCCGATACGGATCCATTGCAATCTCCCATGTGATCCCGCTTGGTCTCCTTGGCGCCTGACCAGCAGGAGTCTCCAGGTCTCACACGTGACGATCAGTGACCTCTAGCAACAAGGTGTGGGCTGATCCCCGTTGTCGGGGATAAACACACACCTAGTGGCGAGAAGGACGCAGCCGCCCACGTACGACGGCGGTGAGCAGCATGGCCAGCAGACCTGCGGCTAGTGCTACCGGCAGGGCGGCCCATAACGGCAACGGGCCGCGGTCGATCGGGCGGGATTCGACCTGCCAGCGCGGGATCAGGTCGCGGGCCGCATCGACCGACACCATAGCAGCCCCGGTGAAATTGGGTCGATAGCTCGCGAAGGTCTGCGCATCACCGGTCGTGAGGTCGACCCAGAGCAGCTCGGAGGTGTTCTCCTCACCGTCCGTCGGTGCGTCCACGAGCACCGTCGAGTCATCGCGCCAGCCGAGCACTATTGCCCAGTAGTCGGGAGTGGTCAGTGGCACCCGCTGCAGGGAGGGCTCGGTGCCGGACAGATCCGCGACGATGACCGTCTTGTCCAGTGTCGCGGCAATCCGGCGCCCATCGGGCGACCAGGCATCACCGTCCAGGTGGAGCTCCGGGCAGGTGTAGCCGTCGTCCTCGCCGACACTCGTGTCCTCCTCCGCAGTTTCCTCCTCTTCGGCGTACTCCTGGTCGTGATCGCAGCGCGGATCGCGCTCGATCTCGACCGGGATCTGCATGATCCGCCGGCCGGTCACCGCGTCGAGCACCTCGAGGTTGTCGCCGCTGGCGACCGCAATGCGTTTCCCGTCCGGCGACAGCGCGGCTCCCCGCAGGTCCCGGGTACCTGGATAGTCGCGTACCCGGCCGGTGGTCAGATCGATACTGGCCAGTCCGAGGTCCTGACCCTCGGCGTACTTGTTCACCTCGGCATCGCTGACCGCGAGCAGCACGGTCCGGGAATCAGCGCCGATCGCAGTCGGCAGCGCGGTACGGCCGGCGCCCACCGAGAGCGTACGGCGGTGCCCGTCACGCAGCGCCACGACCTCGATGTCGCCGGTGGCGCCGGAACTGCCGATGACGACGAACGTGCCGTCCGGTGACAGCACACTCGGCCCGGGATCGCCCTGATCGTCCGGAGTCGAGCGCGCTTCGGCCTGGGCGAACCGCCGGTAGGTGGAGCCGTCCGCGCCCAACAACACCGCCATCGGGCTGTCGCCGAACTCCACCCCGACCCCGTTCTGATAGAGCAGCGATGCCGCGTCCATCTCCCCGGCAGACAGCCAGCCTGTGTGCCACGAGTAGCTGGCGATCTTCGTGGGGAACAGCGGCGGATTGGGCGACGCCGGATCAGGGGATCGCGCGATCCAGCCGGGGACGTAGAGCAGCACGAGCGTCATCACCGCTACGACGGGCCCGACCATCGTCGGCCGCAGCCAGTCACCTACCCGCTGCACGTTCGCCGGATCCTCCCGTTCCCCAATCCCCGCCCCCGCGGGGAGATGGCTGTGAGCGTACGGCCGACATGGGTCCACACATGAGAGATTCGGCGAACTCCGGCAGGTCCGGGATGACCGGCAGGTTGACGGACCAGAGGAACTGATCGAGCCCACGGTCCGACCCCGTTTCGCCAGGCTGGCACCCGAGCAGCAGCAGCGCATCCTGCGGGCCGCCGTCGACGAGTTCGCCGCCCATGGATTCCACGACGCCTCGCTGAACCGCGTGATCGAGGCAGCCGGCATCTCCAAGGGTTCGCTCTATTACTACTTCGACGGCAAGGACGATCTGTACGTCCATACGGTGCGGACCGAACTCGAGCAGCTGTTCGCCCGGCTGGACCCACTCCCGCTGCCGACCGAGGGAGACCCGGACGCGTTCTGGTCGACCCTGGAGCACTACTACCTCCTGGTGATGTCGGCGCTGGTCGACTCGCCGCAACTGGCGGCCCTGATCCGGGGCTGGATCGCGGCCTCGGCTACCCCGGCGCTGCGCCAGGCCCAGCAGGAGGTGGAACAACTACTCGAACCGTGGCTGCAGCAGGCGCTCGTCACCGGCCAACGGATGGGCGCCATCCGTACCGATCTGCCGCCGAGTCTGCTGATCGCGGTGGTGTCGGGCATGGGCCAGGCGATGGACATCTGGCTGCTGGTCAGCGAACCTGATCGATCGGATCTGCCCCGGCTGATCGGCACCCTGATCGAGATGATCCGCGGCGCGGTCCGACCCGTACCCGCGACCTAGCCCGGACCCGCACAATCCACCCTGGCGGACCAGGCCGAAACCACCCTGCATATAGTCGCCTCGACCGCTCCGCTCGTTCGGACGCGGCAATGGGGCCATCGATCCAAGCGAGTGGGAGACCAAGCATGTCCGAAGCACCTGAACTGCCCGACGCCTCACAACTCACGCTCAGAGAGAAGGCATCGCTCACCAGTGGGCGGGACTTCTGGACGCTGGAAGCCATCGACCGAGTCGGCATCCCGTCGATCATGCTGACCGACGGCCCGCACGGCCTGCGCAAGCAGACCGGCGGCTCCGATCATCTCGGCCTCGCCGGCAGCGTGCCGGCCACCTGCTTCCCGCCCGCGGTGGGGCTGTCGGCGACCTTCGATCCCGAGCTCGCGGAGCGGGTCGGCGAGGCGCTCGGCATCGAGTCGGCGATCGAGGACGTCGCGGTGATCCTCGGTCCGGGCATCAACATCAAGCGGTCCCCGCTGTGCGGCCGCAACTTCGAGTACATGTCGGAGGACCCGATCGTCTCCGGCGAGATGGGCGTCGGCCTGGTACGAGGCATCCAGTCGAAGGGCGTCGGGTCATCGCTGAAGCACTTCGCCGCGAACAACCAGGAGACCGAGCGGATGCGGGTCTCCGCCGACATCGATCCGCGGCCGCTGCGGGAAATCTATCTGCGCGGCTTCCACCGAGTGGTCACCGAGACCCAGCCGTGGACGGTGATGTGCTCCTACAACAAGCTCAACGGTGTCTACACCTCCGAGGACCCGTGGCTGCTGACCGAACTGCTGCGCGGCGAGTGGGGTTTCGAGGGTCTGGTCGTCTCCGACTGGGGCGCGGTCAACGACCGGGTCGCGGGTCTGCCCGCCGGGCTCGACCTGGAGATGCCCTCCAGCAACGGCCGTACCGATGAGGAACTGATCGCCGCCGTACGCGAGGAGCGGCTCGACGAGAAGTATCTCGACATCGCCGCCAACCGGGTGATCGACCTGGTCCGCAAGTCGCTCGCCCGCCCGAAGGTCGAGGGTCCGCTGGACGTCGAGGCGCACCACGCGCTGGCCCGCGAGGTCGCCGGCCGCGCGCTCGTGCTGCTGAAGAACGACGGCGGCATCCTGCCGCTCAGCCCCTCGACCACGGTCGCCGTGATCGGCGCCTTCGCCGAAACCCCGCGCTACCAGGGCGCCGGCTCCTCCCAGATCGTCACCACCAAGCTCGACACCGGGCTGGAGGAGATCCGCAAGCTGGCCGAGGGCGATGTCGCATACGCGGCGGGCTTCACGATCGACGGTTCGGGGGATGCGGCGGCATTACGCGCCGAGGCGGTCGAGGCGGCCGGCGCTGCTGAGAAGGTCGTGCTGTTCCTCGGCGTCCCCGCAGCCGAGGAGTCGGAGGGCTTCGACCGCGAGCACATCGATCTGCCGGCCGTGCAGCTGGAGCTGTTGGACGCGGTCGTCGCCGCCAACCCGAATGTCATCGTGGTGCTCTCCAACGGCGGCGTCGTGGCACTCCCCTTCGCCGACGACGTGCCGGCGATCCTCGAGGGCTGGCTGCTCGGCCAGGCCGGCGGTGGCGCGACCGCCGACGTCCTCTACGGCGTGGTGAACCCGTCCGGGAAGCTCGCCGAGACCATCCCGCTGCGGCTGGAGGACAACCCGTCGTACGGCAACTTCCCCGGCGACTTCCTGCATGTGCGCTACGGCGAAGGACTGCTGGTCGGCTACCGCTGGTACGACGCCAAGGGCCTCGACGTGCGCTATCCCTTCGGCCACGGCCTGTCCTACACGACCTTCGAGTATGGGGATGCCTCCGCCTCGGTCAATGCCGACGGCGACGTCGAGATCACGGTGCCGGTGACCAACACCGGCTCGGTCGCCGGACGCGAGGTCGTCCAGGCGTACTTCTCGCTGCCGGGCTCCTCGATCTCCCGCCCGCCGCGGGAGCTCAAGGCGTTCCAGAGTGTGGCCGTCGAGCCCGGCGAAACCGTGACCGTGACGCTGGTGGCACGACTCGACGATCTGGCGTACTGGGATGTCCGCCTCGATGGCTGGGTCGTCGAGGGTGGCACCTACGCCATCGAGGTCGGCGCCTCCAGCCGTGACCTGCGTACGAGCACCACGGTGGAGTTGGCCGGCAACGCACCCCAGACCGAGCTCACCATGGACTCGACCTTCGACGAGTTCTTCGCCCACCCGGTGGCCGGACCGCTGATGGAGGCGGCTGTGCAGGCAGCCATCCCCGCCGGCGAGGAGGGCTTGCTGACCATGGTCGGCAGCATCCCGGCCGGTCGCCTGGACGGCTTCCCACTCCCTCGCGCCAAGGTGCTGGAGATTCTCGCCGCTGCCGGAGCTAGCGAGTAGCCCCCTCCTGCAGGCCCCGATGAGGTACGGCGCCCACCTACCGCTCATCGACTTCGACGGTCACGGCTGGCAGCTGTCGACGCTGACCGCGTACGCCCGGACCGCCGCAGGTCTGGGCTACGCGGCCCTGGCCGCCAACGACCACTTGGTGTTCCGGCGGCCGTGGCTGGACGGGATCGTGGCACTGGCCGGCGTCGTCGGGGCCAGTGGTGATCTGGAGTTGGCCACCACCGCAACGCTGCCGGTGATCCGGGGCGCCGGGGCAGTCGCCAGCGCGGCGTCCGCCCTGGACACCCTCTCCGGGGGACGGTTGCGACTCGGTGTGGCGCCGGGTTCGTCGCCCGCGGACTTTGAACTGGTCGGGGTGCCGTTCGACCAGCGCTGGGCCCGGTTCGACGAAGCGGTCACCGCACTCCGGCGGGAGCGCCCGGAACGTCCGCTCTGCGTGGCGAGCTGGGGTTCAGCGGCGGGTCTGCGCCGCGTCGCCAGACTCGGCGACGGTTGGCTCGCCTCCGCGTACAACACCAGTCCGGAGCAGGTCGCTCGCGGGCTCCAGACCCTGGGCGAGGAACGCGACCGACTCCGGGGACCGGCCCGAGGGTTCCCCTGCACGGTCGCCACCATGTGGACCCACATCACCGACAGCCGAGCGGAACGCGAGTCGACCCTCGACTTGCTGGCCAGCACACTCGGCCGGCCGCGGGAAGCCCTGGTCGACCGGGTGTTGGTCGGCGCGTCGGAGCAGTGCGCTCGGCTTGTGCGCGGCTATGCCGATGTCGGTGTCGACCTGCTCTGTCTGTGGCCGGTTGTCGAGCCGGAACGTCAACTCGAGCGGTTCATGACGGAGGTCGCACCCCTGGTCCAGCCGGAGGCTGGCTAGCGACGTCCGGCAGCAGGCCGCGTACGCAGCCGGGCGGTGGTGTCGAGCAGGATCTCGGTCATCGCCCGGACCTGCGGCAGCACCGGCTCGCCCGGCAACCGAGCGACGCTGATCCGCCGGGTCGGCGCGGCCTGGATCTCCCTGACCACGATGCCCGGCAGCGGGTGCGTCGCCGCCAACCCCGGCACCACGGCCACCCCCAACCCCGCGGCGACGAACGCCTGCACGGCGCGGTAGTCGTCGGTTGCCAGGATCGTCCTGGGCTCGAAACCGGCTGTCCGGCAGGCATGCTGCACGATCCGGAACCAGGTACTTCCCGTGCGTCCACCAATCCACGATTCGCCGGCCAGCGCCCGCAGTGAGAGCTTTCCCGGAGCAGCCGCGTACCGATGTCCGACCGGCAGCAACGCACGGTACGGGTCGTCGAACAGGGTGACATGCTCCAACCCACCGAGCACCTTTCCCGGCAGCCCAGGATGATGGTCGAACACGACCGCCAAATCGAGTTCGCCGGTCTCCAGCCTCGGCACGAGGCCCTGCATGTGCTCGTCGACGACTGTGAGTTGCAGCCCTGGTTGCTGTTCCCGCAGCGTGACCAGGGCCTCGCCGACGAACGACACCAGCGCCGTCGGGAAGCTACCCAACCGCAGCCTTCCGGCGAGCCGGCCACTGATCTCCCCCAGCGTCTGCTCCGCGCCATTGAGCTGAGTGAGCACCATCGCGCCGTAGCGCACCAGGGCCGCACCCGCCTCGGTCAGCTCGAGCGGACGGGTACCGCGCTGCACCAGCGACAGCCCGACCACGCCTTCGAGCGCGCCGACATGCTGGCTGACCGCCGATTGCGTCATCCCCAGCACGCGTGCCGCCGCGGCGAACGAGCCGGACTCGGCCACCTGGCAGAGCGCCCGGATCCCACGAACCTGACCTATCAGCAGCACTGCGATCCAGCTTCCTCAAACTATTAGTAGAACTGTTGATACTCAAGGAAACGATATTGATACTGATGATTCCAGATGGTTCGCTCCCCTGCATCCACCGAGGAACTCCACCAAGGAGATCCACCGACCAACAAGGGGAGCACCATGACCGACACGATCAATGATCCAGGGACCGACGCCGCGGTCGTCGACACCGACAAACTGATGGCCTTCGTCCTCCGCGCCGTCGACGAGGTCGGCGCCACCCTCAACTGCGCCCTGGTCACGATGGGCGACCAACTGGGCTACTACCGCGACCTGGCCGAGCACGGACCGACGACGGCGGCCGAGCTGGCGGCTCGTACCGAGACCCCGTTGCCGTATGCGCGGGAGTGGTTGAGCGCCCAGGCCGCCGGCCAGTACCTCTCCTACGACGCCGGCACCCAGCGTTTCACCTTGCCGCCGGAACTGGTGGTGGCGCTGACCGACGAGTCGAGCCCGGCGTTCCTGCCCGGCTTCTTCCAGATCGCCCTCGGCACCGCCCGGGACGCCGACCGGGTCATCGCCGCCGCGCGGGAGGCACAGGGCGTCGGCTGGCACGAGCATCACGTCGACGTCCACGTCGGCTGCGAGCGCTTCTTCCGACCCGGCTATGCCACCAATCTGATCAGTGCCTGGCTGCCGGCCCTCGACGGTGTGGTCGACAAACTCCAGACCGGTGCGACGGTGGCCGACATCGGCTGTGGTCACGGTTCGTCGACCATCCTGATGGCTCAGGCCTATCCCCGATCCCAGTTCGTCGGCTCCGACTACCACGCCGCTTCGATCGAGGTGGCCCGTCGGCGTGCCGAGGAGGCGGCTGCCGGCGGCAACCTGACCTTCGAGGTCGCCCCTGCCGCCGAGTTCACCGGCTCCGGCTATCAGCTGGTGACAATGTTCGACTGCCTGCACGACATGGGCGATCCGCTCGGTGCGGCCCGGCATGTCCGCGAGGTGATCGCACCGGACGGCACCTGGATGATCGTCGAGCCCGCCGCCGGAGACCGGATCGAGGACAACCTCAACCCCATCGGCCGCGCCTACTACGGGTTCTCGACGCTGCTCTGCACCCCGGCATCACTCTCCCAGCCCGGAGCTGCCGCTCTCGGCACCCAGGCCGGGCCGGCCCGGATCCGGGAGCTGACCGAGCAGGCCGGTTTCACCCGGTTCCGGATCGCGGCTCAGACCCCGTTCAACAACGTGTTCGAGGTCAGACCCTGAACCGTGCGGAGAGCCTCGCGGATGCGAGAGGGTCGATGGGCACGAACCGATCCCGATCTCAACTCGTAAGAGCGCTGATCAATCCCGGCAGGAGCGCGTACACCCGCATCGCGGAGATCCGACCATCGGCGACGTCGACATGCACGCTGTAGGGCACTCTGACGATGCGGCCGGTCGCCGGGATGCCCACGTACTCGCCGATCTGACGTCCCTTGAAGAGGATCTCCGCCGCGGCGCGGCCGTTCTGCTCGTCGATGGTCACCGAGACGAACTCCCGGGTGCTGTCGAACGCCTCGACATTCACCTTCCGGAGATAGCGCTCGGCCTCGGCCCGACCGTGCGCGGCTCGATCGCTACCCACGAGCTCGATCGAGATCTCGTCGGTGAGTAGGTCGGATAGTGGGCCGCCGGTCGTGTCGGCGTCGATGTAGGCATCGATCACCGCACGCACCGAATCTGTGGTCGACATCTGTGCTCCCTTCAAGCGGTCCGCGGTGTGGTGTCTCAGTTGGCGGCCAGCATCGGCTCGGACAGTGCTGCCGGGCGACCTGCTCGGGCCGACTCGCGGGCGGCGTCCAGCACCCGTAGCACCCGGCGGCCGTCCGACGCCGTCACTCCCGGCGGCCGCCCCTGTTCGATCGCCTCGACGAAATCAGCCAGCTCCGGGACGGACATCGTGTCGATCGGATCGCCGCCGGCGGCCGAGAACACCACAGGCTCTCGATATGCCTCGATCGCGGAGCTGTACACCTCGATCTGGTAGTCCTCGAAGTCGCGACCACGCAGACTGATCGACCCAGCCGTGCCGATCACCTGCAATTCGTAGCTGAATCCGGCAGCCGATTGCGTCACCAGCATTTGCGCGAATCGCCCACCGGCGAGATCGAGCTGAATGGCCGAGGTGTCGTCGACTCCACTTTCTGGGCGGTAGCTGATCTCGGCCGAGACCCGGACCGGGTCGCAGCCGGCCAGCCACAACATCAGATCCAGCAGGTGGCAGCCGACGAACAGCAGCGGTCCGCCACCGGATTCCCGTTCCGCACTCCAGCCGTCGTCCAACCGGGGCAGCGAGATCGAACCGGTGAGCGCGGTCAGTTCGCCGACCGCTCCGGCCACGAATGCCTCGTGGACGCGCCGGGCCATGCCATATCGGAACGAGTAGCCGACCAGGCAGGTCACGCCTGCGCTCGCAGCCGCGTACTCGATCTCTTTCGCCTGCACCTCGTCCAGCGCCATCGGCTTCTCGATCATCACGTGCTTGCCGGCCCTGATCGCCGCCAACGCGGCAGGAGCGAGTACGTCGTGCGGCGTGGCGACCAGGACCGCGTCCACCTCGGCATTCGCCAGCAGGTCGGCCACCGAGCGGTGCACACTGACCTCGGCCGCCAGTTCGGCGACGTGTCGGGCAGCGTCCTCGTTCGGATCGGCCGCGGCCACCAGTTCCACCGATGCCAATCGTTGGACCGCCTTGCCGAGGACGACACCCTGTCCGCCGCACCCCACGATCCCGATCCGCAATCCACCCACGCTGCCCATCGAGCACCTCCCACTCGGACGCTATCGACTGGGTCGCGACGAGCGCCAGGTGTGGTGCTGTACGCAGTCGGTACGCAGTTGCGCGTACCCCGCGATCACAGCAGGCGCCGAGCCAACTCGACCGCGCGCTCGATCGACAGGTCCGACCCCTTCGTCCACGCGGCATCGAAGCTCGTGCCATCGAGCGCGTCTGGTGAGTCCCGTACCGCCCGCAACATCGCCTCGATCTCCGACTGCTCAGCCGCCGGTCTGGGGGCACCGAGCCGCTCCCGGCGGATGCTCGCCGCGGCGACAAGTGAGACCGCGTCGGCTCTGACCTCCAACGCGGCCAGCACCAGCGCCGCGATCTCGACCGCGCGTACGGCTGTCGCCGACCCGGTGTCCCGTAGCTCCAGACTGAGCTCGAGCGCTTCGACAGCCAGCTCCGCGGCCCGCTCCGGCGCACCGAGCCGCAGCGTGACCAGGGTCAGGTTCAGCACTGCGGCTCGCTCCCCCATCAAGGTCCCGGACTGCCGCCACAGCACATGTCCCTCCTCCAGCAGGGTCCGCGCCCGGTCGAGCCGTCCTTCCTGAAGCGCCAGCTCGCCGAGCGAATGCAGCACGTATGCGATACCCCAGCGGTCACCGAGCCGGCGCTCGATCGCCAGCGCCTGCTCCAGCCAGTCCTCGGACGCGGTGGAGTCCCCCAGCAAGCCCGCCACCCGGCCGAGCCCACGGAGAGCCTGTGCTCGCTCGACGGTGTCGCCGGACCTCGCCCGGCGCAATGCCTCCCCGAAGAGCTCGTACGCCGTGGCCGGATCGCCGCGGTGGGTGGCCACGTCCGCCAGGCCCGCCAGCGCCCGGGCCGCGACCGTCCCGTCCGGGATCTCGGTACTGATCACTCGGCTGCGGTCGAACAATTGACGAGCCCGGTCGAGGTCGCCCGCGTACTGGGCGATCCGCCCCCAGGCATGGCATGCGTCGGCCAGCAGGTGTGGGTCGATCGACTCCGGTTGCGCCAGCAGTCGGCCGAACCACTCGTCGCCTTCCCGCAGATGGCCCTGGCTCACCCAGAATCCGGTGAGCGCCTGGCACAGGACCAGACCACCCTCGAATCGGCCTCGGTCGGCCAGCCAGCGCAGGGCGGCCCGGAGGTTGCCATGTTCCAGCCGGACCAGCGCGATGTCGCCCGGATAGGCGACGCCCAGTCGGCGCACCGCGTCCCGCTCCGCGACCGCCCGCAGGTAGGCAGCCTGTCGTTCGCGGACCAGGTCGCTCTCAGCGGAGGCATCGAGGGCCTCGAGGGCGTACTCGCGGATGGTTTCCAGGAACCGGAACCTCCGCCGTCCGTCGACATTCTCGGCCAGCACGAACGACTTCTCGATCAGACCGGTCAGCACGTCCAACACGGTTCCTGTACGCGCCTCCGCCGGCCCGGGAACTGGGTCGGCGACGGCCTCGGCACCAGCCAGACTCCAACCGCCGGCGAACACCGCGAGGCGCCGGAACAGCCGTTGCTCGCTCGGGTCGAGCAGGGCGTGGCTCCAGTCGAGCGCGGCCCGCAAGGTCTGGTGCCGAGGCGGATCCAACCGGCTGCCGCGGGACAAGAAGTCGAGTCGGTCGGCCAGGTGTTCGGCAACGTGATCGACCCCGAGCGCGGGAACTCGGACCGCGGCCAGCTCGATCGCCAGCGGTATGCCCTCCAGGTAGCGGCACATGGCTTCAACCCTGCCCCCGTTAGGGGTTTCAGGATCGCTGGGGGTTTCAGGATGTGGGGTCGCCGTCAGGTCCGAACCTCCGCCGGCGGCCGTCGCCCGCCGGCGGAACAGCTCCACCGACTCGTCCAACGGCAACGCCGGCACGATCCAGGCCGTCTCGCCGTGGATCCGCAGCGGCTCCCGACTGGTGACCAGGAACCGTACGCCCGGCAGCCGACGCAGCAACGCGTCGACGAGCCGGGAGCAGGCATCGACGACGTGCTCCGCGTTGTCCAACACGATCAGCAACTGCTTGCCGTCGAGTTGTCGGCACACGGCATCGACAGGTTGTTCGTCGAGCCGCGGCGCGATCCCGACGGCAGCCGCAACGGCGTCCGTCACGCCGGCGCCGTCGATCACGGGCACCAGATCGACCGCAACCGCCCCGTGCCGATACTCGGCGACGCGGCGCACGGCCAACTCCAGAGCCAGCCGGGTCTTGCCGATCCCGCCGGCACCGGTCAGGGTCAGCAGTCTGGTGTCCTCGAGGAGACGACCGAGTTCGGCGAGTTCACGTTGCCGACCGACGAGCGGCGACGGTTCGACCGCCGGCGAATAGGTCCCCGCGTCGACGCTCGGCAACCGGCGACAGGCGGCCACGAACCGGTCCCTGTCGGTACCCCGCAGCTCCAGCGCGGCGGCAAGTCTGCTGACCGTGTCCAGGTACGGGGAGCGCCGCGCACCACGTTCGAGATCGGCGATGCCACGACGACTCAGCCCGGCGCGCGCCGCGAGTGCTTCCTGCGACAGCCCGGCGAGGGTCCGATGGCGCCGGAGCAGGCCGGCGAACGTCTCCCCGTTCTCAGCCGGCATCCGCGATTCGGACGGCACAGTCGAAAGGTAGTGGATCCCGCGAGTGGACGGCCAGACCGAACACCTGTCAACGCGACTCGGCCGCCTTGCCTCCTCGGCGCTACGAACTCCGCGGTGCGTAGTAGCAGAGAAGTCGGTAGGTCTGCGCACCGTCATGAAAGTAGACCTGGGTGACGGCGGGAGGGCAGTGCAGAGGCTTGTCGACGGGGCTGCTGAGGAGCAGGTCGGCGATCATGACCTGCTCGCCGGGAATGACCCGCAATGGTTGGGCTGTGACGCCGTCGGCGAAGTCGTGGGCCAACCCGGCGATCAACTCGTCTCGGCCTTGCCGCTCGATCCGATCCGCCATCCGGAACCGCAGATCCGGTGTCACGGCCGCAGCGAAACCGCCCGGATCCCCGCTTTGTTGAAAGCTGAGGAGACCCTGGCCCATGGCCTCGGAGAACTGTCGGGGGCCCTCCCGCTCGGAGTGGGCCGTTGACGCGAGACTGAGCAGTTCGTCGGCCAGTCGGCGGCGACCCGCGTTGAGTCGACTGCGGACGGTGCCGATCGGAATGTCACAGAGTTCCGCGATGGCCTGATACGAGCTTGCTGCCGAGAAGTGGCGGAGCATCACTGGCAGACGCTGACCCTCGGGTAGTCGTTCAATCGCCGTCCACACCCAATCCCGGAGCGAGCTGTGGTCGATGGCCGCCTGAACGGTGTCGATCGAGGCGCAGCGATCGATCAGATCGGAGCGCGGCGACTCGTGGGTGGCACGGCGCAGCCGGGCCCGGCAGACGTTGATCTCGATCGCGATCAGCCAAGCTCTCGCTGCTGCCGGATCCCGCAGCTCGCCGATCCGACGCAGGGCGATCACGATGGTGTCCTGAACGGCGTCGTCGGTATCGGGACCATATCCGAGCATCGCGACAGCTACCGCGTGCAGGCGCGCCCGATGCCGTTCGAACAACGCACCGAACGATGCGGCGTCACCAGCCTGGGCGGCGCGGACCAGGGGTGCATCGTCACGCGAGGTCACCAACCCAGTGTTGCGCCTTATCCCGTTCATGACACTTGGATGCAGGAAGAAGTCGGAAAGTTCGCGAACGTGACGAACTTTCAGCCTGGCGACAGCATCCATGTGGCATGCGGATCACTGTGAATCACACCAAACTCTTCGTCGACGTCGAAGGCGCCGAACTCGCCGTCTCCGACGGATCGCTCCGCCCCCGGCCGGTCGTCGTCATCCTGCACGGTGGCCCGGGTTTCGATCAGGGCTACCTGCGCCCAGGCCTAAGCGCCCTGGCCGATCATGCCCAACTGTTCTTCGTGGATCTGCGAGGGCAGGGGCGTTCCGAGCCGATACCTGTCGAGTCGTGCACGCTGGAGCAGATGGCGGACGATGTGGCCGTGCTCTGTTCGGAGTTGGGGCTCGCTCGCCCGGTGATCTTCGGACACTCCGCGGGCGGCTTCGTCGCTCTGCAGCTTGCCCTTCGGCATCCAGGCTCGCCGGGCGGTCTTATTCTGTGCCACACCGCCCCCACCATCGCGCCAGGCGTCTACCCTTCGCCACCCGGACCGGCCGAGCGGGGCGACGCCTTGACGGCCGCGGCTGCCGCGGCGTTGTTCTCCGGCGACTTCTCCGCCGAAGCTGCCGAATCGTTCGGCCGACTCGTCTTCCCGCTCTACGCCGCACCCGGTCATGAGGAGATCCCGCCGAAGCTGATGGCGTTGAGCAGGCTCGACATCGAGATCACTGCTCACTTCTTCACCCGGCTGGCAGCGGGCTACGACGTACGGCCCCGGCTGGGTGAGATCGATCTCCCGACACTTGTCGTGACCGGCCACCACGACTGGGTCTGTCCGCCGAGCGCCGGCCGCGATATCGCCGAGGCAATCCATGGCGCTCGATTGGTGGAGCTGACCGATGCGGGGCACTTCGGCTTTTCCGAAGCTCCGGGCCCATTCTTGGAAGCCGTCCGCGCGTACCTGGCAAACCTTCCGTCGGAGCGCGTTCAACTGCCCGATCAGGCGGAGAAGCCCGCCCGATCGGGAACCGGGTAGCCAATTAGCCTGGTAGGTGAGGCAGGACTGCAGAGGGGGCCGGTGGTCACGACGTACATGGATGGGCAGCCGGCGCCGCGGCGGCCACCCAAGGTGCCGGTGCGCGAGGATTGGACGGTCCAGCCGCTTGTCCAGCCCGAGATCGCGGCCCCCGCCACCAGGCTACGGGCCGGGTCGGAGCGTCGATCGATCGCCGCTCTCGAGTCGGCTGGGCACCTGCTGGCACTGCAGACCTCGGCCGGCAACACCGCCGTCACCAATCTGCTGCGGTCGCCACGACATTCCGGTCCCGAGCCCACGACCGCCGGGCGAGCCTCGCTGGCGACGGCCGGCACCGGCCCCGCCATGGTCGCCGCATCCGAGTCGCCAATTGCATCCGTGACGCCCGTGGTCTCCCGTTGCGGCGCAGACAATCCGGACTGCCACTGCAGCGATGAGGACAAGCTCGAAGTGGCCGAACAGGCGCCCCTCCAACGCAACCCGCTGGGCTCCGACTCGTTCAGGTTCCCCGGTGGCCCAGCACCGGACCGATTGAACTTCACGAACCGGATGTTCATGGACCAGTCGTTGCCGACGGAGTGCCCGCGCTGTCATCGGGATGCGCCCGCGATACCGATGCCGCCGCGATATATCGACCGCGAGGCCACCGAGCCCCGATTGGTGGGGTGGGCCGAGGAGTCGGAGTCCGCGCTGCATACAGACTGGACCGCTCGTCGGCTGCAGCTGAAGCCCGGGGATCTCGGCACGATCGTGGACGATTACGGCGCTGGACTCGCCAAGCGGATCACCGACAGCCACGAGTTCGAGGGGTCGCCGCGTGCTCGCGAGGTGGGCGCCTCAGTCGTTCGGCGCCGGTGGCCGGATATCCAGCCGGTAGTCACCGAGAAGGCGAAGACCTACTACCAGAAGGAGTTGATGACAGCGATCGGGATGACTCCGAAGGCATCGTCGCTGATCATCAATCCGACGGCGCTCGTGGCCGTACTCGCCGCTGGTGGCACCGGCACCGTCGAGTTGGGTCGTTGGAACGCAACAGCCAAGGCAGGCGATCGGCTCGGCAATTTCATGGTTTTCGGCGCCAACTCCTCCACCGTCTACCTGACCCTCGTCGACCGCCCGGCCTGGATCTACGAAATCGGTGCCTACACGTTCGTCAGGACCCACGACCCGTTCGTGGGTGAGGTGATCAGGAACAGGGCGCAGAGTTGCCGACAAGGCCCTACAGAAGGAGGGTTACACCCTCGAAGTTGCCGTCGATGCCGCGGGCGAAAGTCATCTGTACCGGTTGAAAAAGGACGGCACCTGGTGTCGGTTCAGCACTGCGGTGTGTGGGCTCGATCTGGGCAGCGAGGTCGCCACCGCTGCGGCCGCGCCGAGGTCCATCACCCAGACCCGGCTGGACGACGCTCGTCAGTTGATCACCACAGCCCAGGGCGAGATCTCCTTCCTCAGCGAGATGTATTCGCGAATGAAGGCCGCTGGAAAGATGGACCTGAGACTGCTGAAGCCGGAGGAACGGGCGCTGCTGGATGGTCTCGCGCCGAGCGGTGACGCAGCAAAGCTCACCTTGGCCGAACTCCGCGGGTTGCCGGCAAAGCTCGGGCTGGCCAAGGACGTACGGGCGGCCACCGAACTCGAAGCCAAGCTGATCGAACAGCTCTATCGTGAAGGTCGCCCCCTCTACGAGATCATGCGGATTGCCTCGCCCAGCGGCGCCGCCCGGTCGGCCCTGCTGCGCGAAGCTGCTGGCCGCGACATGGTGACCGGCATCCGACCGCGGACAGGTCTGCTCGACGTGGATCATGTCGTACCGCTCAACGAGATCGTCGCGATGAAGGGTTTCGCCGAACTCCATCCGACTCGTCAACTGATGATCGTCAACGACGTCAAGAACCTCCGGGCGATGGACCGGATCGCCAACCGGTCTCGCGGTGCCCGTTCGTGGTCCGAATGGGCGCAAGCGGCGATTCACTACGACGCGGCCGCCATCCGGAAGATGCGTCAGTTGGAGGACGAACTGCGCGGGTACCTGCAGGGCCGGATCGCCGCGCTTCGTGGCGGCTGAGCGGGCTGAGTTGTCTGCGCGCCTGGTCGCCGAGGTGGGACTGTCAACCCAGCTTGGTGAAGACCAGCCGCCATCAGCCGTGCTGGATCCAGGTGGTCTTCCAGTCGGTGTAATTGTCCAGGGCGTGCCGGGAGAGGTCGCGCCCGAAGCCGGACTGACCGAAGCCGCCGAACGGTGTCGTGAGCCCGAGGGCATCGACGGTGTTCACCGAGACGGTGCCCGCCACCAGACGGTCCGAGACGCGGTGCGCCCGGGAGAGGTCACTGGTCCACACAGATGCCGCCAACCCGTACTCGGTGGCGTTCGCGAGCGTGATCGCCTCGTCCTCGGTGTCGACAGCCAGGACGGCGACCAGCGGGCCGAACACCTCGACCCGGTGCAGTTCGTGGTCGGCACCGAGACCTGTGACGATCGCGGGTCGCAGATAGGCATCCGACCCGGTGATGGTCACTCGCTCACCCCCGCTGACGAGCGTGCCGTCCGCGGCGCCACGAGCGACCGCACTCCCGACGGCATCGGCGTGCGCTCGGCTGATCAGGCTGCCGTTGCCTGGATCACCCGACAGCGGATCGCTGGGCTCGTAGTCGCGCGATGCCGCAGCGAGGAGGGAGACGAACTCGTCGTGGACCGAACGCTGCACGAGGATCCGAGAGTTCGCCGAGCACACCTGACCCTGGTTGTAGAACGCGCCGAACGCAGCCTTCGCCGCTGCGGCCTCGAGGTCGGCATCGGCGAAGACGAGATTCGAACTCTTTCCCCCTGCCTCCAGCGCGAGACGCTTCATGTTGGAGTTGCCGGCATCGATCATCAGCTGCTTGGCCACGGCGGTCGACCCGGTGAACGCGAGCATGTCGACATCGCGGTGCCGGGCTATCGCCCCACCGACACCGACCCCGTCGCCCGGGACGACGTTCAAGACGCCAGCCGGGAGTCCCGCCTGCAAGGCGAGATCGGCCAGGCGGAGCGCCGTCAGCGGAGTCTCGGGGGCCGGCTTGAGCACCACGCTGTTCCCGGCTGCGAGCGCGGGCGCCAGCTTCCACGCGGCGATCTCCAACGGATAGTTCCACGGCACGATCGCGCCGACGACACCGAGGGCGACCCGTCTCACGAGCGCGGTGGATCCAGGCGGGGTGGCGGGAATCTCGTCGTAGCGCTTGTCTGCGAACTCGCCATACCAGCGGAACGTCTCCGCCGTCCCAGGGACGTCGACGACCCGGGTCTGCGCGATCGGCTTGCCGGAGTCGAGTGTCTCCAGCAGCGCGAGATCGTCGAGCTCGGCCATGATGAGGTCGGCAAGGCGGATGAGTACGCGACCTCGCTCGGCCGCACCGATCCGGCTCCAGGAGCCCTCCTCGAAGGATCTCCTGGCGGCCGCGACCGCCAGGTCCACGTCCTCGGGCGCGCAGCAGGCTAGGTCGGTCAGCTCTGCGAGCGACCCCGGGCTCGTCGCCCGGACGGTCGCCCCGTCGGCGGCGGCCACCCGCCTGCCATCGATCACGGCCCGGCCGTCGATGCCGAGTACGCGGCTGCGGGCGGTCCAGTCGGTCGTGGGCTCGTTCATGTCTTCTCCTCAGTTCCGATGGCTGCCGGGCGCGTCGACCGGACCGATGCGCGTGTCAGCAACCATCAAACCGCTCCAGCCACCGCAACCGGCGCGGAGTAGGCGGCGTAGCCTCGCTGGATCATGATCTGGTCTGCCAGGTACTTGGCGTCATGCCAGACACCCCAGATGAAGCTCGAGCCCCGCCGCGACAGCCAGGGCAGGCCGAGGAAGTACAGCCCGGGCTCGGCCGAGACGCCCCGCTGGTGGACGGGGCGCCCGCGCTCGTCGAACACCTCGACGTCGAGCCAGCTGTAGTCGAAGGCGAAGCCGGTCGCCCACACGATCGAGCGGACGCCGACGGCGGCCAGATCCAGGCTCAGGATCGGGTCTCTCAGCGACGGCGGGTCGGGAAGGATCCGGCGGGCTTCGGGCTCCTCCGGCAGGTCCAGACCGTTGCGTACGACGTAGGCGTCGGCAGCATCCAGCAGTGCGTCGTGGTTCGCGTCGCCCGCGGCGATGTTCCGCCGGAGGTCCGGGTCGAACGTCATGGTCTGGCCCGCGAAGGAACGCGCACGGCCGAGCAGCGTGATCCCCCCGGCGGCAAGCTCCCGGAAGTCGACGGTGTGTCCGCCCCGTGCGCCGCTGACGGCGATGGTGACGTGCTCGGCACCGGCCGGCGGCGCTGGGGCATCCCACATCCCGAGCACGCCGAGCCACCAGCAGAAGTCGCGTCCCCGATAGCTCCGTGGCGGGCGATCATGCGGGCCGACCGCGAGGAAGACGTCCCGGCCCGACGCCCGCAGCTCGTCGGCGATCTGCACCCCGGACGACCCCGCACCGACGACGAGCACCCCGCCTTCCGGCAGGCCGGCCGGGTTCCGGTAGTCGCTGGAGTGCAGTTGGTGAATGCCGGCGGACTCGGGCACGACGGGAGGCACCACCGGCCGTTGGAAGGGTCCGGTCGCCGCGACCAGGTAGCGTGCATCGAGGTCGCCGTCCGTCGTCCGGACCCGAAATCCGGGGCGCCGCTCGTGCCGACGCACCGAGGTGACCTCCACACCCGTACGAACAGGCGCCTCGATCTGCTCGGCGAACGCAGCGAAGTAGTCGGCCACCTGGTCCTTCGCCGCGAATGCGTCCTGGTCGATCTCGAACTCCCGCGGCGGAAAGCGGTCGTGCCAGGCCGGCCCGTTGGCTACCAACGAGTCCCACCGCCCGGTACGCCAGCGCTCCGCGATCCGGTCCCGCTCCAAGACCAGGTGGGGTATGTCGTACGAGCCGAGGTGCGCGCTCATGGCCAGCCCGGACTGCCCCCCACCGACCACGACGACTTCGGTCTCCCGATCCGACATTCATGCCTCCGGTCTGTCCTGGAACTACCCTGGCTTCAGGCTAGGCATCGACCTGGGATCTGCATACTTTTGAGTTTCGAAGAGCTGCATCAGATGAATTGATAATGAGGACATGGCCCATCCCAGTCGTCCCAACCTGACCCTGGTTCAGCTTCGCTACTTCGTCGCTGCGGCGACGAAGCACTCGATGACGGAGGCATCCGTCGACCTGCACGTGGCGCAGTCCGCCGTATCGACCGCGATCGCACAGCTCGAACGTTCGCTCAACGCCCAGCTGTTCGTGCGGCAGCGCAGCAAAGGCTTGGCATTGACGAGTGCCGGCGTGCAACTGCTCCGCGATGCACAGTCACTCCTGACGCAGGTGGATGAGATGACCGACGGCGTGCGAGGTCACCACCACGACATCCGTGGGACCCTACGCCTGGCCTGCTTCGTCACGCTCGCCCCGTTCCTCCTTCCCCTGCTGATCTCGCGCGTGGAGCGTGAGCATCCTCGGCTGAGGATCGAGATCATCGAGGCCGATGCCGACGGCACCTGCGAGCTGCTCCTCAACGGCACCGCCGAGTCAGCGATCAGCTACGACTTCGGGCAGGTGCACGACCTGCACTTCGACCGGCTCTACTCCGCGGCACCGATGGTCATCCTGCCCGCCGCTCACGGGCTGGCCACCGAACCCGAGGTGAGGTTGAACGACCTGCGCAATGAGCACCTGGTACTGCTGGACCTTCCGCGCTCGCGGGAGTACTTCTTGGAGGTTCTTGCCTCGGCTGGAGTCCTCCCCGAGGTTCGCTACAGCTCGCGCAGCTACGAGACCGTGCGCTCGCTGGTGGCCCGCGGGCAGGGCTACACGATCCTCAACAGCATCCCGCACTCGCCGAAGACCTACGACGGCGGCGAACTCGTCGCCCTGCCGATCGCAGACGAGGTGCGCTCGCTCGATGTCTGCGTCCTGCAGGTCTCGAACGTGCGGCAGACGGCACGGGCCAGAGTCATCCGATCGCTGGCCCACTCGCTGTTCGACCCGAACCCCGACGACTCGGCCGGCGACGACACCGACCCTGCGAGTCCTGGATCGGGTGGTCAGCAGTGACAGCTGGGTCCGTCGTCCGTCGCGCCGCAGTGACCCGCCGGTGCTGACGGTGGGACATCCAGCGCGGGGTTGTGATCGAAGAAGCCGGTCGGCTTGAGCGTGAAGCCGGTGTAGTCCACGGGCATGATCGGCCAGTCCTCGGCTCGGGGGAAGTGAGTCAGGCCGAAGGCATGCCAGAGCACGATGTCCTCCCCGTCGATCGAACGGTCGGCCTTCACATACTCGGGCAGGCCGGGCGTGCCGATGCTCTGGTTCACGAAGTCACCCGTGGGGTAGCGCTCGTCCTCGGCGAAGCGTGTGACCCACAGATGCTCGGTGGCGAACGCGGCCCGCCGGGCGATCGAAGAATCGTCGGCGGCAGCGAGCGTGGGCCCGCCTTCGGCGATCAGTGTGTACGCGACCGGCTCACCGACCGCGTTGGTCTTCTCGGTGTTCACGATCTCCCAGACGCGTCCGCGTGACCCGTCTGCCTTCCGGCGCGCCTGCGATTCACGGGTCAGCACCGTCCGCGAGCGGGTGAAAGCATTGCCGTGGGGGTTACCCGCGCCCTTCGGCACGCGTTGGAGGTCGAGCTCGTGTACGGCGTTCGCGTCGCCGTCGACGGCCATGTCCAGCCGTGCGCAGAACAGGTGCTGGTGGTACGGCGCGGCGAGGCCGGGAGCGATGTGCGATGCGTACGGGTAGCCCTCGCCCGGGTAGCGCGCCGTGAAGACGATGCCGGTCGCCTTCGCCTCGAACTGGATCGTGCCGTCGAGATACAGGTACCAGTAGAAGCCGTAGTCGTAGTTGCCGACCGTGGTGAAGAAGCTCACCACGAGACGGCGCTGACGTCTCGTCGAGCGATGGCCCGCCCACTCGTCGGTGTGCTTCCAGAGCAACCCGAAGTCCTCTTCGTGGATGCAGATCGCCTGCGGGATCTCCCGCGGATTGCCGAAGTCGTCGGCGACAACGGGTGAGAGGTAGGTGATCTCGCCGAGACAGTCACAGCCGAGCTCGAGCGAGTTCGCATCCCGTCCGACCAGGTACTCCCCGGTGTCGAAGTAGTTCTGCCACGACCGGTACGGCGCTGGGTCACCGTAGGGGACGACCATCTCCGCGATCGAGGCGCGGTCGATGATCGAACGCCGCGTGCCATGGTCGTCGAACCCGATCTGGCTGAGCACGAGACCTTCGCGCGCATCGAAGCCGACGTGGAGATCCCAGTTCTGCCAGCGGAGCACGTTGCCGGCGAGGGTGAAGCTGACGCCCTCGGGCTGGACGATCTGAAGCGGCTTGAGGTCGGTCCGCAGCGGTCCGGTGAGTTCGGGCGACTCGAAGTTCCCGTTCGTCATCGGGTCGTCGGAGGGCCCGTCGTCGATGATCCGGACCACCCGTCGCTCGATCATGTCGACGAATGCGACCAACTGGTCGACCGGGTGACCCCAGGCGTATTCGGAGGGGTCCCGCTGGACGAAGGCGAGTCCACGGAGCAGCCGGCGCCCCTCCTCACCCTCGTAGTCGAAGATGCCTGCCGACAGCGCCGCGACCCGCACCAGGTCCGGCGTGAGGCCGCGGGCGGCGAGCGCGGCGAGCCAGCCCTCGTCCGCAGCGAGGATCGACTCGATCGCCCCGAACTCCTCCAGGAGCACAGGGGCCTGACCGACGACGCTCGGATCGACCTCCACCGCCGACACCGTCACCCCGGCCGTGAGATCGATGACGATATCGCGAGTGTCGCCGTTCGCGGTGTCGAGCAGGATCGCGCGCGCCTCACGCGGTGGCTGCCCATCGTCCCGCAGCTGCGCCTTCGCCGGCTCCTTGAGCGACAGGTACGCGACCCGCACGGTCTCGCCCAGACGTCCCTCGGCGGCGAGGTGGTCGCGAGCCGCACTGATCTCCTCCGCGGTGAGGGGATCGAGCGGGTGGGTGCCTGGCTTGACGGTGGTCGTGATGTGCACGGTGCCTCCCTGCGCTGCCGGATCGGGAGTGTCCGGGTGCCACGAGTACACCGAACTCACGAGGAATCCGCCAATTGCCGTTTGCGGACTACTGGATCAACAGGAGTGATGTTGCCCATGTCTTCATCGCGGCAATCGATGCAGACCATGGGTGAACGGCCTGTATCAGTTCTTCCGATCTACTGCGTCGAGTTTCTGAAGTTCACAGATACAGACCCGACCATCACCATGGTGACCACGACGAGGTGAGTGCGGTCTGCAGACAGCTCCGACCCCTACCGACCGCCAGCCCACCGGCAGCCCAGGAGGGGAATCGATGTCCCACACGTCCAGCGCAGAGCCCACCACCCACGCCGTCGTCCAATTCGAGACGCGCCACATCATGCCGATCCCGGAGGACGAGCGAAACGGGAACGTACGCTCCTTGTTCGCGATCTGGGTCGGCATCAACATGCTGCCGCTCACCGTCGTCACCGGCGCCATCGCGACCGGGGCCTTCGGTCTCCCACTCGGCTGGAGCATCGCGGCCATTCTCACCGGCAACGTCGTCGGCGCGTTCGGGTCTGCACTGCACGCCTCGCAGGGACCTCATCTCGGCGTTCCGCAGATGCTGCAGGCGCGGGCACAGTTCGGCTTCTACGGAGGCAGCCTGCTCGCCTTCATCGCCCTGCTGATGTTCCTCGGGTTCTTCGCCAGCATCCTCGTCGTCGCGAAGGACTCGCTGCTGGCGGTCTTCCCCGATCTGAACCCCGTCGCGGTCATCGTCGTCTTCGCCGCGGTCGGCATCACCATCGCGGTCATCGGCTACGACCTGCTGAGCAAGGCGATGTCGGTGCTATCGGTGGTCATCGCGATCGTGGTCGTCGTCGCGATGGTCATGCTCTGGTTCCAGCCGGCCGTCACCACACCGAACCCCGAGGCCGGGTTCACCGTCGACGGATTCTTCGGGATGCTGGCGATCGGCGTCGTCTGGCAGCTGGCGTACGCCCCCTACGTGTCCGACTACTCTCGCTACCTCCCCAAGGACACCGGGCCCAAGAAGGCGTTCTGGGCCACCTATCTCGGCCTCGTCTCCAGCTCCGTGTTCGTCATGGTGCTGGGCGTACTGCTCGGCGCGGCCGATCCGGACAACCCGCTCGGGGCGATGGCCACGCTGCTCGGGCCGTTCGGGACGATCGGACTGCTGATCTTCGCCTTCAGCGCCGCGATGATCAACGCAGCCGAGCTCTACTCGGGTGTGATGTGCGCGCTCACCACCGTCAACTCCACGATGCGCATCGTCGTCACCACGCGCACCCGTGTCGTTGCCACCCTGGTCTGCGGCACACTTGCCACGACGGCGGCGCTGGCCGGGGAAAGCGACTTCGTGACCATGTTCCAGAACTTCGTCACCCTGCTGCTGTACGTCCTGATCCCCTGGTCAGCGATCAACCTGGCTGATTATTTCATCGTGCGGAAGGGCCATTACGCCGTCGACGAGCTGTTCCAGCGCGACGGTGGCCGGTACGGGCGCTGGAACACCGTCGGCCTACTCACCTATGCGATCGGCATGGTGGTGCAGGTGCCGTTCATGGTCACCCCGATGTACACCGGCCCGCTCGCAGCATGGCTCGGGATGGTCGACATCGCCTGGATCCTCGGGTTCATCGTCAGCGGCGTCGTCTATCTCGCCCTCACGCGGAAGTTCGGCACACCGGAGCAGTCACGCCCATCTGGAATGAAGCAGACCTGAAGTATTGCGACACCGAACTGACACCCCTTGCCCCGAAGCCAACACTCAATTCTGAGTCACGACAACGATAGGGTCTCCGATGGCTGAATCTCATAACCCACCCGGCACCTCGACGAAACTCGTTGCGTTTGAAACGCGACACATCGAACCCATCCCCGAGGACGAGCGTTACGGTACGACCAGGGGTCTATTCTTCGTCTGGCTCGGCATCAACATGCTGCCACTCACCGTCGTGACAGGTGCCCTCGGTCCGACGCTCTTTGGGCTTTCGCTCGGGTGGACCATGCTCGCCGTGATCATCGGCAACATCGTCGGCGGCATTGCTACGGCACTCCACGCGTCGCAGGGACCGCAACTCGGCATTCCGCAGATGCTGCAAGCCCGCGGCCAGTTCGGCTACTACGGGGGCAGCTTGCTCGCGCTCGTAGCGGTCGTGATGTTCATTGGCTTCTTTGCCTCGAATCTCGTCGTTGCATCACAGAGCTTTGCGGCTGTGTTCAGTGGTTTTTCAGTGACCACAGGCATCGTCGTCTGTGCGATCGTCGCGCTCGTCATTGCCATTTTTGGTTACGATCTTGTGCGAAAAATGATGGGGATCTTTTCGGTGCTGGTCGCGGTGCTCGTCGCCATCTCGATCATTGTGCTGATCGGCAACCCAGATACCTTCGATGTGTCAAGTGGAGTTGAACTCGGGTACAACACAGCAGGCTTCTTCGGCATGCTTGCTGTTGGCGTGACCTGGCAACTGGCCTATGCGCCCTATGTCTCTGATTACTCGCGATACATGCCCAAAGGCAGCGGCTCACGCGCAGCCTTTTGGGCGACTTTTCTCGGACTTGTGGTCGGCACAGTGCTCGTGATGCTACTCGGTGCACTTGTTGGACTCACCACAGCAGACGGGGATGCGATGGATGCACTCGGCGACCTGCTTGGTGGCTTCGGCACGGTTGTATTGCTCGGATTCGGTGCTTCCTCGGCCGTCATCAACGCGGCGAACATCTATTCGGGCGTGATGTCTTCGCTGACAGTGCTGGAGTCGATTTCCTCCAAGATCACGATCAACACAAGCAAGCGCATCGCCATGACGGTTGCGTACGCGCTCATCGCACTGGTCGCTGCGGTGTTTGGCCAGGACAAGTTCTTGCTGTTTTTCAAAGACTTCGTGTTCCTTCTGCTGTACGTGCTGATTCCTTGGTCGGCGATCAACCTTGTCGACTACTTCATCTTGCGCAAGGGCCACTACCAAGTCAACGACATGTTCAAGCGCAACGGTGGCATTTACGGCAGTTGGAACATGATCGGGTTGTGGAGTTACTTCATCGGCATCGTGGTGCAGGTTCCCTTCATGGTGACGACTCTTTACACCGGCCCCTTGGCCGCGCCGCTTGGATACGTTGACGTCGCCTGGATCGTAGGATTCATCGTGCCTGCAGTCGTCTATCTGCTGTGGCAGCGAGGCTCGATCGACCAGAAGGTGGCCGCCTGATGCCGACTGATGTCGTCATCGTTGATGCTCAGCTGTGGGCGCCTCACCCCTCGAACGACACGGCCATCGCCATTTCTGATGGGCGGATCGCGTCGATCGGTGACGATGAGGCGATCCGAGCTCTCGCAGGTCTTGACACGAGGCTGATTAGGGCCGGTGGAGCGGCCCTGCTGCCTGGCTTCCATGACGCGCACATTCATGCGCAGGCTGGTGGGCTCGGCGTTCTGGGCTGTGACTTGGAAGTCGTGCATTCTGTCGACGACTACCTGTCGCTCATCCGCGGATACGCTGCATCGAGCGAGGCTGAATGGATCGTCGGAGCCGGATGGTTCGGAGACGCGTTTCCCGGTGGGCTACCGACCAAGGAGCTGCTTGACGGGGTTCTGCCTGACCGCCCTGCCGTGTTCACAAGCCACGACGCACACGGGGTCTGGGTGAACTCGCGAGCACTTGAACGCGCGGGAATCGACAGCGACACCGTGGATCCGCCTGCCGGCCGCATCGTGCGCGACGCAGCGGGCGAAGCCACCGGCATGCTTTTCGACACGGCTGGTGAGATTGTGACCCAACTGATTCCGCCGTATCGAGAAGAAGATCTGCTTGAAGGTCTGCTGGCTGCTCAACGTCGACTCTTCTCACTCGGCGTCACAGCGTGGCACGACGCCATCTTGGGCGCTTATCTCACGCTTCCCGACTGCCTCCCGAGCTACCTGAAAGCGCTGGCAGACGGCACTCTTCGGGCGCGGGTCACCGGCTCAATGTGGTGGCCGCCAACAGCGGGCCCCGAATATCTGCCCGAGATGCATCGGCGTATCGACGACGCACGCTCGGGTGGCTTTGATGTGCGCAGTGTCAAGATCATGCAAGATGGCATCTGCGAGAACTGCACAGCCGCCCTGATCAACCCTTACCGAGGGGTGAGCCCTGAGACCCGGGGGGAGTCAGTCATCGCGCCAAGCGATCTGGCGACGATCACCGCGACGCTCGATGCAGAAGGTTTGAGCGTGCACTTTCATGGAGTGGGTGATCGCGCCGTGCGCGAATGCCTCGATGCGGTGGAGTTCGCGCGTGCGCAAAACGGGTCTGGTCAACGGCATCAGATTGCCCACCTGGACGTCGTCGATCCGGCTGATTTTCCACGTTTCGCGGCGCTCGGGGTAACGGCCAACCTGCAGGCTCTGTGGGCGCGCAATGATCAGGAGATTCTGGAACGAAAGTTCCCGCTCATCGGCGAGGAGCGAGCCCGCTTTCATTTTCCCTTCGGGTCACTACATCGCGCTGGCGCGCACCTAGCAATGGGTTCAGACTGGCCGGTGACTAGTCCCGATCCACTCTGGGCTCTGCACACCGCTTGTACGCGCACTGCGCCGACGGCGGATGTGCACGCCCTCAACGAGGAGTCACGCGAACCGGCGCAGCCCGAGCAGCGACTCGACGTGGAGACCGCGATCCGGGCCTACACGCTCGGGTCTGCGGAAGTATCGGGGGTGGCTGATGACATGGGCAGTCTCGACGTAGGTAAACTCGCCGATCTCGTGATTCTGAGCGGCCCAGTCGAGGGGCCACAGAGTTTCGACAGCCTGCGAGTCACACACACCCTACTCGGCGGAGAGACCGTCTACACCAGCTAACGTGACCCGACGACGGAAATGGCCATCGGTGTAGCGATGGCCAGAGCCATCGACGATCTCGAAGAAGGCCGTTTGGGTCAGCGGCGACAGGCACGAGTCACAGATCCCTTCAGCTCGGTATCTCGTAGTAGGCCCCACGCCGTTCGCCACGGAGCTGGAGCTCACCGGCATCGGTGAGTCGTTTCAGCGCGGTACGCGCTTGGCCGGGTGTCAGGTGGCACAGCTCAGCTGCTTGGCCACGCGAGATTCGCCCAAACTGATCGACGTACGCAAGGATCATGTGATCCTGCTGAATTGGGTCGGTGTCTTGGAGTCGGACATAGGCGCTAGCTTGAGCCAGTCGAAAGAAGGCCGTCGTCAGGTGGTGCCGTCGACTGCGGCCGTTGCCGCGCGATTCGATGAGCCCCATCTCCGCCAGTCGTGCAAGGTGAGTCCTGACAACAGCCTCTGACTCATGAGTGGCCTCGATGAGTTCGGTTGTGGTCTCCGGACCCATCGCCTTGATCTCGTGGATGATCTGCAGTTGGGGAAGCTGCAGCGTGCGCCCACTCGACTCCTCGAACTCCAGCAGGAACCGGACGATCTCAAGATCGGCATCGCTGGTGCCGATCTCGACGATCACAGCGTGGTCGCTTGTCGCAGAATAGTCAGGGACCCCCCGACCGGTGCGGAGCAGTTGCCGGTACATCTCGCGGATCCCACGACCCGCGCGGTCGACAATCCCGGCCCGCTTGAACGCTTCCGCCAAGATCGCACTACGAGGCTTGGAGTCGTCGAGGAAGTTCTGCAGTGTGATCCCCGCGGGGAATCCGCCGGGACTTCGTACCCTGAACGTTTCGTCGTTCAGTTGGACGGCGACCGGACCGACCTCGGAGTAGTCGCGGTGCACCAACGCGTTCGCGATGGACTCGCGGATCGTGCCGACCGGTACGCGAGGAATACCGATCCGGTGGAGACCGACCATCAACTCCTGCTCGGAGTTCCGGACGTCGATGAGTTCGAAGAGTCGCTCGGCTGCTCGGAAGAGCGGCACGGTCATCGTGTCATTGACAGCAACCGAGTCACCGCGAAGCTCCTGGAAGATGACCTCCGCTGTGGGCACGTAGCGAGCCACCGACTCCGGTGTGCCGAAGAGCAGGACCGCGCCGAGGGTGAGCGCGTTGTCGTACGCGGGCAGCACCAAGCGAAGGCTACGAAGGATCTCCTCATCCGCGAGCTCAGCGAGGACCCGGTCACCCTTCCCGCTCGCGCAGAGCCGGCGAAACCGAGCGAACTCACCCGCGTCGAGGTCACCGATAGTCGCACCGCGCGCCGGTGTCTCCGCATAGTCACGACCCTGAGCAGTCAGCCCGAACGACAGCATCTCGTACAACGGGTACGGAGTGCACTCGGGCTTACCGTCAGTCCTCATCGATCGACGAAGGTACTTCCCGGTCTTGGTGCCCACCGGCATCGGCATGTTCGGCACATCGATCACAGCGACCTCCAGGTCCTTCACCTCGTAGATCTCGACGCAGGTGGCAACTGGAGCCTCAGTCTTGTTGAGGATCATCGCTTGGAGAAGCTGCGGCTCAGTGGCCGAGCCATGCCTCGGCGCCAGACCGGTGACCGTGCCGTCGTCCTCGACACCGAGAAGGAGCAGGCCACCCTGACCGTTCGCCAAGCAGACCACTGCTTCGACAAGGGCGTTGTCGTTCAGCGCTCCCTGCGTCGCACGCTTGAACTCGACGGTCAGGGACTCACCCGCCGCGAGCACCTCGGCCAGATCATCGTCTGTCACGGAACCATAGTTATGCATAGTTATGGTTCTCACAAGTGCAACTGCAAACAGACCCATAACTATGCATAACAGCGGGGGGCCCTGGGATCCGACTATCTGCCTGGGCACCAGCAGGACGCCGACTCACCGAAACTCATCACCGAACCGACTCCCATCGGAACCGAGCTGAGCCTGTACCGTTTCGATGAGTCGCGAGAGAGGAGGTCCGCCATGACCAGTCCGTCGAGCAACCCGCGCACTCCGAACGAGAGTCGGGTGTTCTTCCGCGACGTGAAGCCGTACGCGATCGTTGACGATCTGGACCTGTTGTGCGGACCCGCCAGCGGCGTGGTCGACTTGCCGCATTCGGTGCTGTGGGCACCCGGAGGCCCGTGCGTCGACCTCGACGAGCCCGGTGGCACCGCCCTGGCCTACCAGGCGGTGCTGGCCGAGGGGGCCGTCGAGGACTTGGTACAGGTACTCCACCGCGACCGGCTGATCGCGATCTGGCCGGAGCTGATGCTCGATCGCCGCGTCCGTGAGATGTGGGAGTCTCGATTCCCTGAGCTCCACCCGGCACCGGTCGTTCCGGCCGCCTAGGACCGCCCAGGACTCCTCGTGACCCAGGACCACCTCGATTCGGATCGCCAGCTCGCTCTGCAGCGACAGGTCGCCAGAATCGCCCTCGCCCGCGTTCAGGGATTCGCCCTCGCCGGCTCTGGTGCGATCCGAGAGCACGGCGTCACCGATCGGCCTACCGAGGACGTCGATCTGTTCACCGCCAGCCCGGACATCGTAGAGTTCAGCACCGCGGTCGAAGCCATGACTGCGCAGTTGCAGGCAAGCGGGTTCACCGTCGACCAGACTCGCCGGGAACCCCAGTACGCCCGACTGCACGTGACCACCGACGACGGCCTCCAGCTCGACGTCGACTTGGGCGTGGACTGGCGCCAAGACGACCCGGTGCATCTTGCCGTTGGCCCGGTGCTGAGTCTGACCGATGCGGTCGGCAGCAAGATCGGTGCCCTCTACAGCCGGGCCGAAGCACGCGACTATCTCGACGTCGACGCCATCCGCCGATCCGGTCGATTCACAGACGAGCAGCTGGTCACCGCAGCGGCCGGACGCGACCCCGGTTTCGATATCGCCATGTTCTCCCAGCAGCTCGCAGCCGCCGCCAGACTGCAACCCGCGCAGGTTGCCCGCTATGGTGTCACCGCCGACCAGCTGGAGGACATACGCGCCAGATCCGTTGAGTGGGCGCACGCCCTCCAGAACCAGGGCAACCCCGTCGAATAGGGACGAGCTACGCAGCTGATTGAGCACCGACCAGGTTCTCGTCGCCGTCCAGTCCTCCAGGGCCCGCATCACCGACTTCGGGCCGACCGACCCCGAAGGACTGCCCCTTCGCCGGGTAGCGCTCGATCGCATCTGCAACGCGACACGCCGTGCCTGAAATGCCCCTTCCGGGGAAGGAACAGCCGGATTCCATCGGATATACAGCCGATTGCAGCCGGACAGTGGACTAATTGCGAAAGTGGGCGAACGGCCTAGTGGGAGACCGTTCGCCCTGGTGTGGCAGGTGTTGGGTTCGAACCAACGTAGGCGATGCCGGCAGATTTACAGACCGCCAGACGACATCGCTGTGACTAGGTAAAATACCGAAATTCGCGTCTTGCAGGGACCGTATAGGGATCGGACAGCCGTAGACCAGTGCCGTCATCCGCCGTGGGCCGGACATCCCCAGCGCGAGGGTCGAGATAGCTCCACGGCCCCATGTCGTGGCGGCTGGCCCCGACACCGCAACAGCTGAAGTTGCCGACACGTACCGAGCGGGCCGTGCTGACGTTCAGCTCAGGTCTGGATAGCTCGAACCCTTACCCTTCGGTCGGGTTGGCGTGGCTCCAGACCTTTCCCCTACCGAGTAGTTTTCGAAGCTGAGGGATCGCGCTGGAAGACGACGTCCACCGAATCCGACCAGCAGGCATTGACCGGTAGCCTCCATAGTGTGGACCTAGCCCGGAAGCTCCAACTACTTGACCAGCAGATCGCCGACGCCCAAGGGGGCGCGCCCGACGACTTCACGGACTGGCGAAACCGAACTGATGTCGTAGTTCGGACGGTGATGGGTGCGCAAAGTCTGACCTACAAGAGATTCCAACGTGTTCGCTACTCACCCCAGGTGATGTACGAGGGTCAGGATACGAGTTCTTATCGTCCTCGCGGAGTTCGCTCGGTCATCTCACTTCTTGACGCCGCCAAACTCGAACTTGAGCTTGGTCAGGAGGTCGAAGATGTGGTCGAAATCCAGCATTCAGAGCCAACAGACGACGCCACGGGCAGTCGTGTCTTTATCGTTCATGGACACGACGACTCCAAGAAGCACGAGAGCGCGAGATTCCTTCGAGCTCTTACGGGCCACGAGCCCGTAATTCTTCACGAGCAACCCAACCGAGGGCAGGTGCTCATCGAGAAGTTTGAGCAGAGCGCTGCCGGCACCGGGTACGCCGTCGTCTTGTTGACTGGTGATGACATCGGCCGCGCAAAGGCGGCCCCGTCAGATGCCGAAACGCCACGTGGAAGACAGAACGTAGTCTTCGAGATGGGCTTCTTCCTCGGCGCGTTCGGCCGGCAGCGTGTTGCGGTTCTCCAAGAGCCCGGCGTTGAGCAACCGAGCGATGTTCAAGGACTTGTTTACATCCAACTCGATCGCGATGGCGCATGGGAGGCGAGGTTGGCCACCGAGATTGAGGCAGCCGGCATTCCTGTCGATTGGAGCGCCCTTCGGTAGAGGCACCGTGCTCGTCGCTTTGTCGTCGTCGAGTGGTTGACGCTCGCGACTATTCGGCTTGCGGGCGTCCCGCGCGGTCCGTCCAACTGACGGGTAAGGACGCTGCAGCCACGCCAAACAGAGGGCTCGCCTCACGAGCGACACGGGTTGCGCCGCTCACTGCCTGCTTGGTGGTTCAAGTGCGCCGCCGGTTCCAGAACGGGTCGTCTGCCCAACCTTCGGGGACGCCCATGCCGCGCAAGTTCATCGGAGGCCGAGTGCTCAACAGCGTGTGGAGTCGTCGTGCCCAACTGCTGCGGGGCGATACGGAGTTGAGGATCGACTGTAGAGACGCCAGGACGGGGTATAGGCGCTTCCTCGACCTCTCCGGCAGCGCGCCCGCTGGCCAGTGAATCGTCGGCGACGTTGGGATCGCGGGATAGACACCGAGACCGACGTTCCAGAGCCGGCCGTGGTGGGCGCAGATGTTTCGCACGCGAACGTAGGTCTGCATCCAGGACTCGAGGATCGGCGCCGCTAGACCGACGCTGCTGGCAACGGCCGTCCTGTCGGCACGCTGTTGCAGGTTCCGATACACGCCTGTGAGCTGACCGATAGTCAGCGTCTCCACCATGAGCCAAGACGGCGGCAGTTCGGGATCACCGTAGGTCATCAGGTAATGCTCAAGTGCTGAGCGGTGGACCAACGAGTCCTCACCCGCATCCGGCGTCCCACGCAGACGTTCCTCGCAGGTCTCCTGGACAATCCTCATGAACCTTGCATGCCTGCCCCGGTCGCGGAAGTGCGCCGGATCCATGTACCAGTGGGGGTCGTCGTAGACCGTCGACATCCGATCGGTCAGAGCCGCCCGGACCGCGACCTCGACTCGCTCGAGAGCGTCCATGACCAAGAGGCGGAGCGAACGGTCGAAGACGTAGAGATCGAGGAGGTCGTCAAACGACGTCCCCTCTCGCAGGAAGCGCTCAGAGCTTCCCTGCTGGAACGGAATCATGTAAGGGGAGAGCCGGTAGTAGCCGATGTGCTGCAGGTACCGACGGCTACGATCGCGGTCAGGGACCTCAAGACCTCGCTGGATGAGTCGGTCTACGAGTCCATCAAGATCCAAAGCCGGCTTGTTGAAGCGGCGCAAGCCGCGCGGCCGCATCCGTCGAGGCAACGACGCTCCTCCCTGATGCCTGGCAAGAGAAAATCCCCCAAGTGCGCATCGTGGAGAGGCGTGGGGGATGTAGTGATCTCAGGCTAGCACGACCCCACCAGTAGATGCCCAAGTCAGCGGCCTTCCGCCGCAGTGGAGCGCATACCCGGTGAAGGCAGCAGAAGACAGTCCTGACCTTGACGCGAACGATCGAGGAGACGGGTGTCGAGTGGACAGACTCGCGCTCGCTCGGCGGCCACCCGCTCGCGATCGCCTCTTTGGACTTCCCCCCGTTTGACGGACACCTGACCTGAGGTGGCCACTGGCCGCCAGGGAGGATGTCGTTGTGCCTGCTCCTCACCCGCCTGAGTTCCGTCGTCGTGCGGTCGAGCTTGCTCGTGAGCGG
>JASGEZ010000022.1:0-22468 GCA_047605905.1 Microlunatus sp.
CCCAACTCCAGCGCCCCTGGCCGTTCGCTCCCCCGGTCGGCCAGCCTGCCATCCCCCGATGTTGGCGCTTCCTGACCAGGTCCGCGTTCCCCCGATGAAGACAAGATTGACACTTCAACCGCAGCGCTTTCCTCGGTACAAGTGGACGACGGCTCAAGACCGACTCAAGGTTCTCGACAACGCTCAAGAAACCATCAGCAGCCTCGACCTGAGCAGTCCTGGGCGGGTACCTCACTGGTCTGGCGATCAAGAGACCAACCTGGGATCGATGCTGGTCCTGATGGTTGGCGAAACCGCGCAGCACGCGGGGCACGCCGACATCCTTTGCGAACTCATCACCACGCCCGAGACTTCGACATCAGCCCTGAGCGATTGTCGGCGATCGCTTCGCCCAGGCACATGCGGCTGCGGAGCGTTTCCGTTGAACTCCGCTGGTGGTGCGTCCCCAACTCGCCACTCACCATCGTTTGCTACTGCGACTGGCGACTTGCAGACGGTTCGACGGCACGGCGGCATACGAGTGGCGACTACCCGATGCATCGATCGACGTGAAGCGTCCGTAGATCGCCACTCAAGTTGGTCGGCCGAGAACGGAGACCTGCGAAGTCAGGAGCGTCGGCGGCCTTCGGTCACGGTCAGGATGCCGGTTCGGAAGGGCTCGGCGGTGGCGACGTCGATCATCACGCGCGCCAGAGTGTGCCTGCTGATCTTGCGTACGCCGGGCAGCCGTTCATCCCAGGCCATCCGCGGAGGCACTCCGGCGCCCTCGTCATCGGTGAGCAGCGGTGGCCTGACGATCGCGGCTTGGATTCCTCGGGCAACCGCCAACTCGGCCTCCATGACCCGCAGATCGCGGTACGCACCACCAAAGAACTTCCACAGGATCGGGTGCAGCACCCGCCGCTCGAACCAGGTCTTCTCGCTGTCAGCCGCCACCGGGACTGCGCTGATCGCCGCGACCCGCGAGACCCTCGCACGCAGCATCTCCGCAGTGATGGCACGCATACCGACCGAGTAGACCTCCGTCGGCGCTCGACCGTCGTCCGGCCCGATCGCGGAGATGACGACCTCGGCACCGTCCAGTACGCCCGCCAGCGACTCCGGCTCGAGCAGGTCACCGCGCCGGACGCTCACCGACGCCGGAGCCCGATAGGAGTCGGGATTACGGGTCACCGCAACGACACGGTGACCACCCGAGGCGGCCTCGGCAACCACCAGCCGGCCGGTCCGTCCGCTCGCTCCGAACACGACGACATTCACGACATCTCACTCCGATCAGATGGCAGCCGAGTCGTCCACGCAGCGCCGAGCCGCACTGGCTGCCACGAACTCACCGACGATCTCAACGGCGCAGCCGTCAAAGTCAGCTGCGATCTGGGTGACGGCGAGCTGCCGACAACCCACCGACAACGATGAACGCCTGCCCACGAGATCCGTGGGCAGGCGTTCGGTTCGGCTTGACGGGCAGTGCCCGGTCGGCTATCGGCTCATCGCGCCTTGACGACGAGCACCGGGATGGTGGACTCGAGCAGAACTCGCTGAACGACGGAGCCGAGAATCAGCTTGCCCACCGGCCGCCGCTTGCGGGAGCCCAGCACCAGCAGCGTGGCCCCGGCCTCCTCGGCGAGATCGAGCAAAGACTCGGACGTGTCGTAGCCCTCCGGACCGCGGCGAAGCTCCCAACTGAGTTCGGAATACTCGCTGAGCTCTTCGGCGACCTGCTCCCTGAGCTTGGGATCATCCTCGGTCGGCTCATCGACACCCGGAATGATGCGGAGCACCGACAGCGACTCGCCGCGGAGTAGCGCTTCCTTGGCTGCGGCATGGAGTGCGGCCTTCCCGCGGGGTGAATCGCTGTGCGCAACGGCAACAGTCATGTGTTTTCTCCTGATTGAGAGTGGCGGATCAAAGACGTACTGATCGAGGCTAGTGGGAGAAGTTCTTTGCGGCCTCGGCCAGGCTCATGCCCTTGGTCTCTGGTGCCAGGAACTGCGCCAGCAGAGCACCGATCAGAGCGACGACCGCCGCAATGATCATCGTGGGGCCGGCACCGAGCCCGACCATCGCGATCGGCAGCAAGAAGGTGCCCGATGCGGCACCGACGCGAGACATCGCAGCCGCGAAGCCCGTACCGACACCGCGGATCGCGGTCGGGAACATCTCGCCCGGGAAGATGCCGGTCAGGGTGGCTCCCACGCCGTTCATGAACGAGTACAGATAGAGCAGGACCGCCACGACGATGCCCGGCGCGCCCGTCCAGATCCCGAGGATCGCGAACATGGCGAACACGATCCACGACGACGGGACGGCCAGGGTACGACGACCGAGCTTGTCGACCAGGAACGCACACGCGGCGACGCCGGCCAGGGAGAAGGCCGACATCAGAGTGCTCCAGATCCCACCGTCCATGCCGTACTGCTTCATCACCGTGACGGCGAAGGTTGCGATCGCGAAGTAGGGGGCCACGTTGCAGAACCAGAAGCCGGCCACGAACCAGGTCGCCTTCCGCGCCGCGGGGGTGGCGAACAGCTGCGAGAACGTGCCCTTGACGGCCTCCGAATGCTCCATGTCGGCGAACTCGGCCGGGTCCATGTACTTGTTGACGATCGCCCTCGCCTCGTCCTTGCGGCCCTGATTCCACAGCCAGCGCGGCGACTCCGGCATTCCGAGTCGGCCGAGGAGCAGCGCTACCGCGATGAAGGTGCTGGTGGCCAGAATGAAGTGCCAGCTCAGGTGGGTGCTGGTGATCAGGAAGGTGCCGAACATGAAGGCGACCATGAAGCCGGCGTACCAGGCGATGTTGGTCGCGCCCAGCAGCATGCCGCGGATGTTGGCCGGAGCGAACTCGGACAGCATCGGCCAACCGACGGAATACTCCATACCGATGGCGACGCCCATCAGGGCCCGCACCGCGATCAGCAATTCCGGGGAGCTGACGAAGAACTGCATCGCCGAAGCAACGGCGAACAGCGAGATGTCGATCATGAACAGCGGCTTGCGGCCGAACTTGTCACCGGCCCAGCCACCGATCGGGGAGCCGAGACCGATGCCGATCAGGGCAGCAGCCGCCACCAGGCCTTCGATAGCCGGCGTGATCTCCAGATCCGCGGTCATGGTCTCGTTGACCGGGCCGATGATGCCGAGGATGTAGCCATCCAGGAACATTCCGCCGACCAGGACGATGATCAGCCTCCGCATGAACCGCTTCTTGAACTCCGGCGAGGAAACCTCTCCCGACGGAGCCGTGCTCTCCTTGACAGACATCAGCTACACCTCCGAGAAACAGTCCTGGACAACGGTCTCCCCCTGCCGACGGCACGGGGGGATGGACGGGTGAGCATCGAGTGACCTCCAGGTCTGGGGCACAGGCGTGCCGAGGTTGTGGACGGTGTTCTGGCGAAACTACTGACGGGGCGGCGAACTATCCTGCTCAGCGCGCAAGGCGCCAGCGAATCTCTCGAAGTCCCGCCGTTGATGGTCGTTCAGATCTCTTGCTGGTCGGGATGACTGTAAAAGGACCGTTGCGCGGTCGTCAAGAGTTGTGAACGCTAAGATTTAGTTACAGACCTTTCGGATCTGTTGTCCGCCCGATGAGCCAGCCGAAGCAACCCACCTCGGTCAGCTGCAGATCGGTGCCCCCCTCGACGACGTCCCCCACTTCGAAACTGACGGAGTTGGACACCAGCACCCGTCGATCGGCATTGAGCACCAGGCCAACTCCGTCCGCACCGGCCAGCCAGGGCGACAGTTCGCGTTCCAAGCTGGCGACCCGGACATCGGCAGCCATGATGCCGACGAACGAGCCATCGTGCTGGACGGGCACCGCTACGGTGACCAGATAGTCATCGACCCCACCATGGTCGATGTAGGGACCCATGGCCGCTGACTCCCCGGTCTCCCGTAGCTGGGCCAGGAAGCCCTTGGAGCCGTACTCGTAGAAGTCGTCGCGACCGGGATCCGGCTCGTGGCGGAAGTCACGGTCGAAGGCGCCGTCCGCGGCTCGTTGCCACCATTCGACCCAGTACCTGGCGTCGGGCACCAGGTCGATCTCGGCCATGAAGCCAAGTCCGTGCACGAGATCGTCCAACTGGCCCAGTCGCGGGAGGACACACCGAGCCACCTCGGCACCCAGCAGGTGGGCGGTAGGCGTCCGGCTGAAAGCGGCGGAGATCTCGCCGCCCATGTCAGCGAGCTGCCCACCCACCCGTTCGAAGATCGTCCGGAGCTCGACGGCCGGATCGCATTCCCCCGTCGGACCGTTCACCCGCGTCTTGGCGTACTGGACCGCGATCAGCTGCAACCGCGTACGCAGCAACTCGGTGACGACGGACGACACCATCGCCTGCCCGGCTGCCCAGGCGCGTGTTGGGTCGCCCTCGCGAACCGCGCCGGCGACCGTCCGCATCGTCGCGGCGATGGTCTGCCGGTGCATCGGCTCGTGAAGGAGGATCTGCACCAGCCAATCGAACTCCTCGTGAGCACCCAGCTCCGCACGGGTGAGCCGCATCGAGTGGCCGCCGGCGGACAGCTCGACGTGGAAACGTCCGATCGCGCGACGCCCCTCGGCCCCGACAGCAGCCGCCTCCAGTTCGACCGCGCATGCGTCGAGCCGGTCGGCCGTCGCCACCGGGTCCCGGCGAGCCGCGAGCCAGGCGGCGTAGGTGGTCAATGCAGCGCGCCAGTCGCCGAGGTCGCGCAGCTCGGTCGCCGACCAGCGCAGCAGGTCCTCGCCGGTCATCCCGTCGTCGAGCGGCGAATGGGAGACATAGCTGCCTCCGTTCTTACCCACTCGGGTGATGATCAGCCCCTCGGCCCGCAGCGTCCCCAAGGCTTCGCGCAGGGAGAAGGCAGTGACCCCGAGCTGCTCTGCGAAATCGATCTCGCGCGGCAGCTTCTCGCCGTTCGCCAAGACGCCGAGGCCGATCGCCGTCCGCAGCCGCCGTGCCACCGCGGAGGCGGCATCCTCAGTATGGAGACGTCCCAGCAGCACCCGCCTGGTTGCGGCTGCGGAGTCACTCCTGGCAGCCAATGACATCTTGTGACCCTTCGGCCAGTGATCCAGGGTCAGATTCGGCAATCCGACACCAGCACCAGGTTGTATCTGAGCACAAAAAATCGGCACTGAAGTTTCGTAAACCGATTGTAACGCCAGATCCAGGCCGAACACCCGCTTACCGACTCCACGGCCCAGGCGGAGCTCGCCTGTCCGGCCGATCCCGGCATTGTCGTGAACCGCACTCAGGTCACCGGTGACCGATCTACAGGCCGAGGACGCCCGCACGTCGCCGGGCAGCTCGAGCTTCTCCCGGTCGATCGAGTTGCCGAGACCCCACGTGCCGGCGCGGTTGGTCAATACCGCGCCGGCACGTGGGTCTTGCTGGTGCTCGCCTGCGCCGAACTTCGACGAGCCGAGACTTGGCTCGATGAACTACTTCAAGGTCTTGGAGAGCGTCTCGGCGAAGTCGGGATTCGCCTCCAGCCATGCCTTCGCGGCCTCGTCCTCCTTGTCCGCGCCGAACTTGTTGATCACGGTGTCCTCCAGGCTCGCGAACTGTTCGTCCGTCATCTTGAAGGCGGCCAGCAACTCGACGACCTTCGGATTGGCGGCCGCATACTTCTTGTTCGCGACGGAGTGCAGGTTCTCCGGCTTGTAGACGTTCTTCGGATCCTCCAGCGCACGAACCGGGAAGGTCTGGTTGGCCCAGAACGGCCTCCACAAAGTCACCACGATCGGTTCCTTCTTCTCGATCTTGGTCTTCAGCTCGGTGAGCATGGCCGCGGTGGACGAGGTCACAAGCTCGAAGTCCTGGAGTCCGTAGACGGGAATGACGGCCTTTTGCGTCGTCGCGGTCAGACCCGCGCCAGGCTCGATCCCGATGATCTTGCCGTCGAACTCGGCGACGTGGCTACTCAGCTCGGGGATCGACTTGACATCGACATAGTCCGGAACCGCGAGGAAGTTCTGAGCGCCCTGATACCAGACGCCAACGTCCTCGATCTTGTTGCCGTAGCGGATCCAGTAGTCCTTGTGGGTGCGCTCCATCCAGGACGAGGACAGCACATTGATGTCGTTGCTCTCCAGCCCGGCGTACAGCGGGGTGTTGTCGGACAGCTTGGTGACCGTCACGTCGTACCCGTTCTCCTCCAGGACCACCTTCAGCACCGCGGTGGTGCTGGTCATGTCGGTCCAACCCTCGACAGCGCCGAGAGTGACCTTCTTCTCCCCGGGGCTTGCCTCCGACTCGTCCCCGCTGCCGCCGGTGCTACAGCCGGCCAGCCCCAGCAGCAGGGCAGCCATCACGGCCACCCCACGTAGGGCAATGTGCTTTCGCTTGGTCATGATGTCCTCTCCATAGTGGATATTGAGATCTGCGTTGGCTCTGGATGGTTCATATCGTGTGCTCGTTCGGGGTCGGCAACCGGCTCCTCCGCGGCAGCCGTAGCGAGCGGTTTCGACGGGTTGGTGCGGTGCCGGAACACGAGGTTGAGCAACCCGGCGTTCGACTTACCCTGACCGATGGCCACGGTGAGCCGATCCAAGAAGATGGCCAAGATCACCACCGAGATTCCGGCCTCGAAGCCCAAACCGAGGTTCAGGGTGGCCAACGCCGCGGTCACCTGCCCACCCAGACCGGCTGCGCCCACCAGACCAGCGATCACCGCCATCGAGAGGGCGAGCATGATGACCTGATTGATTCCGGCCATGATCGTCGGCAGAGCGAGCGGTAACTGCACACCGAACAGCGTTTGGCGGGGCCTGGCACCGAATGCGTTGGCGGCTTCCACGATCTCGGGATCAACGTTGCGAATCCCCAACTCGGTCAGCCGGACACCGGGGGGCAGTGCGAAAATGATCGTCGCGACGACACCGGGGACAACACCGATGCTGAACAAGGTGACGACCGGGACCAGCCAGACGAGCGCCGGCATCGTCTGCATCAGGTCCATCAGCGGCCTGATCGCCGCGCTCGCGGCCCGCATCCGAGCTGCCCAGATCCCCACCGGGATCCCGATCACAATGGCGATCACACTTGCCACCACGACCAGGGCCAGCGTCTCCATCGCCGCTTCCCACTGATCCATGCTCACGATCAGCAGCAGGCCCACCAGAGCACCGAGCGCAAACTTCCAGCCGCGCAGCAGCAGCCCGATCAGCGCGAAGATCAGCACCATGACGACCGGTGGCGGCGCCTGGAGAAGCTCGATCAGCCCATCCGTCGGCACCCCGATGACGCTGGCAAGGGCATCGAAGAAGCCGGCGAAGTTGGTCTTCAGCCAGTTGAAGGCACTCTCCACGGCAGCGCCCAGTTCGATCCGGGGGACGATCTCGAGAGGCTGCAGGTCGAGAGGCTGCAGGTTGAGCGGCAGCGTGGTCATCGGGCCAGCGCCTCCAGCAGAGTCACCCGGTCCAAAGCACCAACCACCCGCTGGTCGTGGTCGACCACGGCGAGCGCTTCGGGATGGGCAGCGCTGATCGCCAACAGGTCCGCGAGCCGGGCATCCCCCTTGACCCGGACCGCGTTGTCCTTGGCAAGGATCGGCGGTGCCATCACCGCCGCCGCCGTCAGCACCTTGGTCTTGTCCACGTCCAGCACGAACTTGGCCACGTAGTCGTTGGCCGGATCGTTGAGGATCTGCTCCGGCGTGCCGATCTGCACGATCCGCCCGTCTCGCATCATCGCGATCCGATCGCCGAGCCGCATCGCCTCGTTCAGATCATGGGTGATGAACAGGATCGTCTTGCCGAGTTCGTGCTGCAGCCCGGCCAGCTGGTCCTGCATCTCGCGCTTGATCAGCGGATCCAGGGCGCTGAACGCCTCATCCATCAACAAGATGTCGGTGCCGGCCGCGAGCGCGCGGGCCAGGCCGACCCGCTGTCGCATGCCACCGGACAGCTGGTTGGGAAGCGAGTCCTCCCAGCCCTGCAGACCGACCATTCGCAGGGCTTCCAAGGCCCGCCGCCACTGCTCGTCCTTGGGCAGACCCTGGATCTGCAGTCCGTACGCGGCGTTCTCCCCCACTGTCCGGTGTGGGAACAGCGCGAAGTGCTGGAAGACCATGCTGACGTTGTCCCGACGGATCCGCCGCAACTGCTCAGCATTCATCTTCGCGATGTCGTTGCCGTGCACCAGCAACTCACCCGCCGTCGGCTCGAGCAGCCCATTGACCATTCGGATCAGCGTCGACTTGCCCGACCCGGACAGGCCCATCACGACGAAGATCTCGCCCGCCTGCACCTCGAAAGACGCATCGATGACGGCCGCCGTGCTCCCCTCCTTGCGGAGGTCGTCGCGAGTGGCCCCGTTACGCAACAGTTCGACAGCCTTCTCAGGACGCTTGCCGAACACCTTGTACGTACCGCTGGCCACAATCGCGTTTATGTCGGACTCCCGTCGTAGGTCCTAGGGGTACCGCGTCTGAACCGGTCGACCGTGCCTCGCTGAGGGCGAACGATGCCATGCGGCATCGCCCAGCCGACTGGTCGCCGGGCTTGACACTAAGAGGATCCTTAGTCGTGCGTCAAGAGATTCGTTTGTGAAGATTTGAGTACGTCTCTTTCACAGCCGAGTTACGACGTCACGGACCCGACAACAGTCCCTCCGGCCGGCGGCGATTCGGGCCGCACCCCGATGGCGGGATGCGCTGCGTGACGGCTATGGATCGAGCAGATCCGACGAGATCGCGCAGATCCGGCGGCGCACCGCCGGCAGTTGCAACAACGTCACTCCCAGCACTACACTTTGTCTATCCTGCTGAAACAGTTTTGTATTGCGAAACAGTAGGTTGCGACCCCCGCACATGAGGAGACTTCCCGTGAGCCTGGCCATCCAAACCCCACCTGTCGAGTTCGAAACACTCGTCCGGGACCGAGCTGTGGGCTACAGCTTGGCCGCCCCCTTCTACACCAGCCAGGAGATCTTCGAGTTGGATCTGGAGGTCATCTTCGGCCGGCACTGGCTGTTCAGTGCCGTGACCGCCGAGATCCCGGATCCGGGCGACTACCTCACCATCGACATCGGCCCGTACGCCGTGATCATCGTCCGCGACGATGACGAGGAGATCCGCGCGTTCCACAACGTCTGCCGGCATCGCGGTTCACGCCTGCTGAAAGACCCCTGCGGGTCGGTCGGCAACATCGTCTGCCCGTATCACCAGTGGACCTATCGGCCCGACGGCAACCTGATCTTCGCCGAGTCCCAGCCCGACACCTTCGACAAGTCCCGCTTCGGTCTCAAGCCGGTGCACGTCAAGGTGGTGGCCGGGCTGATCTTCACCTGCTTCTCCGACAACCCGCCGGACGACTTCGACGAGGTCGCCGAGTTCCTCCAGCCGTACCTGGCGCCGTACGAACTCACCAATGCCAAGGTCGCCCACCAGACCGATCTGGTCGAGGAGGGCAATTGGAAGCTGGTGATGGAGAACAACCGGGAGTGCCAGCACTGCGACGGCGCCCATCCTGAGCTGGTCAGCGCCTACTTTCCGCTCTTCGGCTACTCGGAGGACGACATCACTCCACGGCTGCGGCCGGTGTTCGAGCGGTATCAGGCCGCCCGGACCGATCTTGATCGGGTCTGCTCGTTGCGCGGCTTCCCGCGGGAGGAGCGGCGTGAACTCGACAACCGTGCGACGGGCTTCCAGCTGAGCCATCTGGCGCTCGACGGGGAGGGCATCAGCTTCTCCGAGGGCGGCGCCCAGGTATGCAAGAAATTGATCGGCTCGATGACCGAACCGAAGTTCGGCGACCTGTCGCTGCACTTCCAGCCGAACTCGTGGTTCCACTTCCTCAGCGACCACGCCGTCGTGTTCCGAGTGCTGCCGATCTCACCGGACAAGAGCATCGTGCGCTCTACCTGGCTGGTGCATCCGGATGCGGTGGAGGGCGTCGACTACGACATCGAGTCGCTCACCACGGTGTGGGAGGCGACCAATCGCGAGGACCGCGAACTGGTGGCTGACACCCAGAACGGGGTCACCAACCCCGGTTACATCCCCGGTCCCTATTCGCTGGTCGAGGATGACGTCGAGGCATTCGTCAACTGGTACATCACTCGCCTGCAGCACCACGTGCCGACGTTTCGATGACCGTCGCCGCGGAGCGGAATGCAGGTGGACTCGTCCCACCGCCCTGGGCGCCGGACTGCTGGGCCGAGGAGGATCGGGCCGAACTGACCTGCCGGACCGTGCTGGAGATCACCCACGACGTCAAGACGTTCTTCCTCAGTGCCCCGGACGGCGCGGTGTTCCATTTCGAGCCCGGGCAGTTCATCACGCTGCAACTCGAGATCGACGGCCATCCGATCAACCGCTGCTACACGATCTCCTCACCACCGACCAGGCCGCACCTGATCTCGATCACGGTGAAGCGGGTGCTCGGCGGGCCGGTGTCGAACTGGCTGCACGACAACGTCGTGCCGGGCACGACGCTGACGGTGCTGGCTCCGCTCGGGCAGTTCACCCTGAGCAGCCCTGTCGCTCCGAAGTACCTCTTTCTCTCCGCCGGCAGCGGCATCACTCCGGTGATGTCGATGACCCGATCGCTCTCCGACCTGGGCTCGAATGCCGACATCGCCTTCATCCACAACGCCCGTACGCCGGCGGATATCATCTTCCGCCGCGAGCTGGAGGCGATCGCCGCGGTGCAGCCGAACGTCAAGGTCGCCCACATCTGTGAGAGCGACTATCCCTCGGAGCGCTGGATGGGGCTGCGCGGCCGGATCAGCGGAGCAGCGCTGCAGGCGATCGTGCCCGATCTGAACGAACGCGTGACCTACACCTGCGGGCCACCGGCGTACATGGCCGCTGTCCGTAGCATCCTGACCGAGTCGGGCTACGACATGACCAACTACCACGAGGAGAGCTTCGACTTCACGAGCCTCCCCGCGGTCGAGCAGCAGGCCCGAGAAGCCGAGCCGGCAGCCGCGGACGACGAAAATACGGACGCCGCCGCCCCGGCGGGTTTCTCGATCGAGTTCGTCCGGAGTCGCAAGACGGTGACCTGCGGCGCCAAGCAGTTCGTCCTCGACGCCGCTCTCGCTGCCGGGCTGAGGCCGCCGTCGTCCTGCAGTCAGGGCATGTGTGGCACCTGCAAGACGGTGATGCTGGAGGGCTCGGTCGATATGCAGCACAACGGCGGCATCCGGCCCAAGGAGGTGGCGGCGGGGAAGATCTTGATCTGCTGCTCGACGCCGCTCAGCGATCTCCGGATCGAGGCGTAACCGCCCGATCCATGCCACAACCGTCTAGAGTTTCACTATGAGAAACAGTGCCAATAAGCGAGACATGGCGGTCCATTCCGTCGATCGGGCCGTGTCGATCCTGCAGGTGCTGGCTCGGCGCGGTCCGACAGCGGTCACCGAGGTCGCGAAGGAACTCGGCATCCACAAATCGACCGTGTTCCGGCTGCTCCACACATTGGAGGCACGTGGTCTGGTCGACCAGACCGGCACCAGGGGACGGTATCAGCTCGGATACGGCGTTGTGCAGCTCGCCGCCGGCGCTTCTCGCAAGCCCGACCTGTCGCAGGTGAGTCGATCGATCTGCGAAGCACTGGCAGAACAGGTCGGCGAGAGCGTCGACCTCGACATCTTTGAGGGCGGCTCGGTGCTGAGCATCGACCAAGTGACCGGAGGTGCGTCGGTGACCAGTGTCAACTGGGTCGGCAAGCGCACCCCCATGCACGCAACATCCTCCGGCAAGGTGTTCTTGGCCGCGATGTCCGACGAGGACCGAGCTGCGTACTTCGCAGAACCCAGGCAGCGGTTCACCGAGCACACCATCACCGGGCAGGAGGATCTCGAGGCCCAGCTGGAGCAGGTGCGTACGCAGGGCTTCGGGTCCACGCTGGAAGAGCTGGAGATCGGTCTCGCCGCCGTGGCCGCCCCAGTCCGCGATATCGACGCCCACGTGGTCGCCGCCGTGTCGATCTCCGGCCCGAACTTCCGGATCAACGCCGAGACCATCCCCACTCTCGCACTGGCCGTGATCGAGGCCGCCGACGAGATCTCCCAGCGCAACGGTCAGCCCAAGCCCGGCTGATCTCGGCCCGCGACTTCGTCGGATCAGGCGGCGACGCTGCTGCCCAGTCCCGACCGGGAGAACTCCAAAGCGGTCTGCATGCGGATCACCTGCTCGGTGGTGAACATGAACATGGCTTCGTCGTCGACGTAGTCCATGTAGTTCATGAACATGTCGCCGTGGGGCGTGTTGCCGCACGACGGACTCGGGAAGGTCGGCTTGCCGTAGTTCGGTCCCCACTGGTTGGGGGTGTCGTCGACGTAGTCGGAGTCATCGCAGGTCGGGACCCGCGCCTCACCCCAGATGTGGGACAGATTCAGGTAGTGACCGACCTCGTGGGTCGCCGTCCTGCCCTGATTGAACGGAGCGACAGCACTGCCGCCGCGGCCGAACGCGGACGTCAGGATCACCACACCATCGGTGTCGGGCGGGCCGCCCGGGAACTGTGCGTAGCCGAGCACTCCCCCGCCAAGCCGGCACACCCAGATGTTGAGGTAGCGCGTCGTGTCCCACGGGCTGGTCCCACCGGAGGCGTCGGACTTCATGCTGTCGTCGATCGCGTACTCAGCGATGTCGGTGTGCCGCCGGGTGATGCCAGTGCTGGGGTTGCCCGCGGGGTCCTTGTCAGCGAGGGTGAAAGTGAGACTCGGGTTCCCCACCAGGTCACGGAAGGGTTCGGGCACGTTCGCCAGATCGGCGTTGGCCCCGCTGTAGTCCTCGTTGAGGACGTGGATCTGCGACGCGATCTGTTCGTCGGTGAGATTGTCGTCGTCGGAGTTGTAGAGAACGTGTACGACGACAGGAATCGTGTGTGGGAACTTCCGCTCGACACCGGAGCCGAAGCGGGTCGACGCGGCGCACATACCCTCGAGCATCGCCTGATTCCGGCGTAGGTCAGGATAGAAATCGACCTGCCTGAAGTAGTTCTGTACGGTTCCACAACTGCGCAGCATCGTCATTCCTCCCCCAGCGACAACATTCACCGTAGCCCGGTGACGAAGTCGGGGACAAGCCTCGGCCTGGAGGTGACCACGACCCCGGGCCGGCGGCTACCGTTGTCTGGTGTGGAGAGTCCGGGCTGGTGGTGGCGCGGTCACCGCGGCCGTCGTCTGCGGTGTGTCGCTGGCCGGCTGCCAGCCTGCCGCGACGGATACACCGCCGACTCCGGGGCCCACCGGCACCACGACTACCAGCCCATTCCCGACTGAGGGGAGCGGTCAGATGGATGATCTCCGTGCTTGCATGCCGGGGCGTTGGATGCACTCGCACGAGGAGGACACGGCCAACACCGAGGTGTATCGACCGGCCAGCTATCGATTCCCGCCTGCCCGCGGCCGGACCGGCTTCGAACTGTCTGCCGACGGGCGAGCGGAATACCTCGGCATCGCTGCCGCTGACGGTACGGACCATCTGGCCGCGCGATGGGAACTGCAACCTGGGAACGAGCTTCGCATCACCGTGACTGAGCAACAGGCCGATCCCATGGTCCTGACCGTCCTCAGCTGCGATTCCGAGAAGATGACCGTGAGTCGCTGACACCTGTGGGAGTCAGCGGGTCGGACCGAAAGCTGACTCCCATGATGGCCCGAACATTGGCGGCGGGCCGTCGTAGCCGCGAGACACCAAGGCGGCATAGATCCGGTCGGCGACCTCTCGCGGACGTCGCATGTGGGTCTTCGAGACCCGGATCGCCAATACACCGGCTGCGGCGAGGGCTTCGAAGCGACTCAGATCCTTGCCGTAGGTGGCCGCATCCGTACGGTGGTGATCCCCTTCGTACTCGATCGCGATGTTCCAGCCACGCAGGTAGAGATCGACACACGCGATAAACCAGAAGTCGTCGCCCAGGTCCACATTGCAATCAGGTTCGGGAAGCCCGGACAGCACCAGCACCAGCCGAAGCCGACTCTCCTGCGGGGAAGCCGATCCGGCCCTGATCAGTTGGGCAGCCTGCCGAGCGCGTACGCAGCGGCGACCCGATGCTGTCGCCAAGCCTTGCTGCACTTCGGTCAGCGTCGCGAGCTTGGCCCGGATCATCCAGTCACCGGCCGCGACCAGATCCAGCAACCCCAGGTCGAGCCGGGCCGCGACCAGAGCCGGCACCGGCCGCACCACGGACCCCCGACAGTCCGGCAGTTCACGAGTCCGCCGTACCCGGACCTCCGGACGTTTCGACTGATAGGTCGCCGTCGTGACGAAGCGGTACGGCGTGGGTTCGCCGATCTCGATTCCCCAATAGTGCAGCGCGGTGACCCCGTCGACCGCGGTGTTGGCAGGGAGCAGGCTGAGGAAAGCGGCCAGTTCGATGGCGAGCGTCGGCTCCACATCGGCGGCGAGGTAGACCCCGCGTACGAGCGTTCGGATCCCAGGTCCGCGCAGTACGCCAGTGGTGACGTGCAAGGCATCGGCACTCGCGCGAGGAAACGGCCTGTCCCGCAAGACCTCAGGAAGCGGCTTTCGACGGGCTGGCACGCCGCCACTGTGCCGCGTCGACCAGCCCGAAGCCAGCGTTCGAGCCCAACGGACAACACCACCTCCGAAAAGACAACACCTGACATCCGAGGAGCCCACATGCCTCGATCGAGAGGTGCGCAGATGTCCTTTCAGAGCCGGCGAAACAGCATCTGCGCACCTTTCGATTCGGGTCGGTTGACTGGTTCTCTCACTCAGCCCTTCCGCACGAAGCCGAGCGTCCGATAGCCCGGTGCGCGACGGCGGAGGGAGCCAGCGAGCAGCGGCGTAGCGGGGTCGTGGTAGTCGTGCACTTCGGCCAGGTTCTTGCCTGGAGAAGCACGAAGAACTCGTCCGACGCACTGCACCAGGAGTCCTTCGAAGGAGATCGGCGCCGCCAGGAACAGCGTGTCCAGGGCCGGCGCATCGAATCCCTCACCGACGAAGGGCGTCGTCCCGATGACCAGCAGCCCCGCGCCAGCCCGAGCCTCGCTCAATTGCTCGATCACCGCTCGTCGAGCCGCGACCGACATTCCGCCTTGCAGGATCAGTGGGCTGTGGCCATGGTCGGCCAACTGGTTCGCGAGAATCTCCACATGTGCGACCCGACGGGTGAGCACCAGGCAGTTGCGCCCGCGACTCAAGGCCTCGAGTACGTCCGCGACGATCTGAGCATTGCGTTGCTCGTCGGCCACCAACGCCGAATGAGCCTCGGCAATCGATCCCGGATCCGAAGGCACGATCTCCTGCCAGGCGAACTCGGTCTCGTGCACGTACAGCTCGCGATGTGGTGCCACCGGGCCCTCCGCGTAGTCGACCAGAGTCGACTCCGTCCGCCGGTCCAACACGTGACGTACGGGACCGAGCTGCCATGTCACCAGATCGTCGAGCTTGTCTCGGCGACTCGGAGTCGCCGTGAGACCGAGCCAGAACTGAGCGCCGATCTTGCCCACCGAATGCTCGTACGCGGCCGCCGCGACGTGGTGGCATTCGTCGACGATGATCTGTCCGTAGCCGCTCGTCAGCTCGGCCACATCAGTGTGCCGAGCAAGCGATGGGAGCATCGCGATGTCGACCTTGCCGGTGAGCTTCTTGCGGCCGCCGCCGAACTGACCCGGTTTGATCCCGAGGAACTCCCGGATGCGTTCGCGCCACTGCTCGGCCAGGGCTTTCCTGTCCACCAGGACGAGGGTCGAGGTCGCCCGTTCGGCGATCACCGCGCAGGCCATCACGGTCTTGCCCGAGCCAGGAGGTGCCACGAGTACGCCGTCGTCGTGGGCGAGCAGCGCGCTGACCGCGACCAACTGCCGGTCCCGAAGTTGGCCGGTGAACACGACCTCGATCTCCCGGCCGGGATTTCGGCTGTCGGCGATGATCAGCTGAGAACCGGCATCCCCGACGATCGCGCCGATCCCATGTCGAAGACCGCGAGGTAGGGCCAGGCGATCATCAACCGTCACGTCGTATCCCCGGACGAACCGGGGCGTGTCCCACGTGGACTTGCGCAGCCGTTGGAGTTCGTAGAACTTCGGGTTGGCGATGGAGGCGGCGTGCTTGAACGTGGTCAGCGCAGCAGGCGGTAACTGGTCCAGGCTGACCATCAGCCGGGCGCCGAGTTCGGCATGAAGCACGGCCGGCAACCGAGGCTGGACCTTCGTGGCAGCCGAGGTGCTCAACCGGCTGACCTCACTGCCGACCGCTGCCTGCTTCGCTCGTCGAGCGATCCTTGCGGCCTCGCCAGGGCTCAGCTGATCAAGGGTGGAGAGGAAGGCCCACTGGTCCTCGTACGGCTCGAGGGTGCCGAGGTCCAGGAACACCGTCAGGCCGTTGTCTCGGCGTGGTCGATGCAACGGAGCGGCGATCAGGTTTCCGGGACCTGCTCCTGGCAACACATCCTGACTTGGGAAGAGTCGGTCGTACGAGCGCAGATCCATCGATCCGCGCAGCACCATCGCCTCGTGCAGCAGGACGGTCCCCACCCTGCGCGCGATCACAGCCTCCACCGGTGCGGCGAAGAAGATCCAGACGTGGGCACCTCGACCGGACTTCGACAATTCGACTGCTGCCGGCACACCACTCGCTCGTGCCGCTTTCGCGTACGCCAGTGCGTCCAGCATTGCTGCTGCCCCGTCGAAGTCGGCTGCCAGGTAGGAGCAGGTGTTGTCAGGCATCAACGGATAAAGGCCGATGAACACTTCACCCGACAGGTGCGCTCTGAGTACCTCGAGGGTGAGCGGCAACCGACACGCTTGGCGAGCGTCCATGCCCTTTCGCCAACCGCCCGCGACCGCCGGCTTCCAGCCCTTCCTGCCCAGCCGAGCGTTCTCCCAGTAGACGGCGTACGCATCGGTCCTCGAACGGAATCGGCTGGCGTACAGGGCGAGCTTGTCGGCAATCGGCGAATCCTTGGTCACCATCCCGGGACGGACCGGGACCGACAACTGTTCGGCAGCCGGCCTCGTGTCCTGACCACGCAGCTCAAGCAAGCGGCCGAGTCTGGTGTTCTCTGCCTGCAACCGTGCCAGCTCACGGTGGAGCTTCTCGAGCTCGCGATCAGCGGTCACACCGGATCCTCCCAGGTCAGTGGCAGGTGTAGCCACCGTCGATGGGCAGCGATACCCCACTGATCATGGAGGCGCCATCGCTGAGCAGGAACACGATCGGGGCCGCGATCTCGTCCTCGGTGGCCCACCGTCCCAGGGGCATCGCCTCCAGGAAGGGTCCCTCGATGTCCGGTCTCCCCCAGTACCAGGCCGACATCGGTGTCATCACCACTGTGGGGTTCACGCTGTTGACCCGAATGTCGTACTTCCCCAGCTCCAGCGCCGAGACCCGGGTGATGTTGTCCAACGCGGCCTTCGAGGAGCCGTACGAGATGTGTCCGTTGAGCGCGACCAGACTGGCCTGGGAGGAGACGTTGACGATCGAGCCGCCGTTGCCGAGCCGGATCATCGACCGCGAGGTGTATTTGGTGATCAGCAGGGCACCGCGGGCATTGATCGCGATGACCTTGTCGAAGACGTCGATATCAGTGTCCATCGGGGTCGCGATCTCGCCGCCGAAACCGCCGCAGTTCACCACACCCCAGACGTCCAGCCCGTCGAGCGCATCGCGGACACTGTCCTCCGAGGTCAGGTCGAACGGGAGCACTCGGCAACCGGTCTCCGCCGCCAGCTTCCCCAGCGGCTCTTCGGACCGACCGCTGGCGATCACATCGGCGTCGGCGGCGATCAGGTGTCGTACGGTCGCGCCGCCGATCCCGCCGCTGGCACCGGTGACCAGAATCGGCCGGCCATTGAAATCAGTCATGGGCGGAGCCTCTCGCGAGTGCTGGAGCGATCTCGGGGAGGGTTCAGCGTAGCCTGCACCGGGTGACGAGCCTGGTGGCGCAGCCACTGTCCCTTACCGAGTTGCTGGACCGCGCCCAAGCCCTTGCCAACGCAGGTGAACGACGCATCCTGGGGATCACCGGCGCACCGGGAGCCGGTAAATCGACGCTCTGCGCCGCCTTGATCGAGGCTTTGGGATCGCAAGCCGTGCTGGTCGGGATGGACGGTTTCCACCTGGCCAACGCCGAACTGCTCCGGCTCGGCCGGCGGCAGCGGAAGGGTGCTCCGGACACCTTCGATGTCGATGGCTACGCCGCGCTGCTGGCCCGCTTGAGGACCCAGGACACCGAGGTGATCTACGCGCCGGTCTTCGACCGCGGGCTCGAGGAATCGATCGGATCCGCCATACCCGTACGGCGCGAGGTGCCGCTGGTGATCACCGAGGGCAACTATCTGCTGCACGACCGCGCGGGCTGGAAGGGTGTGCGCGAACTGCTGGACGAGATCTGGTTCCTGGACCTCCAGCAGGAGGTACGTGTGGCGCGATTGGTGGCGCGTCGCCTGTCGTACGGTCATACCGTCGAGGAAGCTGAGGCTTGGGCGCTCGGCAGCGATCAAACGAACGCGGTTCTCGTCGACGCCACCAGAGATCGGGCAGATCTGATCGTGCAGCTGACGACGCAGCTCGTCGAGGACCGAAGGGAGTCTTGATGATCACGGAAACCCGCGAGACCAGCACACCGCTGCCGGTGATCTGGGCGCGGCTCATCAATGTGGAGAACTGGCCGTCCTGGACGAAGTCGATGGACCGGATCGAACTCCTGGACGGTGGCCCGCTGCGAGTCGGCTCGCGTGCCAAGATCTTCCAGCCGAGCATGCCGGCGCTGGTCTGGCAGGTGACCAGCTTGGAGGAGAACCGGGAGTTCACCTGGGAGAACCGCCAGCCCGGCATCCACACGTACGCCCGGCACATCCTGACCGCCACTCCCAGTGGGACGCACATCGAGCTGACCCTGGAGCAGCGTGGTCCGCTGGCCTGGCTTGCTCGGCTCATCGCCGGTCGCAAGGTCACCGAGTACGTAGGCATGGAGGCCGACGGTCTGGCCAGTCCGGCCGACTGACTCGAACCGTCCACCTGCAGCGATGTGCAGATTCCGCACCTCATGTCGCACTTGACGTATTCCCGCGTGGCAGATTCTGCAGCACAATGTGAAGCATGACAGTCACCAAACGCAAGTCGCTCCCGCTCAGCGAGCGGGACCTCCAGGACCTTGAGTTACTGCGACGATCTCCTGATCGGCGCATCGCACTGGAAGCGTTGGTGCACGCCGAACTCCCCTCGACTGCGAGCGAGGCCCAACTGCTCAGCGCCCTACTGGCGGCCGGTTTGGAGGCCGTCAACCAGAAGGTTGCCGAAGAAAGCTATGCCTCGGAGGCGGCCGCTCGCCGTGCGTCCGACGCAACCCAGCGGGCGGTCCATCGGCGGCGACAACCAGACTGGGCCGGTGAAGCCGAGTGACTCGGCTGTTGCGTGGCCAAGTCGTTCGCGCCGACGTCGGACTCGCTGAACCGAAGCGGTTCCTCGTGGTTTCGAACAACCTACGCAACCGGAGCTTCGAGCAGGTGCTCACGGTACGGATGACCACAACGAGCAAGCCGGAGAGGCCGAGCATCGTCAAGCTCGGAGCGGCAGACGCACCCCACGGGGGCTTCATCGTGTGCGATGACATCGTGACGGTCTGGGAGGACGAAGTCATCGATGTGCTCGCGGGCGTCTCGCCCCTGACGATGCATCGAGTCGAGCTCGGACTGCTGGCAGCGCTCGGTATCTCGGTCCGCTGACGTCACTGTCAGCCGGAAGCTCCCGCCGCGATCCCAGTGCTCACTCGGTAGGCATTGGCGAAGACGGTCAGGACGGGGTTGACCGCGCCGTTTGTGACGTGCACCGAGGCATCGGTGAGCCAGACATTGTCGTGGCCCCAGAGCCGGCAGGTGGGGTCGACCACCGAGGTCGCCGGATCGTTGCCCATCCGGCAGGTGCCGGCTTGATGCTGACCGCTGCTGGGTCCGGGTCCGACGCCGACCATCGGTACGACCCGCTGGGCTCCCGCCGCGCTCAACCACTCCTCCGCCTTCTCTGCGAGCATGGCTTGGACCACGTGGTCGTTCGGGTGGGTGCTACCGCCGAGTGCGGCAACCGGGTTCCCGAAGCGATCGCGTACATCGGCCGTGACCCGGACTCGCGACTCTGCGTTGGTCACCTCCTGGACCGGCCCCATCACCCGCAGCATGCGCCGCAGCAACTGCCGCATCCCGGACTTCGACTCGATCCCCCAGCGTGGGATCAAAGCAGCATCGGTGAGCATCCGGTAGACATTCGCGGGCAAAGGGATGAACTCGTCGATCAGTACGCCGCCGCCGACCAGGCCGGGCTGGTGATGCCGGAAGTCGTGCGTGGACACCGAAGGACCAGGACCGACCAGATCCTCCACCTCGTCGGCGAAGATCCCGATCGCGCCGCCGTACACATGCGCTTGCAGGTGACGCCCCACCTGATCGGTCCGGTTGCCCAGTCCGGTGGGCTCACCGTCGTGCGCACTGTTGAGTAATAGTCGTGGCGTCTCGATCGCCCCACCGGCCACCACGAACTCTTCGGCGGCCACCTGGCGCCGCCAGATCGTGCCGCCCTCGGTCCGCCCGGCAAGGGCTACCGCGACGACTCGACCATGCGCATCCACGACCAACCGCTCCGCCCGAGCGGACAGCAGGATGTGCGCGCGACCGGTGGCGAAGGCGCGCCGCAGCACCGTGTTCTGGGAACCGCCCTTGGCATCGACCGGACAGGCGAAACCGACACACATCCGGCAGCCCTCACATCCCGCACGGCCGTCGTACTCGTGCGAGTTCACCAGCAGCGGCACCCGAACCGTCGACCAGCCGAGCCGATCGGCCGCAGCTTGGAGCAGCTCGTGCCGCGGGCCGCTGCGAACGGGCGGCATCGGGAAGTCCCGGCTTCGCCAGAACGGCTCCCCGGCCGAGCTGCCGGAGACGCCGAGCTCGTGCTCGGCCTGGCTGTAGAACGGCTCGAGATCGGTGTAGCTGATCGGCCAGTCCGCCAGCGCCGACCCCTCGGGCACGCCGTACGTACTGGCCATCGCGAAGTCGAGTGGGTGGAAGCGCCAGGCCTGCGCGCCGTAGACCCGGGAGCCACCGCCGCCAGTCATGGCGTTGTTGCTCCAGCCGGGGTCGTACGGTCGCAACACCTGTGGCCCGGTGCCGACGTCCAGTGTCCGGAGATCGGCGTCATCGAGCGGACCGGTCAGCGGCAGCACGTCCCAGTCCGACCTGGGGTTACGTAGATGGTCGGCTGCCAGCGAGGTGGTCGAGGGCCAGTTTCCCGCTTCGACGATCAGCACCCGGCGACTGGACTCGGCGAGCAGACAGGCTGCCACACCGCCACCGGGCCCCGAGCCGATCACGATCGCGTCGTAGCGATCTGGGAGTTCACCCGGCTGGATCGTCGCTGGTGCAGGCTCGGAAACCGGCAGCTTCCGCGACCAGCCCTGCGCCGGCTCAGGAGACCATCCGACCATCCGCCAGGAGGCGGCACCGGTGTTTCCGCCATTGCCCGGGTCGCCGTAGTATCCCGCGTTGACCAGTCCGGCGAACCAGCGCCAGTCCTCGCTCGCGGCGATCTCGTCCGGCAGGTCAGCCGTGCCGGAGGGGTCGGTTGGCCCGGACGGACTGGCCACGAACCGGCGTACCAGATCGGTCAGCCGACCTCGCAGATCCGGGCGATCGTCGAAGTAGCGGGCGAGGAAGTCCAACGAGCCCGCCTGACCGGCCGACGGACAGTCGTCGGCAGGCACCACGAGATCAACCATGGCGCGCAGCTGAGCCTGCTGGCCACCCCAGGGATCGGCGGAGGGCATGGTCGATCCTCTCGCGTCGACAGCAACTCCGCCGGCCACGTCCGGCCTCCCAGCGGAGGCCGGACGTCCGCCGATGTGGCTCAGACGCGTCGCGCGGTCACCACCAGGTATTCCCAGGGCATGACACCCCCGTCGAGGTACCGGTCGCCCAGGGCAGCCAGTTCGGCGTCCAAGGCCGACACTTTCGCCGGATCGTCGGCGATGAAGCGGTAGACGGCGATGGTCGGACCGTAGTTGCGCTTCATGAAATCGCGAAACTCGGCGCCATCGGCAAAACGATCAACCTGCAACGCACGCTGGTGCGCAACCAGGTCGCTCACCCGATCCCCGAAGAGGGTCCGGACGTGATCGGCCCGTCCCCACAGCGGCGCGGGCGACGCACCCGGCGGGGGAGGCGGTGCGTACGGCTTCATGGCGGCGAAGAGCTGGCCGATGAAACCGTCCGGAGTCCAGCTCAGGACGCCGATGGTGCCGCCCGGGCGGCATACCCGGACCAGTTCGTCGGCGGCCTGCTGGTGGTGCGGGGCGAACATCACTCCGATGGTGGACAGCACCACGTCGAACTCGCGGTCCGGGTAGGGCAGCCCTTCGACATCCGCAGTCTCCCAGGTGATCGACAGTCCCTGGGCCACTGCGTCTGCCCGGCCGATCTCGAGCAGTTCCGGGGTGAGGTCAGTCGCGGTCACCGTCGCCCCGCGGCGGGCGGCGGGCAGTGCGGCCGTCCCGGTGCCGGCGGCGACG
>JASGEZ010000023.1:0-23641 GCA_047605905.1 Microlunatus sp.
CCGTGGGCACAGCCGGCCTCGCGGCCCGGCGCCGGGCCGCCGGTGCCGCTGTGATCGGAGCCGGCGGACGCGGAGCTGCCACCTCGGCAGCCGAGAAATCACCGCCCACCCCCGAGTCGCCACCCGATGGCCCCGCACCTACCCAGCCCGATCCGAGCAAGGACGACAGCCGATGAAGAAGTATCGATCAGCCCGGGTAGCAGCGACGCTGATAGTCGTCGCCGCCATCTCACTGACCGGGTGTCAACGTGGGTCCCAGCGGGTTGCCGCCGGCGGGCCGTCCGCGACTGCTGCCGGGGCCTGCCCCGATGTCGTCGCCCAGTCTCAAGAGGCGGTCACCAAGGCATTGGACGTCAAGGCACCCTGGTCGGGGCCGACCACCGGCCCCAAGGCGACGACCGGCAAGTCGGTGGTGTTCATCGCGCAGGCGCTGACCAACCCCGGAGTCGCCGGCGTGGCGAAGGGAGTCCAGGAGGCCGGGGCCGCGATCGGCTGGGACATCCGGGTCATCGACGGTCAAGGCAACCCGTCCGACATCGCCGCGGCGATGGGGCAGGCGATTGCGCTGCGTCCGGACGGGATCGTCATCGGCGGTTTCGATCCGGCTTCGGTGAGTTCGCAGGTGCAGCAGGCGAACGCGGCTGGAATCCCGCTGATCGGTTGGCACGCCGTGGCCAATCCGGGCCCGAGTTCGAATCCCAAGCTGTTCACGAATGTGACCACGCGAGTGGAGGATGTCTCTCAGATCAGTGCGGACTACGCCATCGCCACCTCCAACGGCACGGCCGGCGTCGTCCTCTTCACCGACGACTCGATCCCGTTCGCCGCGGGCAAGACCACGATGATCAAGAAACGACTGGCGGACTGCTCGAGCGTCAAGGTGCTCGATACGCAGAACATCCCGATTCCCGATGCGGGCACCCGGACGCCGCAGGCATTCTCGTCGCTGGTGACCAGGCTCGGCGCGGACTGGACCTACTCGATCGCGATCAACGATCTCTACTACGACAATGCCGCGACGCCGCTGCGCGCCGCGGGCAAGGATGGCGGCGGCGTGCCGTACAACGTCGGTGCCGGAGACGGGTCCGAAGCGGCCTTCCAGCGGATCGCATCGAAACAGTTCCAGGCCGCAACCGTCCCCGAGCCGCTGAACGAGCAGGGTTGGCAGATCGTCGACGAGTTCAACCGCGCCTTCTCGGACGCACCACAAAGCGGGTACGTGTCGCCGGTCCACATCACCGACTTCTCCAACGTCGGCACCACGTCGAGTTGGGATCCGCAGAACGGCTACCGCGACGAGTACAAGAAGATCTGGGGCAAGTAGAAGAGGTCAGCGCTTCGACGCCGGCCAGTAGTCCGTCGGATTCAGCCGGTTGCCGAAGATCGCCTGGCCCACCCGTACGGTGGTGGCACCGTAGCCGATGGCCAGTTCGTAGTCGCCGGACATCCCCATCGACAGCTCGCGCCACCACCGCGGGTGGTCGTGGCTGTCCTGCAAGCGCGCCTGCAGGTCCCGCATCCGGGCGAAACAGGCTCCCACCAGGTCGACGTCGTCGGAGAACACCGCCAGGGTCATCAGCCCACGGACCCGCAGCGTCTCGAACTGCTCCAGCTCACGGGCGAAGGCCGGTACCTCCTCGGGCCTCAGTCCGAACTTCGACTCCTCGCCCGAGGAGTTCACCTGGACGAACACGTCCAGCGTCCGGCCGAGTTCGCGCAGCCGCCGGTCCAGCGCGGTAGCCACCCGGAGCGAGTCCAGTGCGTGGAACTCCGCAGCGATCGCCGCGACCTGCTTGGCCTTGTTGGTCTGCAAGTGCCCGATCACGGCCCAGCGCAGTTCGGGCAGGTCAGCGAACACCTCGGCCTTGGCGACCGCCTCCTGGACCTTGTTCTCGCCGAACAGCCGGATGCCCGCGTCGTACGCCTCCTGGATCGCCGCCGGCGGTTTGGTCTTGCTCACCGGCAGCAGCCGCACCTCCGCCGGGTCACGTCCGGCGGCGGCGCAGGCTTCATCGATGCGTCGGCGTACCTCGGCCAGGTTCTCGGCGATCCCCACAGCTCCACCCTAGGGCCAGCGGGCACCCAGCGAGATCATGCCGAGGGAGGCCAGAATGGCGAAGGCCAGGCCGATGCCCGCATAGCGCGAGGTGACCTCCTTGTCGACCTTTTCCTTGCCCACCGAGCTACCGATGTCTTTGTAGACCTCTTTCAGTTCGCCGGCACTCTCGGCCGTGTACGCCTGGCCGCCGGAGATCTTGGCCACCCGCTGCAACTCGATCCGATCGACGGGCACCGGTTCCCGCCGGTTGTTGACCTCGATGTAGCCGTCCTCGGTGCCGTACGCGATCGTGTAGATCGGCACGTTCTGATCTCGCGCGGCGCCTGCCGCCTGGTCGGACGGCCGACCGACCTGGGTCTTGCCGTCGCTGAGCAGCACGATCCGGCCCGGTACGTCGGCATTCGGGTCGGTCGGATCAGGCGGCACCTGAGACAAAGCTGCCAGCGAGGTGTAGATGCCTTCGCCGATGGCCGTCGAAGGCTGCGGCTCCAGCGCCTGGATCGCGGCGGTGACCGCACCACGGTCGAGAGTCGGCGGGACGAGGGTGGTCGCGGTGCCGGCGAAGGAGACCAGCGAGACGTTGAACTTGGGCGGCAGCGAGGTGACGAACTGGGAGGCGGCGGTCTTGGCCGCTTCCAGCCGGGTGGGTTCGACGTCGGTGGCCTCCATCGACAGGGACACGTCGATGGTGACCACGATGGTGGCCCGCTCGCGCGGCACCGACACCTGATCCTTCGGCTTGGCGAACGCGAGCGTGAGCGTGAGCAGACTGAGGATCGACAAGCCGACCGCGACATGACGCACCCAAGCCCGGTCCCTGGGGATGACCAGATCGAACATCGTCCGGCCCATTGCCCGCCGCCTGCTGGCCCGGCGTCGCGACAACAGCACATAGCCGCCGACCAGCGCGGGAATGATCAGCAGCAACCACAGCCGATTCGGCGCGAGGAACTGGAGCATGGGCACCATCACGGCCATTTCGCCCCCAGAGAGATCGCCCCGAGCGCAGCAAGCACGGCGAAAGCCAGCCCATAGCCGGCGAACCGCGAGGTCACTTCGCGCTCGGCCTTCTCGTAACCCACCTCCGAGCCGATGTTGGTGTACACCGTTTTGAGCTGATCGACGGTGGCCGCGGCGAAATACTGACCGTCCGTCGAGGCAGCGACCTGTTTCATCAGGTCGTGGTCGACCGGGACCGGCTCCCGCTTGCCGTCGAGATCGACGTAGCCGTTCTCGGTCCCGTACGCGATGGTGTAGACGGGCACCTTCGCCTTCTTGGCCTCGCCCGCTGCCTGCAGCGGCGCGCGCCCGGCGGTGTTCGTTCCGTCGCTGAGCAGCACGATCGCGCCAGGGGCGACGGAGTCCGGCTTACTGGGATCCTTGGGCGCTTGCTGGAGCGCCCGGAGCGCGGTGAAGATGCCCTCCCCGATCGCGGTACCGTCTTGCAGTTGGATGCTGTTGATCGCGTTCTCGACCGTGTTGTGCGCCAGCGTCGGCGGCACCAGGATCGAAGCATTGCCGGCCATCGAGACCACGGACACGTTGTACTTCTCCGGCAGTTCGTCGACGAACTCGATTGCCGCCGCTTTCGCCACGGCAAGCCGACTCGGCTGGACATCGGTCGCCTGCATCGACTGCGACGCGTCGATGACGATCACCACCGTCGCCCGTTCCCGCGGCACGTCGATCACCGTGCTGGGCCGGGCGAACGCGGCCGTCAGGGTGATCAGGCTGAGCAGCGACAACGCCACCGCGAGATGTCGTCGCCATTGTGATTGCTTGGGCACCACGACGTCGAGCATCGAGGTGTTGGTGAACCGCATTCCCCGCCGGTTCTTGCGCCGGGTCGCCCATACGTAGGCGCCGACCAGCAGTGGGATGACCAGCAGGATCAGCAGCCGATCGGGCGACAGGAAGGTCAGCAGCGGAGTCACTTCGTCACTCCTTGCGGCGGCGCGTGCAGCATGCTGGCGACGCGACGGTAGGCCAGCACGAAGCGGGCGATGTCGGCCACCCAGTCGCGGTCGGTACGGAGCTGGATGTGCCCCACACCAGCACGACGAAGCGCGATCCTGATTCGTTCCCGCTGAGCGGCCGAAGCGGCGTCCATCCGGGCCCGCGCCGCCGGGTCGGCGGTGTTGACGTACCGCTCGAAACTCGTCTCCGGATCCCTGATCAGCATGTCGCCGACGTCGGGGAACTCGATCTCCCGTTTGTCGACCACCTCGACGGCGAGCACCTGGTTGCGGACGCCGAGCCGGCGCATCGGACGCTCCCACTCCGGCTCCACGTTCGGGTCGAGTTCGTGGTCGCCGGGGGTGAGGAAATCGGAGACCACTACCCGCAGCCCCCGCCGCCGTTGGGTCCGGGACAACTGCTCGACCGCGGCCGCCAGAGACATCGGACCGTCAGCGTGATCGGGGACGAACGGCTCGGTCAGCATCTTGCGCAAGATCCCGTAGAGCGCGGAGCGACCGGCCACCGCCGGCAGCCGCCGGATCCGGTCCGGTCGCATGATGTAGCCGCCGAACCGGTCGCCGACCCGCTGGCTGAGGAAGCCGATGGTCGCGACCGCGGCGATGCCGAGATCGCGTTTGGTGACGCCTTCGGTGCCCCAGTTCATCGACGGGGTCACATCCAGCAGCGCCCACACCTCCAGCTCGCGGTCGGAGATGGTGTCGCGTACGTGCGGCGCGTTGGTCCGGGCGGTGACCGCCCAGTCGATCCGGCGGACGTCGTCCTGACCGGGCTGATAGAGCCGGGCCTCGTTGGTCTCCGAGCCAGGACCCGGCAGCAGACCGAGATGGTCGCCGTGCAGGAAGCCCTCCAGCCGACGGACGATCGCCAGTTCCAGCCGCCGCAATGCCGCCTCGGGAGCCAGCTTGTTCAGCGGGATGGTCGGCCGAGTCGGCTCGCCGACCACCGAGGAAACCGCGCCGTACCCCTCCTCCGGAGGTGCGGCGAACGCGACCGGCGCACCGATGGGCGGCGGAAAGCTCGGTGGGCCGGCGGGTGGTGGGAAACTCGGCGGGGCAGGCGGGCGGGGGGAATTCGACACGGTGCGACCTCAGTGGAAGTCCGGCTGCGCCACCTGCCGCTGCGGAGGACGCTGGCCACCGGGCTGCGGGGACTGCCCGTTCCACACGGGGGTGGGTGGCGGCACCATGGCGATGATCCGGTCGATCACCTGGGCCGGTTGGATGTTGTCGGCAATGGCGTCGAAGCCGAGCACGATGCGGTGCGCCATCACGTCCTTGGCGACCGACTGCACGTCGGTCGGCAGCACGTAGTCGCGGCCGTGGATCAGCGCGAGCGCCCGGGCTGCGGCGACCAGGCCGAGCGTGGCGCGCGGGCTGCAGCCGAGCTGGATGACCGAGGTCAGGTCGGGCAGGTTGAACTCGGCCGGCGTACGCGTGGCAAGAACGAGCCGGACGATGTACTCCGCCACGAGGTTGTGGACGAACACCTCGGAGGCCTGCTGCTGCAGTTGGACGATCCGTTCCGGGTCCAGCACCGGACGCGAGGTCGGCGGCTGCACGCTCATCCGGCGGAGGATCTCGAACTCCTCGTTGCCCCGCGGATACGGCACGTCGACCTTGAGCAGGAACCGGTCGCGCTGAGCCTCGGGCAACGGGTAGACACCCTCGGACTCGATCGGGTTCTGGGTCGCGATCACGATGAACGGCTCCGCCATCGGATAGGTCCGGCCGCCGATCGAGACCTGCTTCTCCGCCATCAGCTCCAGCATCGCGGCCTGCACCTTCGCCGGCGCGCGGTTGATCTCGTCGGCCAGCACGAAGTTCACGAACACCGGCCCGAGCTCGACGTCGAAGCCCTCCTGGCTGGCCTTGTAGATCCGGGTGCCGACGATGTCGGACGGCACCAGGTCAGGGGTGAACTGGATCCGGGCGAAATCGCCGCCGACCACGGTCGCGAACGAGCGGACGGCCAGTGTCTTCGCGACACCGGGCACGCCCTCGAGCAGGATGTGACCCTTGGCCAGCAGACCCACCATGAGCTGCTCGACCATGTGCTCCTGGCCCACGATCACCCGCTGCACCTGTGCGATCGCCTCGCCCAGCACCCGAGCGGCCTGCTGGTTGGGGTTCGGCGGGACAGGCTGGGTCGGCGCTGCGGAGGGAGCCGGTGGGACTCCTGGACCGTGCGACGGACTGCTCACTGATCAAGCTCCTGGACTTCAAGGGGGCGGGTGGTGGGAAGAATCAAATCGGGCGGGTGGTGGGAGGACAACGCGCGGGGCTACGGAACAGTGCCCCATTCTCGCAGACCACTCCAAGCGCAGGCCGAAACCGCCACCAGGCCCGCATAGACTCACCCCGCACGCCGAGACGACCCGAGGAGCGATGACCACCCCACCAGCCGACCCTGACTGGGTGCCGGTCAGCCCGCTGCTCCCCGACGACCCGCCACGTGTCGGCGAGTTCTGGCTCGACGCGCGGATCGGGGCCGCCCAGTCGGGGGTCGCCTACACCGCGCACGGTCCGGACGACAGCAGTGCGATGGTGATCGTGCTGTCCCAGGGCGCGGCCGACGATGCCGCGGCCCGCGACCGGCTCGCCGGCGTGGTCAACGCAATGCACATCGACACCGTGCTGGCCCGCGGCGGGCATGGGCAGGATTTCGGTCGGATGGGACGCAAGTACGTCGCCGCGGCGGACGATCCCGCCGCCCCTTCCGACGGACTGCTGGCTCCGTGGGTGGCGCTGGCGTACGACGGCTCCCCCGCCGCGGCCGCCGAGGCGGCTCGCATCCTGGACGAGGTCCAGCTCGCCACCCTGCCGCCCCAAGGTGCCCCGAGAGGGCCGGACTACCAGCACTACTGGCAGGACCGGATCAAGCCCGGACTGGTACGCCTGTGGCCGCTCCCCTGGCCCGGTCGCCACGATCGGGCCGGCTGGATCACGATCTTGATGTCGTGGCTGCTGATGCTGCTGCTGGCCGCCATCGCCGTACTGATCGCGATCCTGATCTTCCGCAATCAGCCGCCGCAGGTGGCCCCGACACCTACCGGCGGCTCCGGCAGCCCGCCGCCGATGTCTCAATCGGGTTCTCCCCCGCCGCAGTCCGGATCGCCGTCACCGCAGTCGGGTTCACCATCGGCCAGCCAGTCCGGATCACCATCGGGCAGTGCCTCCGGATCGAACTCCCCCTCGGAGTCCGGGTCCGGGTCGGCGTCACCGTCCCCGTCGGGGAGTGAGTCCGGCGGCGGTGGCGGCGGCACCCCGGCACCTTCCGGGTCGCCGGGGGCCCGCACCCCGACCTCACGCCTCTAGTGTCCTGGAGCGGACATGACAGGATTCTCGGATGCGGATCCCCAAGCTGATCGCGACTGACCTGGACGGGACGTTCCTGTCCCCGGACGAGTCGGTGAGCCAGCTCAACTCCGAGGCCGTGCTGGCGGCTCAGGAGGCCGGGGTCACCGTGCTCTTCGCCACCGGTCGGCCGGTGCGCTGGCTGGAGGTGATCCGGGGCCTGCCGGGCGCCCATCCCACCGTGATCGCCAGCAACGGCGCCGCGCTCTACGACGCGCAGGCCGACCGGATCCTGGATCGGGTCTGTATTCGAGCCGATGACGCCTTCGATGCCGTCGCCCGTATCCGTACCGTCGTCGAGGACGTTTCCTTCGCCTTCGAATCCGGCACCACGTTCGGCCACGAACCGCACTACCGGACCTGGCAACCCAGTGACGGCAGCGATCCCGATGTCTTCGCCGGCCCGCTGGAGTCGATCATCCGCGAGGATCTGGTGAAGGTGCTCGTCCAGTCCCGGAGCCTGCAGTCCGACGACCTCCTGGCCCGGGTCGACTCGGTGATCGCCGGCCGGCTGTCGGCGACCCACTCCTCCAGCCGTGGCTACGGCCTGGTGGAGATCAGTGCCCAGGGAGTCGACAAGGGGGCGATGCTCGCTCGGGTGTGTGCGCGGATGGACATCGACCCGGCCGACGTCGCCGCGTTCGGCGACATGCCCAACGACATCTCCATGCTGAGCTGGGTCGGGCAGCCGTACGTGGTCGCCAATGCCCACCCCGCCCTGCTGAGTCGTGGTTTCACCCGGGTGCCGCCGAACTCCGAGTCCGGCGTCGGACAGACCATCCGTCGGCTGCTGGGCTGAGGTGAGAAGCGACGTGATCCGCAGGCTGGGCCGCGGCACACTGATCTGCCTGCTGCCGGTGCTGCTGGCCCTCGATGTGGGCGCATCGACCTTCCCGGGCGGCAGCACCATCCCCTGGCATCCGGCGATGGTGGACCTCGACGTCTATCTGCTGGCCGGTCGGGTCGCCCTCGAGGGCGGGAACTTCTATCAGCTGCCCGGTCGGTTGCCGTTCCTCTACCCGCCCATCGCTGCGCTGTTCGCCGTTCCCCTGGCGATGCTGCCGACCGCCTTGGTGCAGATCGTGTGGACCGCTGCTGCGGCGTTGCTGATCGTCGCAGTCCTACATCGATGGGGCCAGACCGGCTGGCGGCTCAGCCTGTGGTCTGCCGCGGTCGTGTACGCGGTGCTGCCGGTCAGTCAGACGCTGGCATTCGGGCAGGTCGGCATCCTGCTGGTCGCGCTGGTCGTCCTAGACCTCGCGCCGGGGCCCCGGATCTTCGGCAGGCGATTGTTGCCGGAGGGGGCGCTGACCGGCCTCGCGGCGGCCATCAAGCTCACCCCGATGATCTTCGTGCTCTACCTGCTCGCGGTCCGCCGCTGGCGTGCCGCGCTCATGGCTGTCGCCTCGGCGGGCATCCTCACGATCGTCGCGGGAGTCGTCTTCCCGAGCATCTCACTCGGCTTCTGGGTGCGCCTCGCACACGGCGACACCGGTCTGGGACACACCCTGATCTACTACACGAACCAGTCGGTGTACGCCGACTTCCTGCGGATCTTCCGGCTGTCGGCCATGGGCACGGGCCTGGGGTTGCTGGTCTCGGTGGTCGTGGTGGCCCTCGGGGTCTGGGCGGCTGCGGTGTGGCATCGGGCCGGCGAGGTCAGGTTGGCGGTGGCGCTGTGCGGCGTGGCGAGTCTGCTCGCCTCGCCGGTGTCGTGGCTGCACCACTTCGTCTGGATCGTGCCGCTCGCGTTCAGCCTGGTCGAACTGGCCCGGCCCGCTCGCCGGAACGGCGGATCGGCGCTGCCGACCTGGTTCGTCATCCTCGGCTGGCTGTTCGTCGGCTGGGTGATCGTCTCTCCGTACCGGCGGCTGCCCAACGGCGGCGACCTGGAACTGCAGTGGACCGCCGGTCAGAACCTGTTGGCGACCGTGACCGCCATCCTGGGCACCGCCCTGCTGATCGCCGCGATTGTCGTGGGCCGTCGGGTCCGCCTCGGGTCGGAGGTCGGAGGGTCCGAGGTCAGAAGTAGCGAACCCCGGTGAAGTTGACCCGCAGCGTGTAGAGGGACGTGGTGGCGGTGAGGTAGAGCTGGTTGAACTGCCGCCCGCCGAAGCAGAGGTTGGACACGATCTCGGGCACCAGGAGCTTGCCACTCAGGGTGCCGTCCGGCTCGTAGCAGTGCAGTCCGTCGTGCGCGGCACCCCAGAGCCGTCCCTTCGTATCCAACCGGATCCCGTCGTATCCGGTCTCGTCTGCCGCGAACACCTCGCCGCCGCTGACCCGGGCGCCGTCGACGTCGAAGACCCGGATGTGGTGTTCGTCGGTGTCGGTCACGTACAGCGTGGTGAAGTCAGGGCTGAAGGCGAGTCCGTTGGGCTGGGTGAAGTCGTCGATGACCACGGACAGCTCACCGTCGGGACTGATCCGGTAGACGTTGCGGGCACCGATCTCCTCCGGCGCGGCATGGCCTTCGTAGTCGGTCATGATTCCGTACGACGGGTCGGTGAACCAGACGCTCCCGTCACCGGCCACGACCACGTCGTTCGGGCTGTTGAGCCGCTTGCCGTCCAGGCTGTCGGCCAGCACCACCCTCGAACCGTCGTGCTCGGTCCGGGAGACGCAGCGGCCACCGTGCTCACAGGCGACGAACCGGGACTCCGCGTCAGTGGTGCGGCCATTGGTGAAACCGACGCGTGAGTTGAACTCGACGGTCTCACCGGTGACCTCGTCATAGCGCAGCACCCGGTCGTTGGGGATGTCGCTGAACAGAACGAACCGTCCGGCAGCGTGGTACGCCGGGCCTTCCAGCCAACGGCCGTCGGTGAAGGCTCTGGTCATCCATCGGTCGCCACCGGTGCCGGCGAACCGGCCGTCCAAGGTCACGAATCGGGCTGGGATCATCTCAGGTTGGTCGCTGTGTCGCACAAGCGACACGTTAGCGCTCCGGCCGATCGGTGAGGCGACACGGCGGGCGAATGTGAGTTCACCAAGAGATATGACCGGCGGCCGAATACTAGGTTGAATGGCACCCGGATCCCCTAGCTTGTCCACCCAGTGCATCCGACAGTCGAGTTGGACGCCATCACTCCTAGGAGCCCCGTGATGCGCCTCGTTCCCCGCCGGCTGGTGGCCGTGGCCGTAGCCCTTTCAGCCGGACTGCTCAGCGTCACCTCCGGTCCGAATGCCGAGGCCACCCTTCCGGTCGACGTCAACAGCGCTGCCACGACGGCCGCTCCCACCAAGACAGCCACGACGTCCAAGACAGCCAAGACGTCCAAGACCGAGAAGCGGCGCAGCAAGGCCGTGAAGGCCCCCAAGCTCAAGTGGCGCAATTGCGGCTCGGCCAAATGCGCAACCGTGAAGGTGCCACTCGACTATGACAAGCCGCGGGGCAAGAAGATCAAGCTCGCAGTGCTGAAGCGGCCGGTGAAGAACCAGAAGAAGAAGATCGGCACCCTGTTCGTCAATCCAGGCGGTCCGGGAGCCTCTGGCACAGACATGGCGGCTCAGGCCGACGCCTATCTGAGCCCGGCGGTGCTCAAGCGATTCGACGTCGTCGGTTTCGATCCACGTGGCGTCCCCAGCAGCCAGAAGGTGCGGTGCTTCTCCTCGCAGCGCAAGAATGCCCAGGTCCTCGGAAAGATCGAATCCGTGGCCTTCCCGTACGGCGCCGCGGAGGAGAAGGGCCTGCGCGCGGCCTACGACAAGCACGCCAAGGCATGCTCGACCACCGGCAAGCCGATGACCGGCGCGGTCTCGACGGCCGAGGTCGCTCGCGACATGGACCTCCTCCGGCGAGCCGTAGGCGACAAGAAGCTCAGCTATCTCGGCTTCTCGTATGGCAGCTATCTCGGTGCCGTGTACGCGAACCTCTATCCGGACCGGGTCCGAGTGATCGCCATCGACGGCGTGTTGGCTCCGGTGAAATGGGCCGGCACGAAGAGCAGCCAGAGCACCCCGATCGCGATGCGTCTCGAGTCGGCCCAGGGCACAAGCAAGGTGCTTCGCCAAGCGCTGGTGCTGTGTCGTCAGGCCGGACCGACCAAGTGCCGATTCTCGGCCGGTGATCCGGTCGCGAACTTCGAGACGATCGCCCAACGGCTGCGTAAGGCACCGGTGGAGATTCCCTTCGCCGAAGGCAACGCAGGAGGCGTCAAACTGACGTACGCCGAGTTCATCTCCATCAATCTGGCATTGCTCTACTTCCAGGAGTACGCACCGGAGATGGTCACGGACTTCGCGTCCGCGATCTGGGACCTCCTCTACCCACCGGCGGTGGACGGCGCCGACGCCATCACGACGCGACGGACTGCGGCTCGAATCATCGTGAAACTGCAGCGGACAGTGGAGAGCCACCAGCAAACCGGCGTACCGGGTGCGGCCTACGCGGCTCCGTACGACAACAGCCTGGACTCCTTCGCCACGATCGCCTGCACGGATTCGCGGAACAGCAAGAACCTCGCCTCGTTCGGAGAAATGGGCGCTGAGGCCGACCGGAAAGCGCCGTACTTCGGACGCCTGTGGCTGTGGAACCTGGCCAGTTGCTCCAGCAAGAACTGGACGGTGAAGGACGAGGACGCCTATCGCGGTCCATTCACCAAGCGCACCAGTTCGCCCGTGCTGATCGTGGGCAACTACTGGGACCCGGCAACCAACTACTCGGGCGCCGTCTCGACCGCCAAGCGGATGCCGAACAGCCGACTGCTGTCGTCCAACTCCTGGGGCCACACCGCGCGAGGCACTTCAAAGTGCGTTGACAATGCCGTGGACAGCTATCTCCTGAGCAAGAAGCTGCCGGCCAAGGGCAAAGTCTGCACCGGTGACTACCGCCCGTTCAGCGAGGTGCTCGACAGCGACGGCTCTGTCGCCGCACAGACCAAGGCACTGGGCAAGCCCTCGATCGCCGTCCCGCCCGTCAGTCCCAACCTCCGCTGAGCATCGGCTGACCCGTCGAGGAACGATTGACCAGCCAAGGTCTGTCGAGGGTCCCGAGATCACTGGTCTCGGGACCCTCGGTCCGCCGAAGCGGCTAGCATCTCCGAGGTCAGTTCGCAGTGCCGGGGGCGGTAGCTCAGCAGGTCAGAGCAGGGGACTCATAATCCCTGGGTCGCGGGTTCGAGCCCCGCCCGCCCTACGATTCCCGCATGATTCTCGTCCTGATCCTCATCATCCTGTTCTGGCTGATGCCCCTGGACGGGACCGAAGAACCCGCGAGACTCCCTGAGCCGCCAAGGTCCGCGACAGTGTCTCCGACACCCGAGACCAACGCAAGTCCCGAAGGCTGAATTCGATCGGCGTCTGCCGTGGGTTCGCGGTCGCCCGTTCGGAACCAATGACGTACCACGTGCGCTAGCGGCTCCGGCCGGGCGGAACGCAGGTTCACTCAGCCTCGGCGAGTTCAGTTCATCACCCGCCGTCGGGGAGTGGTCCGAGGGATTGGGTGCCTTGGTTGGTGCACAGGAAGTAGTGGCCGTTCGGTGAGCGCCACAGGAACACACCAGGATGCGGTGACTGCAGAGTCCACAAGCCGTGAGTACGGGCACGGTGCTCACTCCGCAACAACGGTCCCAGGTTCCGTGGACCGGTCTGACCAGGAGTGCCGTCCCACCGGTACGGATTCGTGTGATCGAGATCCATCCCCGAACTCGTGGAACCCGACCATGGGAACACCGACGCAACATGCCGCAACCGGACCGCGTCACGAACCCGCTGCGGAATCTCATATGCATCCACCGACGGAACATGATCCAGGTCCAAGACAGGACGGACGCTGACCGCGCAGGAATGCCGGCCCAGGAACTCGCGGAACTGAGACGCCAGCATCGGCCCCCAGCCAGGCTGATCAACCCGCACCACGCCGCTACCGGTCGCCAGAGTCTGATCGGTCAGATACACGTTGAACGCAACGCGCGGCCGTGCCGTCTTCAAACCCTGCTCGCTGAGCAGCTCGGCAAGTCCCGGCACATCGAATCGGATCCCCGACCCATCACCGCCACCGTTGCCGCAATGCGGACACGATGTACCTTTCGAACTCTCTCCCTCACCAGCAGGTTTGGCTGACCAGCCAGGCGGAAACGGTCCCGGTCCAGGTGGCCGAGCGGAGGGTTGTCGCCACCGCCACGGCGGCCCACTGTCGGGTGGCATCGGATCGGGCGGCTCGGCATAGTCCTCCGCCGTCCACGGTGGCGGCTCGGTCCTCACATCCGGCGGCGGCGACTCAAACTCGCCAGACCGATCGCGCTCTGTGTGGGTCGGACCTGGATCGCCGGTCGCTGTGGGCTCGGTGCCTTGATCATCGAACAAACTCTCCGGCACCGGCCCCGACCCCGAGTCGGAGTCGGAGTCGGAGTCGGAGTCGGAGTCTGCCCTTGTTTCCGACCTATGGGGATCGTCGGCCTGGCCCCGCTCGCGGCACCCTCCCGTTGGCGCGTTCGAGCCTTGGTTCTCGGCCGGAGCTCGCTCCGGCTTCGGCGACTCCGGCCTGTCATGCGCATGCCGCAGCAGCATTGCCAGCACCACCGCAGGCTGCGCCAACAAACCGAACGCGGTCGCCCGCCGCTCATCCGCTCGCTCGACGCTTCCCTCCACAGCGAGAATGTCGGCCAACCGATCCACCAACGCGTAGACCATGACCAGATCACCATGATCAGCCCGCGCGATCATCGTGTTGATCCCGTCCTCCGACCGACACAACGCGACATACCGAGACTGCTTCGCCTTCAACCGGTTCGCCTCCGCCAGAGCAGGATCAGCCCGCTTGATCGCCGCATCCACCAGCGACAGAATCCGCGACCACGGCAACCCCGAGACATTGCCCGCCAGCTCGGCATCGACCTTCAACGCGGCTTCCTTCGACAGTTGGCGGCACGCTGCGACGATCTTGCGCGCCTGCCACACCGGTAGCCACAACGCCATCACCGCCTTGAACAGCTTCGGGAACCGGTGCACCAGATCTGCCACATCCAGCAGGAACGCCCGCGCCGTCGGACCCGAGATCTCCCGCAACGCCGCATACTCATGCACCGCGAACTCATCCACCAACGGCGTGCCATCCGACCCCGCCCGACGACCCACACCACCGGCAGAACCGGTCGCCAACGGATCGGACGGATCCACATCATGCAGAGCCAGCCACTCCATCACATCCCGGACGGTGCCCATTTCCTCAACCCGCCGCCGATGCTCCCGCTCCCTGATCCGATCCGCCAACACCCGCCCCGGCGTCCGAGCAGCACTCGACTGCCCACCACCAGAACCAAGATCGAACATGTCACCGATTCTAAACGTCACCACTGACACCCGAGTCGTCACTCGAGCTCTCGGTCACGTCCCAGCGACGCAGTAGCAGCGCGAGCAGGGCCGCGATCACCCTCGAACGGGCGGTCGAGTAGCGTTCGATCGGCGCCACCACTGTGGCCGCCGCGGTCACAGCCTTGTTCGGTGGGAATAGCTGCGCCGCACCGCGATACCGCGAATCGCCCGAAATAGCACAACTCTCACGGGTGCTTAAGAATCGGCCCTTTCCGTCGGAGACCCGCGGCCCGATCCTTGTCAAAGCGGACGGTGTAAGGGGAACGCGATGGCACGGATCGTGATCTGCGGCGCCAGGCACTCGCCCGGCTGATCGCAGAGCTCGACAGCGGTATCGGTCGGGTCAGCCCGGACTTCGGACCCGACTACCGGAGCGACTCCGTGCTGATGGCGAGACGCCCAGTCTTCGAGGCCGTCCTGCGACAAGCGGTCCGCGAAGAACCTCGAGTCACCTGGCGCCACGATTCCGCCCGTGGGTACGTCGTCGAGGACGACCGAGTGACAGGACTGCATCTAGCGAACGGCGAGTTGACGGGAGAGCTGGTCATCGACGCCGGCGGCAAGCGGTCTCAGACACCGCGTTGGCTGGCGTCTGCGGGCATTGACCTGCCTCCGGAGGAGCGGTTTCCGTGCGACCTGCACTACTTCTCCCGCCACTACCGACTGCGTACCGGCTCGACCTTTCCCAATCAGGATGCCGCGGGAGGCGAGCTGACGCCGTACGCCATGTTCCTCGTGGTCAGAGGCGACATCACCCGCGAGCCGTACCCGGGCATCGGCCAGAAGCACGAGATAGTCGCAGACCCTTTCCAGGTCGGAGACCAGATGCGAGGAGAGGATCACGCTGAGTCCCTGCTCCGCCACTGCCGACATCAGTCCTTGGAGGAACTCGCGGCGGGCGAGCGGGTCGAGGGCGGCCACAGGCTCATCCAGGATCAGCAGGTCCGGCCGCTTGGCGATACCGAGCGTCAGGGCCAGTTGTGCACGCTGGCCGCCGGACAGCCGTGAGGCAAGACGCCCGAGAGGAAGACCCAGCTCGCGCACCCGGTCTTCCGCCAGTTGGTGATCCCACCGTGGATTCAGCTTCATCCCGAGCCGAAGGTGGTCGGTGACGCTCAGCCGGTCGTAGGTCGGGGTGCCCTGGGCGACGAAGCCCACTCGCGCCAACTGCGCGGTGCCCGAACCGGGCTGCTCGCCCAGCACTCGGATCGATCCCGTCGAAGCGGTGAGTTGTCCGCTCGCGAGGCTGAGCAGCGTCGTCTTTTCCGCACCGTTCGGGCCGACTAGGCCCACGACCCGACCGGCGGGAATGTCGAGCGTGCAGTCGCGCAGCGCCCAGTGCCGCCCATACCGCTTGCCCAGCCCGGAAGCTGCCAGCACGCTCATGCCGCACCCTCCGCGGCGGCACCCCGGAACGTCGTCTCGAACAGGGCGACGATGCTCTCATCGTCAAGCCCTGCGCGCCGTGCTCGGCCCAACCAGCCCTGCAGTTCGCGGCGGAGTCGCCCATGCGCCGCTACGGAAGTGTCGGTCAAGGTCGCCGTGACAAAGGTGCCGATCCCCGGACGGGCCGCGACAAGACCCTCGTGCTCCAGCTCGCGATACGCCTTGAGAACCGTGTTCGGGTTGATCGCCAGCACACCGACGACCTCCTTGACGGTCGGCAGCTGGTCCCCCTCGCGAAGCAGGTTCAGCCGCATGGCCTGACGCACCTGACGGACGATCTGCTGGTACGGCGAAAAGCCCGAGCGCTGGTCTAGATGAAACTCGATCACCACGAACCTTCAATCAACTAGGTTGATAGCACATTATCATGCTGTGAGTATACTAGTCTCAGAGTTCCGCGCGCGTCTCGGTGGGCGCGCCGCCTGCCCCTCCAGAGCCGCGTGGGCATGGTCACGGCCCGCTAGGACATCGACGCACACACCGCCAGAGACGACGAGGCGTTCATCGTCGGCCAGGTGCGGGATCGGTCACGAATGAAGAAGTGCCCGTCCTGCCACCCGTCCTACGTTTGTAGTGCAGTTCGTGCTGGGTCATTGAGACCGGCCGTGAGAGAGGAACATGAGTATGTCCACCGAGAACACGACTACCTCGGCCGGCGGCTTCAGCGAGGCCGAACGCGCCGCGATGAAGGAACGCGCTGCCGAGCTTCGGGCGGAGGGCAAGCAGGGTGCCAAGAAGGCCGACGGGTTGGAAGCCGTCCTCGACGCGATCGCCAAGATGGAGCCTGCGGACCGCGTGTTGGCCGAGCGGGTGCACGTGACGGTCACCGCGTCCGCGCCCGAGTTGGCGCCCAAGACGTGGTATGGGATGCCCGCCTATGCCAACGTCAATGGCAAGATCGTCGTCGCGTTCAAGAACTCCGGAAAGTTCAATACCCGCTACTCCACCCTGGAGTTCCAGGATGCCGCGCGGCTTGACGACGGCGACATCTGGCCCGTCTCGTTCGCGCTGACGACCTGGAGCGCGGCCGTCGAGAAGCGAGTCGCCGAACTCGTCAGCACCTCGATCGCGTAACCGGTTACTTCGGTGGACGGCGGAGCAGCCGGCTCGCCGTCGGGTTGGTGACGCACGTGCGCGATGATGCACATGAAGAACCCCTTCTCGTGGCGGAGACGACCTCCCCGTCAGACGCGTTCCCACTCGAAGCCGTCGGGGTCGGTGAAGGCGGCGGTGTCGTTGACGACGGCAAGCCGATGCGACCCGGACCCCTCGGGCGAGACGCCGGCGTCCTTGGCGGCGAACTTCCGTCCGTACAACGCGAGCTTGATCCCCGCCTCCGCGGCGAACTCCACGTACTTGCGGCCGAAGCTCTTCGCCACCGCCAGGCTGTGGTCAATGTAGAACTGTTTGGTCGCCTTGACGTCCTCGACGCCGAGGAGCAGCACGACGTCGTCGATCTCCCGGGTTGCCGGCCCGGTGTCCTTCTTCGCGGAGGTCGCGATCTTCCAGATCGCCCCGTCCGGTGCCTGAATGACACCGCCGTAGCCCCAAAGGCTCGTCTTGGCGGGCTTGAGCACCATGAAACCGGTGTCGAGCGCCGGGCCGATCAGGCTGTCGACGGTGCTCGGCTGGGATACCACGAGAGAGAGGGCGAACCCGCGGAACCCCGAGGACGGCGACTGCGATGCCCGCACCCGAAGCCTGTCACCGAGTCCGAACGCGGTGGCATATCCGGCCTGGGCCGCTTCCGGCTCCGGCGTCTCCAGAATGATGGATGTGATCTTCATGCCCGCCACGCTATGAGCGGCCAACGGTCGATGCTTCTCGATTCCTGCTCGATGTTCATGATGTCCAGAGTGCTTCGGTGGGCGACATCCGAGCGGCGCGGAGCGCGGGCAGCAGCCCAGCGAGGACGCCGATGACCAGGGCCGCAGCGAGGCCCCCGCCCCACGCGATCGGCGAGATGACGACGAGCCAGTTCTTCGCCGTGGCGTCGACGACGGTAGCGAGCCGCGTCGGGATCGGAAGTGCCGGGCTGAGATGTGTCAGGCCGGCTCGTCGCACCAGCTCGTTGATGGTCCCGCGATGCACGCCGAAGCGGGGCCGTCAGCCCTTCAGGGGCAGGCCGTCGGCGTAAGCCGCCAGCAGCGCGGCCCTATTCGAGGCATTCAAACGGGTTTGAGACTGACGCGATTTTTCGACCACCGGGCCGCGCTCGACTCGCTCGGTGGCCTTGGAACGCGGCTTACGAGGCCGAGAGCCCTTGCGGACGCGGGAAATCAACGAACCAACGACCTTCCGAGGGTTTGAGAAGCACCTACTCAGGCCCGCCTACCGGCGATGGCACCTTGGCTCGCCGTCGGCGATCCCATCGGAGAGGTCACCGTCATGGCGGGCCTCGCCAACCGACGACGCACTCTCGTCCGCGACGGCCGGCCCGTGATCGAAGGGCTCGTTGATGACCTCGCAACCGTACGGAGGGTTGTCCTCACTAGGCATGTCCGGAGACGCCTTCGCTGCGGCCGTCAGCGATCGCTACGACAACCTGCTGTGCACCTGAGGTCGTGCGCCAGAGCTATGCCGCGCGGGTGCCAGAGTCGGTGCGGCGCAGGGCACGGCCGGGTAGTGCATCCGTACGGGCGCCGTCGGCGATCACCGGCGTACCGTTCACCAGCACCCAGTCCATGCCGTCGGCTTGTTGTCGCGGGTTGTCGAACGTGGCGGTGTCACGGACCTCGTCGGGGTCGAAGATCACCAGATCGGCATGGGATCCGACCCGGACCAGACCGCGATCGACCAGCTTGAGTCGAGCTGCGGGTCTGCCGGTCAGATGGTGGACGCACTCGGCCAGGCCGAGCAGACCCAGCTCCCGAACGTAATGGCCGAGATAGCGCGGGAATGTTCCCCAGGCCCGAGGATGTGGCTTCTCGGCGACCAGGATGGCGTCCGAGCCGGCACAGTGCACCCGGTGCTGCATGATCGCCCGCACGTTCTCCTCGTTGCCAACGTGCTGCAGGATCGTGGTGGCGAGCCGGTCCCGGAGCAGCAGCTCGGCGAAGACGTCGCTCGCCGCCTGACCACGGGCGGTGGCCAGGGCCGCGACCGTCTGTCCGACCGCATCGGCCAGGGCCGGCTCCCTCACCCCGCTGATCTCGATCGTCGACCAGTCCACCGTGCAACCGTGACATCCTTCGCTGCCGGTGACCTCCAGCGCCTCGGCGATCCGCGCACGCTCCACCGGATCCGCCAATCGCTGCATGATCATCGGCGGCCCGCCGGCGGTTGCCCACCGCGGCAACAGGGCCACCAGCGACGTCGAACCCGGCAGGTAGGGATAGGTGTCCACAGTGATGTCCAGACCGTTGTCGAGACCTCGGTCGATCATCGCCAGCAGCTCAGCGGCCCGGCCGCGGTTCTCGGCGAAGTTGAGCGTGGCGTGCGTCAGATGCAGGCCACAGCCCGCGCGCCGGGCTACCTCGATCATCTCCGCGTAGGCGGCCAGCGCCCCGTGCCCGTAGGAGCGGTGGTGCGGCGCGTAGAACCCGCCGAACTCGGCGACGACCCGGCACAGCGCGATCAGTTCGTCGTCGTCGGCATACATACTCGGCGGATAGGTCAGTCCGCTGCTCATCCCGACCGCGCCATCGGCCAGACCCTGCCGCACCACGGCAGCCATCCGCGCCACCTCTGCCGGCGTGGCCGGCCGATCCTCCGGCCCCACCACGAGCAGCCGGACCGTGCCCTGCGGCACCAGATAGGCCGCATGACAAGGGATCCCACGATCCAGCGCGTCGAGATAGTCGGCCACCCTCGCCCAGCCGAACTGTATGTCCGGCTCGCCGTTCCAGCCGGCCAACTGCTGCCGCAGCACCGTGAGCGACGCCTCGTCGATGGGCGCGTACGAGAGCCCGTCCTGACCCAGCACCTCACACGTCACGCCCTGGCTGACCTTGGCCAGGTGATCGCGGTCGGCCAGGATCGCCAGGTCCGAGTGGGCGTGCAGATCGACGAAACCGGGCGCGACGGCCCGACCCTCGGCGGCCACCGTTCGCCGCCCGCGCAGCCCCGAGCCGGGCGCGGCGATCTCGACGATCCGGTCGCCGTCGACCAGCACGTCGCCGTGACGACCGGGAGCGCTGGTGCCATCGAGGATGAGGGCATCGGTGACGATCAGATCGACGGACATTCCTCGCTCACGTTCCTAGAAGAAGGTCCGGACGAAGTCGACCACGACCGGGTCGGCGGCGTCCGGATCGTCGATGACCGGGATGACCCGCCACTTGTCGAAGGCCGTGCACGGATGACTCAGTCCGAGTCGCAGGACATCGCCGATCTCCACCGGAGCCGGTCGTTCAGGGTCCCAGCGGAGGAAGCCGTGCTGGTCATTCACGGCGGTCACCTCAACCCCCGGCACCGGTTCCGGCGCCAATCCTGCAGCCAACCGGCGTTGCACTTCCGGCAGATCGAGGTCGTACGGCAGGTCTCGCTTGCCTCCGTCGACCAGCGCCAGTCCCGGTTCGGGCTGACTGCTCACCCGCACCCAGCCGTGCAGAGCACTGACCAGTCCAGGGCCGGTCGTCCGGGGATGCTCGCCGAGTGGGCTGAGGTGGCGATAGTGACCGTCGTCGTGGGTCAGATAGGCACCCGAGCGCAGCACCACCTGAACACCGGAGTCGACCAGCGGGCCGAGCACGTCGGCCACGTCGTCGAAGTAGGCGCTACCGCCGGCACTGACGACCGGCACCACTCCTTCGGCATAGAGGCCTTCGGCGGCGATCTGCTCGTGCACCTCTCGCATTCGGCTCAAGAACGCACGTACGGCGGTCAGGCTGGCGGCATCGCTCTCGTCGGCGAGCACCCCCTCGTAGCCGCCGACACCGGCCAGTCTTAGGTGCGGCGCAGCGGTCAGCGCCCGAGCCACCGCCAGGGCGGTCTCGCGGTCGCGGGCGCCCGTACGTCCACCCGCACCGCCTACCTCGACCAGCACATCGATCGGACGGTAGTCCTCCGCCGCCGCATCCGATCTCGCCAGTGCCTCCTCCATCAGCGCGACCGTGCGCGGGTGGTCGGCCCAACTGATCACCTGAGCTGCCGGATCCTCGCGAAGTTCGGCGGCGATCCAGCGCAGCGCCGACGGCACGATGATCTCGTTGGCCACCAGGACCCGCGACACCCCGTACGCCCGAGCGACCGCCAGCTGGGCGACATTGGCCAGCGTGATCGCCCACGAGCCGGCCTCGAGCTGCGCGGCCCACAGCTGCGGCGTCATCGTCGTCTTGCCGTGAGGCGCCAACGCCAGGCCACGCTCCCGACACCAGTCCGCGAAGGTCGTGATGTTGTGCCGCAGACCGGGCTCCGACAAGGTCACCAGCGGGGTCGGGAACTGGCTCAGCGGCAGTCTCAGCGCTCCTGCTTCAGCCATCGACCGCCCCCACAGCTGCGGCGGGATTCCCTTGTCCGCTTGGGTCAACGGCTGTTCGGCGAGCGCCTTCAGAGCCACCTGGTCGATGGTGCCGGCCGCCGCTGTGATCTCCATTGGGGCAGACTACGCACACCATGAAGAAGACAGCCATCACCACCACAGAAGCGCCGGCACCGGCCCACACCTTCTCCCAGGGTGTCCGGCGCGGGCCGATGCTGCAGGTCTCCGGTCAGGGACCGGTCGACGCGGCCACCAACACCTATCTCCACCCCGGCGATGTCGCCGCCCAGACCACCCTGACCTTGTCCAACGTCGAGGCGATCCTGACCGCCGGCGGCGCGACATTCGACGACGTCATCATGCTGCGGGTCTATCTGACCACCCGCGACGACTTCGCGACCATGAACGAGGCGTACGGCGCCTTCCTCGCCGACCGCTGCAAGGTCCTGCCGGCCCGGACCACCGTGTTCACCGGACTCCCTCGGGAAGAGATGCTGGTCGAGATCGACGCCCTGGCCGTGGTCGACGGCTGATCATCGGACGAGCGAACAGGGTGCATCACAGTGCGTATCATTGATGCAGTTCAGCTGCATTGAGGCTGCGGAGGAAGCGATGCGGACAACTATCACGCTCGACGACAAGGTTCTCGCGGAGGCTGCGCGACTCGTCGGAAAGAGTGACACCGGCACGCTCGTACGCCTTGGTCTGGACGCTCTCATCGCCCGCGAGAGCGCACGACGCCTGATCGCACTCGGTGGCACCGACCCCGACGCCGAGGCGGCGCCCCGCCGCCCCGCCTCGTGACCCGTATCCTCGTCGACACCGCGGTATGGATCGATCATCTCCATCGAACCGATCCAGAGTTGACCCGGCTCCTGGAACACGGCCTGGTCGTGACCCATTCCATGGTCATCGGAGAGCTCGCTCTCGGGAGCATCCGAAACCGCTCGACGGTACTGGGTTTGCTGTCAGGGCTACCAACCATTGGCGAAGCGACGTTCGAGGAGATCCTCGGTCTCGTTGAGGCACGGACTCTGTACGGACGTGGCCTCGGACTGGTGGATGCCTCGATCCTCGCAGCTGCCCTCATTGCTGGCGATGTGGCGATCTGGACCCGTGACAAGCGGCTGGCAGCGGCCGCCGAGTCACTGCGGATCGGCTGGCGCGCCGGGTGATCGCAGCCGGGCTCAGGGAGCGGTGAAGCGTACGGATGCCTTGCCATCCTCGGCGAGCCGTTCCGCCTCGGCGCTGACCAGCTCGGCGATATCCGGTTCGGTCGGGAACAGCACCCGCTCCAACGGGAGATCGCTGACCTTGTCGGCCCGTTTCGGCGTGCTCTTCTTGGCCGACCGGTCTGTCCCGGTCACCAGCTCGCCGGCGACCCGCAGGAACTCATCCGCAGCCTGGGACCCGAGCTGGTCACCCAGGCAGTAGCGCCGGTAGGCGCGTCGCTGCTCAGCCAACGGGTCGGCGCCCAGCAGATCGCCCAGGGCGTCGTCGAGGGTGGAGAGATCCTTCTCGATCACGTACGCGACCCGCGCCATCGGGAACTCAGCCCGGAACTCCTCGCCCGCGGCACGCATCGCGACCATGGCGAACGGCTTGCCCGAGGCGAGGTTGTCGGAGGCGACCGAGGAGACGTCGGTGACCAGTCCGTCGGCGTGGTTGAGGCAATCGGCGATCTCCCAGCCACGCTCCGCCTGCTCACCCCAGACATGCCGGCGACCGGTCTGCCGCTGGTCGGCGGCCAGCTGCTGCTGGATCTTGCGGATCACTCCTGCGTCGGCCGGATCGGCATAGCTCAGCGGATGGGGCCGGAAGATCACCGTCACGCCACGGTCGAGCAACGCCGCAACGATCCGCTCCCCCAGTCCGAGCGAGGAATAGTCGGTCGTCGGCCGGCCACCCCGCCAGGTCGGCGCATAGAGCACCGTGCGCGGCACGTCGGCCGGCAGCACCTCGTCGCGTACCTCGATCCGCTCCACCTGCGGCCGGCCCACCATCAGCAGCCGGTCCGGCGGGATGGTCACGCCGTGGGCGGCGTACCGCTCCACCCCCTGCTGCCCG
>JASGEZ010000024.1:0-22709 GCA_047605905.1 Microlunatus sp.
CAGGACACCGAACTCGAGACTGAGGTGGCCGAGGTCGAGGCGGTGCTGGACCTGCTCGCGGACGGCGAGTCCGGACTGGACACCCTCTATCAGATGTTCGAGGACCAGGACCCCCTGAACCTGGGCAGCCCGGAGCTGGGCACCGAGGCGGCACCGGAGGCGGCCCGACCGAGCGACGCTGCCGCAGTGCCGGAGGTGAGCCCTTCGCTCAGCGCCGCAGCCTGGGAGCCGGCGATCGTGGTCGACTACCCGGTGGAGCCGAGCGAGGACACCGAGGCCGACGCCCCCGACAGCGCCGACGGGATCGAGATCGCCGAAGGCAGCGACGACCCGGGGCGTCCCGAGGAGGCCGTGGCCCGTGAGGACCGGCGGGACGAGGCCGAAGCCCTGGAGGACGAGGGGGCCCTCGAGGTGCAGACCGAGCCCGCGGAACGGACCGAGCCGGTCGACCAGCCGCTGCCACTCGACATCCCTGACCCACCGAAACCGGCCCCCGCGAAACCGGCCCGCCGCAAGCGAGCCTCCGTCCCCAGCTGGGACGAGATCGTCTTCGGCGGCCCCAAGGAGAAGTAGCACCGGCACCGGGGTGACGCCTGCCATCGAAAGGTGCGCAGGTGTCCTTTCAACGCAATCGAAAGAGCATCCACGCACCTTTCGATCCACGATTCCGGGGTCCCGGAGCATGCTGCCCGCCTGGCGACCAGCGACGATCACCCAGGATCAGAACGAGGACCCCTTAGCGCGCGGGCGGTCGGGATCGGTGATCCAGTCGCTCCAGGAACCTGGATAGATCGCGCCGGTGCGGCCGGTCGATTCCAGGGCCAGCAGGGTGTGCGCAGCCGTGATGCCCGATCCGCAGTAGAAGACGGGCTCGCCGCCGATCTCGGCGAAGCGCGCCGCGATCTCCGCCGGCGCCTTGAACTCGCCGGACGCCGTCAGGTTCTCCGTCGACGGACGGCTCAACGCACCAGGAATGTGCCCGGCGATCGGGTCCATGGTCTCGTTCTCTCCGGCGTACCGATCGGTGGCACGGACATCGACCAGCACCGAGTTGATGGAGCCGACGCTGCCATCGACCGCGCCGAGCAACGCCACGATCCCCTCGGCATCGACAGTCGCGCGCTGCCCCGGCCGAGCGATGAAGTCCCCCGCTGCCGGCCCGGGTCCGGGGCCGGTCTCGACAGGCAGCCCAGCCGCTTTCCACGCCGCGAAACCACCGTCCAGGACACGTACATTCGGGTGACCGGCATCGGTCAGCAGCCACCACAGGCGCGCGGCGGCCAGGGACGTCGCGCCGTCATAGGCCACCACCGGCGTCGAGTCCGAGACCCCCAGCCGTCGCATGGCCGTCTGGAACACCGAGGTTTCCGGCAGCGGATGCCGACCACCGGTGGGGCCGTGAGTGGTCAGTTCCGACTCCAGGTCCACCCAGCGCGCTCCCGGCAGATGACCGGCCTCGTACTCGGGAAGCCCCGGCGGCCCGGTCAGGCTCCAGCGCACATCGGCCAGCACGATCTGAGACCCGGCGGTCAACTCCTCGGCCAATGCCTCAGCCGATATCAACGGACTACTCACGGCACCCCATTCTGTACGACGTCAATCCCCGGCTCAGCCGATCAGCAGGGGGACGGTCATCTCGGCAGACGTCAGCGAGCCGTGCATACCGACCAGCGACAGTTCGCGCGGGAATTGCCGGGTCATCACGGCCCAGTCGGTGCGCATCGCGACCAGCACGTGCCCCCAGCGCTCGACCAGGCCCGGATCGACCGAGCCGAACCAGCCGGCCTCCATCGCCTCGTCGCGGGTCCGGACCCACGCCTTGTCGCCGAGCCGATCAGCCCACCGGCGCGCCACTGCGGCGACCGGCTCGCGATCCACGTAGAGCTGGCGGAACCGGCCCTCCCCCGCCAGCGCGTCCACCCCGGCCATCAGATCCGGGTGCTCCTCGGCGATCAGCTGGTGCCAGGGCGGAATGTCGATCATGCCGTGGTCCCCGGTGACGATCAGGACGACCTCGTCCGGCAGCGCCTCGCGCAGCTGGGCGACCATCCGGTCCACCCGCGTCAGATGGCGGCGCCAGGCGGGCGAACCGCAGCCGTCCACGTGCCCGGTGTGATCGAGCTCCCGCTCGTAGGCATAGACCAGCGACCGATCCCCCCGCTTCGCCGCCTCGACCGTCAACGCGACCCGCACGTCTATCGCCCGTTCCTCCCGGAAGCCGACGAACGCGGGTCCGCGGAGCCCCGCCCGAGTCAGACCGGTGGACTCGAACCGGGCCAGCGCCACCGAGGTCACCTCGACTCCCGCTGCCCGGGCCCGCTCGAACTCTGTGATCTTCGGCTGATACTCCTGGGCGACCAGGTCGGACTCCCAGGTCAGCGCGTTCAGGATCTCGCCGGTCGACGGCACCCGGGACGTGTAGCCCACCATGCCGTGCTGTCCCGGAGGCAGCCCGGTGCCCAGCGAGGCGAGACTGGTCACCGTCGTACTCGGAACCCCGGCGGTCAGCGAACGACTGCCGGCCAGCAACGAGCCGAGGTACGGCGCCTGTGCCACGGCGCCCTGCAAGAGTTCCCAGCCGAGTCCGTCGATCAGCACCACGACATAGCGATCGGCTTCCGGCAGCCCGATCCGATCGATCTCATAGCCCGGCACCCGTAGTCGGGCGACGACGCTGGGCAGCAGGTCGGCAAGCGTCGACGACCCGTACGCCGGAATGATCACCGCGCGGTGACACGCTGCAGGGTCGTGGCGAATCGCACCAACCGGGCAACGCGCTCCACACCGTCGGCCGCCGCGCTCATCCGCACCGTCAGATCGTCACCAGTGATCGAACCGGTGTAGCCGTGGTCGGCCTCGCAGTCAGGGTCTCCGCAGCTAGCCTGCTCCAGGTCGACCCGACGCACCGCACCCCAACCCACCGACAACCAGGTCTCCTCCACCAGGGAGCCGGCCTGGAACCGCTCCGGATCGACGACCACTCGAGTCAGCATCACGGTGCCGATCTTGTGCAACGCGATGGACTCCGTCGACGAGGCCGCGTACGAGCCGGTGTTGGGGGGTTCCGCCGGCTGGTCATCGGTGTGTCCGACGATCAACCGGGACGGTGTCAGCGCCAGGACGGTGACGTGCCGGTGGATCTGGTCATGGCTGAAAGTCGGCTCGTGGTGCACCACGAAGTCGACCAGGTCCTCCCCGGCCAATGCCAGGATGACAGTGTCCTCGACCAGGTCCGGGAAATATCCCTGAGCCTCGATCTCGGTTCGCAGATCTCGCCGCACGGCGTCCAGCCTCATAGGGACAGATCCTGCCATGCCCGGCCGGTGCCGCCGACGAAAAGCTGACAGCGGGCTCTCACAGCTCCCGTGCCATCGGATCGCGATGGTCATCGGTCGGAGCGAGCCGGATCGAGGCTCCCAGCACCGCCACTCCGGTACGCGACGCGACACAAGGACTCAGGGTCAGCGCAGCCAGCTGCGGCAGATCATCGGCCAGCTGGGCCGCCCGCTGCAGCAGATCCTCCACGGCGGCCACATCGACCCCTGGCGTTCCATGACGTCCGAACAGCAACGGCGCAGCCCGCAGCCCCCGGACCATCCCGGCCGCGTCGGCGGTGGTCAAGGGTGGCACCCGATGCACCACATCCCCGAGCAGTTCGCTCGCCAGCCCGTCCAGGCCGAGCGTCACGATCGGCCCGAAGGCCGCGTCCTCCCGGCACCGGATCACCAGGGCGACACCAGGCTTGGCCATCTTCTGCACCACGGGCGCCGCAGCGGTGATGGCCCGCTCGGGATCGAACCCGAGCACCGAGACGACCTTCGTCAAGTCCTGCCAGGCCAGCCGCAGCTCCTCGACGTTGTCCAGATTGCGATAGACAGCAGCCTGGTCGGGCCTGGCTCTCAATTCTGGTGCCGACGCCTTGAGCACCACGTCCCAGCCCAGCTGCTCGGCAGCGGCCACGGCCTCGTCGAGCGTGCGCACGGCAGTCCTGGTCACCAGCTCGATGCCGTAGGCACGTAGTAACGAGGCGGCTTCGTCCTGGGTCAGCAGCCGACCGGCCGAGTCCGCGGCCAGCACCCGGTTGACCAGCCGCTTCGCGGCCGCCTCGTCGATGTCCAGCAACGGCACTGCGCCGGGATCACGAGCCAGCCAGCCGGCGTACTCGGTCGCCAGGCCCAGCGCACGGATCGCATCGCCCGGCTCGGTGAAGTCGACCAGTTGCCCCATCCCGTCCTGTCCGTCGCGGGGTGGATCCGGATCACGGAAGTCCAGTGGCACATACAGCAGCGGTTTCGCCGTCTGCTTCGCCAGCCGATCCAGGGTCCACTCGACCGGATCCGTCCGAGGATAGGGCGACACCACGGTGCAGATCACCGAGTCGCACTGATCGTCGTCGAGGGCCGTCCTGACCGCCGCCTCGAAGACCGTGGCGTGAGCGTTCGACGGCAGGACGACGGGCGCGGGCTTGACCACCAGGCCGGCAGCCTCCGCGGTGGCCGCCATCTGTCGCGCCAAGGTGCCCGAGTTGGTGATCAGCTGGACGCACGGGCCCGTCGGCAGCGGCTGGCGGGCAACCACCCGGGCGACGTCGATCATGGCATGCCGCCGGTGGGCGACGATCACTCCGTTCTGCCGGAACAGCGCGTCGATGGCGGCCTCCTCGGCGTGCACCAGACCACCGCGTACGCCGTAGTGGTTGGCCCGGTCGGCCCGTCCCGGCGCGAACACGATGACCGGTTTGCGGCGAGCGAGCCTGCGGACGATCCGGGAGAACTTCCGCGGATTGCCGATACTGTCGAGCACCAGCACGCACACCTGCGTGGCTTCGTCGTCCTCCCAGAACTGCATCACGTCATTGCCGGTCACGTCGGCGTAGTTGCCGGTGGACAGGAAGGACGACAGCCCGACTCCGCTGTCGCGGGCGTACTTCAGCAGTGAGACGCCGATGGCGGCGGACTGACAGAACATGCCGACGACGCCGGCTCGCGGCATCGGGGCGGGGGTGGCGTTCAGGCCGATCTCGGAGTCGGTGTTGACCAGCCCGAGCGCATCGGGGCCGACTGCCCGGACACCATAGGCACGGGCCAGGTTGACCACCGTGTGGTTGTCCTCGCCGTCGCCGGTACCGGTCAGCACCACCAGACCGTGCGCGCCCTTGTGCGCCGCGTCGATCACGACGCCACCAAGCTGGTCGGTGGGCACCGACACCACCGCCAGGTCGATGTTTCCCTCGACGGCGGCGATCGAGTCGGCGCACGGCACCCCGGACACCTCGACCTGATCGGTGCTGACCGCGATCACCTCGCCGCGAAATCCACTGCGTACACCGGCGAGGACCAACTCCTGGACCCGGGCGCCGGGCCCCAGCACCACCATCCGGTTGGGCGTCAGCAGGCGTCGGATCGAGCGACTCTCCGCCCGGTGCTCCCGTCGCTCCATCACCCCGACCGAGGTGTCGGTCGGCAGGATCGGGAAGTCGACGGTCACCACGCCGTCGTCCATGCCCTTGTGCACCCGGTACCCGGCGTCGGCGAAGACCTGAGCCATCCGCCGGTTCTGCGGCAGCACCTCGGCGACGAATTTGGTGATCCCGCGCTCCCGTGCCGCGTCGGCCAGATGCTCCAGCAACAGTTGGGCGATGCCTCGACCCTGGTGGGCGTCCTCGACCAGGAAGGCGACCTCGGCCTCGTCGTCCTCGACCCGTTCGTAGCGGCCGACGGCGATCATCTGTGTCCCGAGGGTGATGATCAACGCGACCCGGTCGATGTAGTCGACCTGGGTGAACCGGATCACATCGCGACGGGACAACCTGGGATATGGAGCGAAGAACCGCAGCAACTTCGACTCCGGCGACACCCGGTCGTAGAACTCCACCAGGAGCTTCGCGTCATCGGGACGGATCGGCCGCAGCCTTGCCACGCCGCCGTCGGCCAGCAAGACATCGGCCTCCCACTCGATCGGGTAACCGGGCGGATACTCGGCTGAATCGGGCACGGGGTCAGACTACGGGTTGGGGGCAATGCCGTTTCGGTGTTCTCCGGCGCACTCGATCGGCCACCGGCCGGCGCCGTCATGTCAGTGGGCTGTGCAAGGCTTCGGTCATGGCAGATCTCATCGCGGCGATCGACCAGGGCACGACCAGCACTCGTTGCATCCTGTTCGATCGGTCCGGCAACGCCGTCGGCTCCCACCAGCTCGAGCATGACCAGATCATGCCGCGAGCGGGCTGGGTCGAGCACGACCCGCTGCAGATCTGGGAACGGACCGTGACGGTGGCGGAGCAAGCAATGGCCACCACGGGCGTGACGGCGAGCGACCTGGCCGGCGTCGGCATCACCAACCAGCGCGAGACCACCGTGGTCTGGAACCGCCGGACCGGACAGCCCTATCACAACGCCATCGTCTGGCAGGACACCCGGACCGGGCCGTTGATCACCGAACTCGAACGGTCAGGGCATGGTGACCTGATCCGGGAACGCGCCGGGATCCCGCCGGCCACCTATTTCGCCGGCGGCAAACTCGCCTGGCTGCTGGCCGAGGTCGACGGGCTCCGGGAGGCCGCCGAGTCCGGCGACGCGCTGTTCGGCACCATCGACACCTGGTTGTTGTGGAATCTGACCGGCGGCGTCGACGGCGGCCGACATCTGACCGATGTCACCAATGCCAGCAGGACCATGCTGATGAATCTCGCCGAACTGGCCTGGGATCCGGACCTGCTCGAGTTGTTCGACATCCCGGCCCAGCTGCTGCCGCGGATCGTGCCGTCCTCGCATCCGGACGCGTTCGGCACCACCAAGGCAGCCTTCGGCGGCGAGGTGCCGATCGGCGGGGTGCTCGGCGATCAGCACGCCGCCATGGTCGGCCAGGTGTGTCTGGACGAGGGTGAGGTGAAGAACACCTACGGCACCGGCAACTTCTTGCTGATGAACACCGGGACCGAGATCGTTCGCTCCGCCAACGGGCTGCTCAGCACGGTCTGCTATCAGTTCGGCGACGAGCCGGCCAGGTACGCGCTGGAGGGCTCGATCGCGGTCACCGGCTCGGCGATCCAGTGGCTGCGCGACCAGCTCGGCATCGTGGCGAGCGCCGAGGAGGCCGACCGGCTGGCGGGCACCGTCACCGACACCGACGGGCTCTATTTCGTGCCGGCCTTCTCCGGCCTGTTCGCGCCGTACTGGCGATCCGATGCCCGCGGGGCGATCGTCGGCATGGCGCGCTTCCACACCGCCGCGCATCTGGCCAGGGCGACCTTGGAGTCGATCTGCTACCAGAGCTACGACGTGGTCAAGGCGATGGAGGCCGACGCCGGGATCACCATGACCTCGCTCAAGGTCGACGGCGGGGTGACCAAGAGCAGCCAGACCATGCAGTTCCAGGCCGACATCCTCGGCATCGACGTGAGTTGCCCGGTGGTGGCCGAGACCACCGCACTCGGCGCCGCGTACGCGGCCGGGCTGGCCGTCGGTGTCTGGGACACCCCCGACGACTTCCGCGCCAACTGGCACGAGGGCCGACGGTGGACGCCCAGCATGAGCGAGGAAGCCAAGCGGGCCGGAGTCGCGGCCTGGCACAAGGCCGTGGATCGTACGCTCGGCTGGGTCGAACACTGACACCGCACGTTCATCCGAAGCCGGTAGACCAACCACCGAATCCGACGAGAAAGAGATCCCGCCCATGACCGACGCCACCCGTGTCGCACCCGATCCCGACCGAAATCTGGCCCTGGAGCTGGTCCGTGCCACCGAGGCGGCGGCGATCAACTGCTCGCGGCTGCTGGGCTTCGGGGACAAGAACGCCGTCGACGCCGCGGCGGTCGACGCGATGCGCCCGGTGCTCGGCTCGGTGCGGATGAACGGCGTCGTCGTGATCGGCGAGGGCGAGAAGGACGAGGCCCCGATGCTGTTCAACGGCGAGCAGGTCGGCGACGGCTCCGGACCCGAGTGGGACATCGCCGTCGACCCGGTGGACGGCACCACCCTCACCGCCAAAAGCCTGCCGGATGCGCTGAGCGTGCTCGGCGTGTCACCGCGCGGCACGATGTTCTCCCCCGGCCCGGCGGTCTACATGCACAAGCTCGTGGTGCCGGGCTATGTCGCCGACCAGGTCGATATCGACGCGCCGCTCGCCGACACCCTAGGCCGGATCGCCAAAGCCACCGGTCGGTCGGTCTCGGAACTGACCGTCGCCGTGCTGGACCGGCCGCGCCACGAGCAACTCGTGACCGAGATCCGGCAGGCCGGCGCCCGGATCCGGTTCCTGCTGGACGGCGATGTCGCGGGCGCGATCATGGCCGTCACCCCCGGCACCGGTGTCGACATGCTGGTCGGCGTCGGCGGGACCCCGGAGGGGGTGCTCGGGGCCTGCGCGCTGAAGTGTCTGGGCGGTGAGCTGGTCGGGCGGCTGATCGCCCGCGACGACACCGAACGCCGCGCCATCCTGGACGCCGGCTTCGATCTCGACCGGGTGCTGACCACCGAAGACCTGGTCGCGGGTGACAACGTGTTCTTCGCCGCGACCGGCGTGACCGACGGCGCGTTGCTCAAGGGCGTCCGGTTCGAGGCACGGCGGATCATCACGCACTCGCTGTCGATGCGCTCTCGGTCCGGCACGGTGCGACTGATCGAGGGGCGGCACGATCCGGAGCGGTCATTTCTGGTCAATCACTGACCACAAGTAGGGTTTCACGTGGCCTGACCAATGACTGTCTGGAGGTCACGACAATGCCGCTCAATCCCCAGGTCCGGGCAGCCCGCGACTTCCTGCTCCAATATCGCGACAACTACGAGGTCGCGTACGCCGGATTCAGCTGGCCCGAACTCCCGATCTACAACTTCGCGACCGATTGGTTCGACGGGCTGGCCGAGGAGAACCCCGACGGCATCGCATTGTGGGTGATCGACGGCATAGGGGAGACCAAGCTGACCTTTGCCGATCTGGCTGCCCGTTCGGTCGCGGCCGCTCATCTGCTCGCCGAACTCGGACTCAAGCGAGGCGACCGGCTGCTGATGGTGCTGGGCAACTGCGTGCCGTTGTGGGAGTTGATGCTGGCCGCTGTCCGCCTCGGTGTGGTGGTCATCCCGGCCACCCCGCAGCTGTCGGCGACGGACCTGGTCGACCGGGTCGACCGGGGTGAGGCGAAGCTGCTGGTGGCCGCCGCGGCGGAGGCCGGCCGATTCTCCGAGTTGAGCCTGCCGCTGGGCAAGCTCGCGATCGGCGCCACGGACGCCGCGCCGGCGCCGGAGGACTGGGTCGACTACCGGCGGGCGTACCAGTATCTCGGTGCGGGCGTGCACCTGCCCGGCTGCAGCCGGGCGAACGACGTGACTCTGCTCTACTTCACCTCGGGTACGACCTCGCTACCCAAGCTCGTCCAGCACACCCAGGTGAGCTATCCGATCGGTCACCTGTCCACGATGTACTGGATGGGGCTGCGGCCCGGCGACATCCACCTCAACATCTCCTCGCCCGGCTGGGCCAAGCACGCCTGGAGCAATGTCTTCACTCCATGGCTGGCCGGAGCCACGGTGCTGGTCTTCAACTACGCCCGCTTCGACCCCGACGAGCTGTTGGCGGTGCTGGAGCGGACCGGGGCGACCACCTTCTGTGCCCCGCCGACGGTCTGGCGAATGCTGGTGCAGACCGATCTGCAGGCGGCCAAGCACACCCTTCGGGAGGTGCTCTCAGCCGGCGAACCGCTCAACCCGGAAGTGATCGACCAGGTCCGGACCGCGTGGGGGCTGACCATCCGCGACGGGTACGGGCAGACCGAGACCACCGCCCAGGTCGGCAACCCGCCCGGAGCCGAGGTGCGCAGCGGTTCGATGGGCCGGCCGCTGCCCGGCTACCAGGTGGTGCTGATCGACCCGGCAACCGGAGCGGAGCGATTCGACGAGGGCGAACTCTGTCTTGCTTTGCAGCCGCGCCCGACCCCGCTGATGCTGGGCTATGCCGAGCGAGCGGGCGTGCCCGACGAGGCTCTCAACGCGGCGGCGTTCGACGGCGGCGTCTATCACACCGGCGACGTGGTCAGTCGGGATGCCGACGGCTATCTGAGGTTCGTCGGCCGCGCGGACGACGTCTTCAAGGCCAGCGACTACCGGATCAGCCCGTTCGAGTTGGAATCGGTGCTGATCGAGCATCCGGCCGTTGCCGAGGCCGCGGTGGTGCCCGCACCGGATCCGGTCCGGCTCGCGGTGCCGAAGGCGTACGTGGTGCTCGCCGCCGGCTATCAGCCGGATGCGGCGACCGCGAAGTCGATCCTGACCTATTGCCGCGAGCACCTTGCGTCGTACAAGCGGATCCGCCGGCTGGAGTTCACCGAACTGCCCAAGACCATCAGCGGCAAGATCCGGCGGGTCGAGTTGCGGCACGCCGAGGAGTCGCGATCCGATCCCGACGAGCGGCCCGGCGGCGAGTTCCGACTCAGCGATTTCGAAGTGTGACACCCATGAGCAAGCGCACGACCGGGACCGTGGGTGAACTGGTCCGTGCCTATCTGGCCGAGCAGACCACCGTGATCCTCGACGCCGAACTGGCGTTGCGTGACCGCGGGCCGGTGATCCACGACACCCGCGTTGCCTGCCGAAGGCTCCGGAGCACGCTGCGCACCTATCCGGAGGCGGTCGACACCGAGCGCGCCGCGGCGCTGAACGAGGAACTGGTCTGGTTCGCGGGACTGCTCGGAGCGGTCCGCGATCTTGAGGTGCTGGAGGAGCGCCTGCTCGCCGATTTGGCTGAGCTGCCGGCAGAACTCGTCGTCGGGCCGGTCGCGGCGCAGCTCCAGACGGAGCTGGCGGCCCGGAAGTCGGCTGCTTGGGATGCGGTGATCGAAGCATTGGACACCGACCGCTGCCGACGGCTGCTGGCAGACGTGCATCTGTGGCGCGCCGATCCACCGCTCACCAAGGCAGCTGCTGCGCCGGCGATGAAGGTCAAGTCCTATGTCAAGCGGGCCGACAAGGTGCTGACCAAGCGGCTGGACCGGGCCATCGAAGCCCATCTTGCCGGAGTCCCGGAGGCCGGTGTGCTGCTGCATTCTGCCCGCAAGGCCGGCAAGCGGGCCCGCTATGCCGCCGAATTGGCCACTCCCGTCCTGGGGGCGAAGTCCGAAAGGATCATCGCCGGCCGGAGGGAACTCCAAGACATTCTCGGCGAGCATCAAGACAGCATCGTGGCAGCGGCGTTCCTGCACTCCGAGGGAGTGCGGCTGGGGATTCGATCCGGGCACAACGGCTTCACCTACGGACTGCTGTACGGCCGCGAACTGGCTCGCCAGGCAGGCATCGGCGAGCAACTGGCACGTTCCTCAGCTGACCCCTCGGCCTGCTGAACGGGTGGGTCAGGAGTCCTGTTCGTCGGCCCTGGGCCGGCCCGGGCGCCGCGGCGCTTTGACGCCGCTGGGCATCCGGCCGGCCTTGGTGAGCGACTGCCGGAGCAGCCATTCGAGCTGCCCGTTGACGCTGCGCAGATCGTCGCTGGCCCACCGGGCCAGCGCATCGTAGACGGCCGGATCGAGCCTGAGGAGCACGGACTTGCGCTCCCGGCCCGATCCAGCCGGGGTGGCCATAGGGGCGGCTCCGATCAGTTGTAGAGCGAGCCCGTGTTGACCACGGGGGTCGCTCGCGACTCCCCACACAACACGACCAGCAGGTTCGACACCATCGCGGCGCGCCGTTCGTCGTCCAGTTCGACGATCTCGCGTTCGGAGAGCCGGCCGAGCGCCATCTCCACCATGCCGACCGCGCCCTCCACGATCCGTTCCCGAGCCGCGACCACCGCGCTGGCCTGCTGCCGCTGCAGCATCGCCTGGGCGATCTCCTGCGCGTACGCCAGATGCGAGATGCGTACCTCGACGATCTCCAGTCCGGCGACCGAGACCCGAGCCGCGACCTCTCGGGCCAGCTCTTCGGCAACGACATCGGTCGAGCCACGCAGCGAGGTGCCCGAACCGCTCGTGTCGTCGTACGGATGCTCGCCGGCGACGTGCCGGAGCGCGGCCTCGGCCTGCACCTGGTTGAACGCCCGGTAGTCCTCCACCGCGTAGTGCGCCTTGGCGGTGTCGGCCACCTGCCAGACCACGATCGCGGCGACATCGACCGGGTTGCCGTCGGCGTCGTTGACCTTGAGCCGGGCGGTCTCGAAGTTGTTGACCCGCACCGAGACCTGGGTCTTGGTGGACAGCGGCACGGTCATCGACAGGCCCGGATGGCGGATGGTTCCCAGATAGCGACCGAAGAACTGCACCACCCGGGTGGTGCCGGGCTGCACCACGACCAGTGTGCTGGCCAGCAGACCGGCCAGCACAGCGAGGAGACCGATAGCAGGCACCAGCATCGACGGGAGTCCGCTCTCGATGAGCCGGACGAAGTCGATGCTCAGCTTGCCGATGACGCTCAGCAACACCGCCAGCCCGATCACGGCGATCCAGCCGCTGATCCGCCAGCAGCTGCGTTCGTTGACGACGACGCGGGTGCCGGCGTGGCCGACCGGCTCACCTGCAGGTTCGTGCAGGGCCTGGTCGGCCGCGGCCGGCACCCTCTCCGCTCCGGTCGACTCGGTGGCGTGTGGACTGGTCATCGTCGGCTCCTTCCGGCGGGATCTCACTATGAGATGTCATAGTGATATCACATTTGAAGGAGCGGTGCCACTTCCGCTGTGTCGGCCAGGTCGAGCGTGCCTACGACCGAGTCGCGGATTCAGTTCTTGGTCGGCGGGATCGCCCGGGTTCCCTCGACGGTGATGTCCGGCTCGTAGGACTCCGGCGTCAGCGTGCCGCCACTCGACAGCACCTCGGCCTCGGCCTCCTGCACGCGCCGTGGCGGTGCCGCGGCGAGGTCCGACGGCTCGTCCGGTGTTCCCGGCATCAGCACGTTGAAGAACAGGTTCAGCGCCACGGCCATGATCGCGCAGGAGCTGATGCCGGAGTGGAAGATGGTGACGAACCACTCCGGGAAGCTGTGCCAGAAGCTCGACGAAACGACCGGGATGAGTCCGAAGCCGACCGACGCCGCGACGATCACCAGGTTGTTGTTGCCCTGGTAGGACACCTTGGACAGGGTCCGAACGCCGGAGGCTGCGACCGTCCCGAAGAGCACGATGCCGGCGCCACCGAGCACAGGTCCGGGAATCACGCTGAACAGCGCCGCGGCCTTCGGGGACAGCCCGAGGACCAGGAGCAGAACACCGCCGGCAGCCACGGCGAACCGGCTCTTGATACCGGAGAGGGCCACCAGGCCGACGTTCTGCGCAAACGCCGTGGCCGGGAAGGAGTTGAAGACCGGGGCAATGGCCGAGGACACCATGTCGGCCCGCAGACCGTTACCGACCCGGTGGGAGTCGACCCTGCTGCCGACGACCTCACCGACGGCCAAGAGGTCGGCCGTGGTCTCCACCATGATCACCAAGACCACGATGAACATGGAGATGATGGCGCCGATCGCAAACGTCGGCACGCCGAAGGCGAAGGGTTGCGGTAGCGCGATCACCGATGCGGAGGCAACCGGGGCCAGGGTCGCCTGCCCGGTGAACAGCGCGACAACGGTGCCAATGGCGAGACCGAGGAGCACGGCCATCCGGGACAGCTTTTCGATCTTGCTGAGCACGATCACGATGGCGAAGGTGAACAGCGCCAAACCGACGCCCGACAGCGCCGCATAGTCCGGGTTCGGCACGGTCTCGCCGTCGACCGTGATGGTCTCCTGACCGGTGATCCAGCCGGCCGCGACCGGCATCAGCGAGAGCCCGATCACCGTGATGATCGAGCCGGTGACCACGGCCGGGAAGAATTTCACGATCCGAGCGAAGAACGGCGTGATCACCAGCCCGATCGCCGCCGCGACGATGATGGCACCGTATGCCGACTGCAATCCGGCGCCGCCCTTGTCACCGATGATGGCGAGCATGGTCGAGACAGCCGCGAACGAGGTGCCCTGGACCAGCGGCAGCTGAGCGCCGAAGAACGGCACACCGAGGGTTTGGAGCAGCGTCGACGCGCCGCTGACGAACAGTCCGCAGGCGACCAGCAATGCCTTCTCCGCGCTGTCCAGTCCCGCCGCTCCGCCGACGATGAGCGGGACGGCGATCACACCGCCGAACATGGCAAGGATGTGCTGAACGCCGTAGCCGATGGTGGGGCCGATGCCGAGGCGCTCGTCCTCGGGCCGGGCGCCGACCGGCAGATCGGGTAGTTCTTCGGCGATCTTGGTGGATTCGTTGGTTTCGATCATGGTGGGGACTCCCTAGTGATGGGACGTACGTCAGACGAACGTGGGAACGTCGGTCCATGCCTGGGGCGCGGCGGCGACGCCATCGCGCACGATCGTTCCCTCGATCAGGCCGTAGGGACGGTCGGCGGCGTAGAAGACCTCGTTCGGGTTCTCCAGGCCGAAGGGGGCCAGGTCTACGACGAAGTGGTGCTTGTTCGGCATCGCGAACTTCACTTCGGCGATCTCGGGAAATGCCTCGATGGCGGCCTTGCCCATCTCCCACAGGGTCTGCTGCAGAGCCAGGGAGTGCACGGTGGCGAAGGTGGCGAGGAACACCGCGCTGACGCCGGCGTAGACCGCGTTGTAGTCGATGCCCGCTTCGACGGCCTCGGGCAGATAGCGCCAGCGTCCGGTGACCGAGGTGGCCATGATCCGGTCATCGGTCTCGACCAGCGTCGTATACCGGTCCCGTGGGAAGCCACGGAACTCGCTGCCGGTGGACTTGAGCACGAGCAGGTCCTTCAGACCCGCGGTGACATGAGTCTCGCCGTCGACCTTCTGAACGGTGGCGAGCCGGGTGGCCTGACCCTTGCGAACGAAGGAGTGGTCATGTTCGGCGCCATCCACGAGAATCCGTTCCCAGGCGTACTGCTCGGCCTGCCACAGGCCGCCTTCGATCCAGTCGAAGGAACTGACGAAGTGATCGCCCAGCTTGAGCAGGAACTCCTCCGGCGACCCGACACCGTACTCACGCGCGAAGGCATAGACGGTGTTCTTCTGGGTGTCGGTGGCGACGACCAGCGAGTTGTCGCCGGTGAGATAGGAGTCGACCAGCAGTTCGCCGCGCAGCTGGCTGGTGACGTTGAGATCCTCGATCTCGTGCCGAGCGGTATCGCGGGTGATCTTCACCATGCGGCACTCGGCCTTGCCGTACTTGTTGGCGCCCAGGCTGACTGAGACGTCGGACATTGTTTAGCTCCCTCGATAGGTGGAATAGGCGAATGGCGAAAGCAGAAGTGGCACGTGGTAGTGCGGTGCCGACCCGCCGTCGGATTCGACGGCGATGGTGATCGTGACGCTGGGATAGAAGGTGGCGACAGCACGAGCCGCGAAGTAGGCACCCGTGTCGAAGACCACGTGATACGTGCCGGTGGTGAGTTGTTCGGGGCCGAGCGAGCCGACCCGGCCGTCGGCATCGGTGCTGGCCTCGGCGAGCAAGGTCTGATCGGCGGCGAGCAGCCGAACGCGCACCCCGGCCGCCGGGCGCCCGATGCTGCCGTCGAGGACGTGGCTGGTGATCTGGCTGGTCATGCCGCCACCGCCTGGCCCAGCCGCAGCAGCGCGATCTCAGCGAGTTCCCGAGCGACGGTCCCGTCCTCGGTGGCCTCGTCGTTGTCGAGCCTGCGAGTCAGTTCGGTGAGGATCTCCTGCGGCGTACGACCTGCGGCACGGATCAAGAACACCCGGCCGAAGCGCTCCTCGTACGCGGCATTTCCCGCCAGGATCGCGGTCTGTGTGGCGTCGTCCATCCCAGCCAGACCGGACTGCTCCCGCGTCGAGTGCGCCGCGTTCGCGCTGCCGAGGCGAGCAGCGTCTGGACGCTCGGCGATCCGGGGGTGGTGTGCGAGCGCACCATCCACCGCGCTGCTCGACCAATCCTGGGCCGCCTCGCCGGCGGCATCCAACAGCGCCTGACGCGAGGAGTACGGCCGTCGGCTCACCAGGCTTGCCACCCAGTCCTCGATGTCGGCACACGTCGCCAGCACCTCCGCCGCCGAGGCGGGGTCGAGCCGGTTGAACTCATCAATGGTCACGAAGTCCTCCTCACTTGGTCTGACCACTTCGGAAATCCGGATTCCTGGTCTGACCACTTGCGACGACGCTAGTGAGAGCGATCGCGCCGTCCGTTACCCCCGTGTAAACACCGTGTGACGGAGCGCCGGGCGCGCTGAGAGGTCGATGATGACGACGACTGTCACGACTACGTAACGCCGCCGACACGCTGATCGCGATCAGCCTGCCTACCGTGGGCCCGGTCCGGAGACGCTCTCCGGACAGGACGGCGGCGAGATTGATGGAGACCCTTCACCCGAGACGCGTCGTATTCCGGTCCGGACGGACATTCATCGACGGAGGCTTCCGGCCGGCGACGATCCTGGTCGAGAACGGCGTCATCGCCGACGTGATCGCACGGCCGCCGGCGGGCGTACCGGTCGTCGAGGTGCCGGACCAGGCGGTGCTCCTCCCGGGCCTGGTCGACACCCACGTGCACGTTAACGAGCCCGGCCGGACGGAATGGGAGGGCTTCGCCAGCGCGACCGCTGCCGCTGCGGCGGCCGGGACCACGACGGTCGTGGACATGCCGCTGAACAGCATCCCGCCGACCATCTCCCCCGACGCGCTGGCCACCAAGCGTGCCGCGACGGCGGGCAAGCTCGCCGTCGATGTCGGCTTCTGGGGCGGTGTCGTGCCCGGCAACCTCGGCGCTCTCGGTCCGCTGATCGAGGCCGGAGTCTTCGGCGTGAAGGCGTTTCTGTCGCCCTCCGGGGTCGAGGAGTTCGGGCATCTCGATCCCGTACGGTTCCGCGCGGCCCTGGTCGAGGTGGCGGCACTGGACAGTCGCTGCATCGTGCACGCGGAGGATCCCGACCTGCTCGTCGCACACGGCGCGCTGGGTGAACGCTATGCCGACTTCCTGGCGACCCGACCGGCCGCGAGCGAGGCCAGCGCGATCGGCCAGGTGATCGCCGGGGCCGAGGCGACCGGCGCCCGCGTACACATCGTCCACCTCGCCGACGCCGACTCCCTCCACGCGGTCCGGGCCGCTCGTGCGGCGGGTCTACCAGTGACCACCGAGACCTGTCCGCACTATCTGACCCTGGCGGCCGACGACGTTCCGGACGGCTCTCCGGAATTCAAGTGCTGTCCTCCGATCCGCGGCCGGGTCAACCAGGACGGACTCTGGGCAGGGGTGCTCGACGGCACCATCGATGCGATAGTCAGCGACCACTCCCCCTCGACCGTCGAGCAGAAGCACCAGGGCGGGGGCGACTTCGGCCTCTCCTGGGGCGGGATCGCCGGCCTGCAGACCGCACTGGCCAGCACCTGGACCGAAGCCCATGCCCGGGGCATCGGGCTGGAGCAGATCGTGCCGCTGTTCACCACCGGTCCGGCAGGTCTCGTCGGGCTGGACCAGCTGGGCCGGATCGCCCCAGGATCGCCCGCGCATCTGGTGGTCTTCCGGCCCGATCAGCCCTGGACGGTCGACGCAGCCCGGCTCCAGCATCGCAACCCGATCTCCCCGTGGCATGGTCGTCGGCTGATCGGGATGGTCGAGACGACCTATCTGCGCGGGGAGCCGGTCTGGTCAGCGACCGACGGCTTGCTGGCGCGACGCGGGCAACTGCTCAGCGCCCGCTGAATCCCGACTTGTCAGATCCTGTGGTCGTCATAGCGACCACGGAGTCTGACAAGTCGGTTACTCGGTGAGCCGTACGCGGTCGATCACCTCGCGGATCTCCTGCAGGTGTGCCGCCATCGCTGCCTCCGCGGCGTCGGAGTCGCCGGCTTCCAAGGCAGCCAGGATCCGGCTGTGTCCGTCGTGGGAGATCCGCCGTCCCTCGCCCTCGAGGTGGGAATAGACCCGCGCCTCCACCGTCCAGGAGGCCGTCAGCTCGCCCAGCGAGGTCAGCAGCGGGTTTCTCGCCGCCCGCGCCACCGCGCCATGGAAGGCGACGTCGAGCCGTACGGATTCGTCCGCACCGACCTCGGCGGCCGACCTGGCCAGCACTGCTCGGAGGTCCTCGAGCTCATCCTCGGTGATGCGCAGCGCGGCAAGCCGGGCGATCCGCGGCTCCACTGCTTCCCGGAACTCGGCGGCGTGTTCGAAGTCTTCGCTGGCCCGTTCCAGCCGGGTCGCCAACGACGCGCTCAACGGAACCTCACGGGAGACCCGGGTACCGCTGCCGTGCCGGCGGACCACCATGCCGGCGACCTCCAACCGGCCGAGCGCCTCGCGCAATGCCGCCCTCGAGACCCCCAGATCCTCCGCCAGCGTGCGCTCCGCCGGCAGCCGGTCGCCGGCACCGATCGCTCCGGTCACGATCTGGCGTTCGATGTGGTGGACGATGTCGTCGGCTACCGAGGCACTGGAACGGGCAAGCGGTCTGACCTGACTGTCCAGGGCTGCCATGAGGGGCGGGTCCACCTTCCGAAAACGCCGATGAGGGAAGCGGCGGGAGCCGCTCCCCTCATCTTGTCACCTGGAACGTCAGTCCTCAGGCCTTGAGCATCTCCTCTTCCGGCGCGATCTCGCGAGTCACCGCGTCCTCCTCGATGGGCGGCACGTCCGCACCGCTCAGCACCAGCGCGGCTCGCTCACGGTCGAGCTTGCCTTCCCAACTGGCGACCACGAAGGTGGCGACGCAGTTGCCGAGCAGGTTCACCGACACCCGCATCGAGTCCATGATCCGGTCGGCGCCGAGCAGCAACGCGACCGCCGCGACCGGGATCGCACCATGGCCGATAGCGGCAATGGTCGCCGACAGTGCGAGGAACGACGAACCGGGCACCCCGGCCATGCCCTTCGAGGTCAGCATCAGCACCAAGCAGGCCACGATCTGCTCACCGAGGCTCAGGTCGACACCGAGCGCCTGCGCGAGGAACAACACGCAGATGGACAGGTAGAGCGTGGCGCCGTCGAGGTTGAAGGAGTAGCCGGTCGGCACCACCAGGCCGGTGACCGCCCGGTTGCAGCCGGCGTGGGACAGCTTGGCCATGATCCGCGGCAGCACCACCTCGGTCGACGCCGTACCGAGGGCGAGGAACAGTTCGTCCTTGATGTAGACCAGCATCTTCCACAGGTTGATCCCGGCGAACACCTTCAGGATCAGGCCGAGGATGCAGATGAAGAGCACCGCCGCGAGATAGCACGCCGCGATCAGCTTGCCGTAGCTCGCGAGCGAGCCGATGCCGTACTGACCGATGATGTAGGCCATCGCACCGAAGGCACCCAACGGTGCCAGCTTCATCACCCAACCGATGATGGTGAAGAACACGTGGCTGGACTGGTCGACGACCTTGTAGAGGGTCTGGGAGTGAGCCGACAGTTTGGCCAGCGCCAGCCCGAAGAGCACCGCGAAGAAGAGCACCTGGAGCAGGACGTTGTCGACGAAGGCCGACAACACGGAGTGCGGGATGATGTTCAGCAGGAAGTCGACCGTGTGCGGCAACTCGCCGTTCGACGTCTTCTCGGCCACAGCCTGTTCGCCTCCCGCCAGCGTGGCCGGGTCGACATTGAATCCGGCACCGGGTCGCACCACATTGCCGACCAGGAGCCCGAACACCAGCGCGAACGTGGTGACCAGCTCGAAGTAGATCAGGGCTTTCACCCCGATCCGGCCGACCGCCTTCAGGTCTCCCACGTGAGCGATGCCGATCACCACGGTGCAGAAGATGATCGGTGCGATCAGCATCTTGATCAGCTTGATGAAGCCGTCGGCCAGTGGCTTCAACGCCGAACCGACGTCGGGCCACAACCAGCCGATCAAGATGCCCGCGACGATCGCCATGATCAGTTGGAAGAACAGCGATTTCCAGATCGGCTGCTTGACCCGCAGCTTCTGGCTCGAGTCCTGTTCGAAGAGACCTTCGCTCGTCTTGGCCGCTGCCATCGGTGTTCTCCTCACGTGGTCCGGCGGGCGTTCTCCGTCAACTCCATCCCCTCCGGATTACGACCACCGACGCTGCGCGTAACCATCGAATTACGGTCTGACCACTTTGGCCGGACCACTTTCAGCCGTGACGCTTGGTATGCCCGATGGCGGTCGTACCCAGGACGATGGCGCCGGCCACCAGCAGGCCGAGGGCGATGTCGATGTGTAACAACAAGGCACCGGCCGCGGCCCCCAACAGCATCAGCAGCACCGCCAGCAGCCGACGAGCCCAGTTCTCGCTGGACCCGCCGGCGAACCGGGAATCGGCGGCCAGCCCGGTGATCGTGGAGGTGATCACGACCGTGGTCACGTCCTTCACCCCCAGCTTGCGGGCACAGGCAGCCTGCACCCCCATCGCCAGCCCGAGGGTGCCGGTCACCACATCGCCCCAGGGCGTACCCGGGACGGGGTGCCAGATCAGACAGGTGACACCGACGACCAGCACCGTTCCGCCGGTCAGCGCGAACGAGGTGGTGGTCAGTCCGCTCCACGTGCCCCGCGCGGAACGCAGCAGGCGGCCGGCGAATCCCGCGCCCGCCATGAAGGTCAGCAGCGCGATCAGCGGTCCGACCACCGGCAAACTCGCGGTGCCGGTGAGCGCCATGCCGAGGATGACGACGTTCCCGGTCATGTTGGCGGTGAAGACCCGGTCGAGACCCAGATAGCCGACGGCGTCGATCATGCCGGTGGAGAAGGTGAGCACGAGCATCAGCACAAGCGGATGACTGGCTCGGATCGGAGCTGACGGCGAGGACACAGTCATGAGTGGGGCCTCTCGGGAGTGCAGAGCGATTCTGGTCGCGACTACGGAGTGCGACCCTGCAACTCAGCGACACGGACAATCTTGGTGGTCGGACCACTTGCCCGGCACAATCGTCCACGGTGCGTCCCGTAATTCTTGACGCGTCCCGCCGACCGAGAGGACCCCGATAGCGATGTACGGCTCCGGCCTTCCGATCCTGCAACCCGGGACCGGCGCAATACAGGGCGACCTCTACCTCCCGGCGGAAGTCGAGCAGGTGTTCTGGGGCCGGCTCCCCTGCGCAGCCGACAGACCCGTGCTGGCCGTCTCCCCCGGCACGACCGTGACCATCGACACCGTCAGCCACGAGGGCATCCTCGAGGACCAGGGCAAGGACCCGGTGGCCTACTTCGGCGGACACGGCGTGCCGACGAAGGCGGTGCTGAGCGACGCGATCGCGATCGCCGCCCAGCTCGGCCGCGACGTGGGGCGAGATGGTCCACACGTGGTCACCGGCCCGATCCGAGTCGAGGGAGCCGAGGTCGGCGATCTGCTGGCGCTGACGGTGCTGGAGACGACGCCCCGGGTGCCGTACGGCGTGATCTCCAACCGGCACGGCCGCGGTGCGCTGCCGGGCGAACTGCCGCGTACCCCGGAGACGGTCAGCGTCTTCGCCTCCATCGAACGGCGCGACGGCAAGCTGCTGGGCCGGCTCCCCCTCACCGAAGGTGGCGACCCGAAGGTCGAGTTCCCGCTGTCCCCCTTCCTGGGGATCATGGGCGTCGCAGTGGCCGGCGAGGACCGGCCGCATTCCGTGCCGCCCGGTGCGCACGGCGGCAACATCGACATCAATCTGCTCGGGCCCGGATCCACGCTCTATCTGCCGGTGCAGGTCCCCGGCGCCCTCGCGTACGTCGGCGATCCGCATTTCGCCCAGGGCGACGGTGAGGTGGCGTTGACCGCGCTCGAGGCCTCGCTCCGGGTGACGCTGCGCTTCGACCTGGTGAAGCGAGAAGACGCCCTGGCGGAGTTCGGCGAACTGCTCGGCCCGCTGGGTCGGGCCGACGGCTATCTGGTGCCGACGGGCATGGACGTCGATCTCGACGAAGCGGTACGCGCCTGCGTCCGGCAGGCGTTGTCGCTGATCCAGGCCCGGTGGGGCATGGCCGAGCACCTGGCGTACGCCTATCTCAGCGCCGCCACCGATTTCCGCATCTCCCAGGTCGTCGACCTGGTCAGCGGGGTGCACGCCCGGATCCGGGAGGCGGATTTCGAGAGGATCGAACGATGACCGAGCACGTCCCACCCCAGGATCCACCACCCGACCTGCTCGCCGCTTTCGAAGCCTACGAGCGGGCGATCCTGGCCAACGACCTCGAAGCCCTCGACGCCGCCTTCGCCCGCCGCGCCACGACGATGCGGGGCGATGCCGCCGGGCTGCTGGTCGGACACCAGGCGATCAGCGACTTTCGCGGGCTCCGCGGCGGAGTGCCGCCGCGGGAGATCACCCGGCTCGAATCCCGCGTCCTGGGGCCGGACGTCGTTCTGCTGGTCTCCGTCTCCCGCTATCGCGACGGTGGCCAGGGCTTGCAGACCCAGATCTGGGAGCGGATCGACGGCCGGTGGCTGATCACGGCAGCGCATGTCACCGGACGCTCCCAGGCATTCGATCGCTCGGTCTGGCGGACCGTGGGCGACCCGTTGTCCCAGGGCGCTTGGGAGGGTCCGCTGGCCGGGTTGACCGTGGCCGTGAAGGACCTGTTCGCCATCCGCGGCTACCGGATCGGGGCCGGGAACCCGACCTGGTTGCGCGAGCGAAGGCGCGAGCAGGCGACCGCGCCGGCGGTCAGTGACCTGCTGCGGGGGGGCGCGTCGCTGCGTGGGATCGCACGCACCGACGAGTTCGCGTACAGCATCGCCGGAGCGAACGTTCACTACGGCACCCCGCCCAACGGCGCGGTGCCCGGCGCCTTGCCCGGCGGGTCGTCGAGCGGCCCGGCGACCGCGGTCGCCCTGGGACAGGCCGACGTGGGCCTGGCCAGTGACACC
>JASGEZ010000025.1:0-37945 GCA_047605905.1 Microlunatus sp.
ACGTCTACGTGGCCGATCCGGCGCGCAATGCCGCCAGCGTGATCGAGGTCGCCCGCCGTGCCGCCGGCGAAGGGGTGGCGGTCGTGGGGCTGCCGGAGCTGACGCTCACCGGGTACGCGGTGGAGGATCTGCTCGGTCAGGACGCCCTGCTCGACGCAGTGCTCGCCGGACTGGCCGAGATCGTGGCCGCCTCGGCCGAACTGCTGCCCGTGATCGTCGTCGGCGCCCCGCTGCGGCACAACGCCCGACTGTTCAACACCGCCGTCGTGATTCATCGCGGCCGGGTCCTGGGCGTGGTGCCGAAGATCCACCTGCCGACGTACCGGGAGTTCTACGAGCGCCGCCAGTTCGCCTCCGGGGACGGGATCACCGGTCTGGAGATCACCATCGCCGGCCAACGGGCTCCGTTCGGCACCGATCTGCTGTTCGAGGCCGGGGACGTCCGGGGTTTGCGGATCGGGGTGGAGATCTGCGAGGACATGTTCGTGCCGGTGCCACCGTCGAGCCGGCTCGCGCTGGCCGGCGCCACGGTGATCGCGAATCTGTCCGGCAGCCCGATCACGATCGGCCGGTCCAACACCCGCAGCATGCTCTGTCGAGCCCAGTCGATGCGCTGCCTCGCCGCCTATCTGTACGCGGCAGCCGGTCAGGGCGAGTCGACCACCGACCTGTCCTGGGACGGGCAGACCAGCATCTTCGAGAACGGCGTCGAGCTGGCCCAGGGGGCCAGGTTCGAAGAGGACCCACAGCTCACCATCGCCGATGTGGATCTCGATCTGCTGCGCCAGGAGCGGGCCCGGCAGGGCACCTTCGAGGACAACCGGCGCGCTGTGCTCGGTCAACGAGGCGTCGCGGACACCGCGTATCGCACCGTCGAGTTCACCCTGGCGCCCCCGATCACCGACCTGGGACTGCGCCGCACGGTCGAGCGGTTCCCCTTCGTGCCCGCCGATCCCGACCGGCTCGCCCAGGACTGCTATGAGGCGTACAACATCCAGGTCGACGGGCTGGCCCAGCGGCTGCGCGCCATTCACACCGAGAAGGTGGTGATCGGCGTCTCGGGTGGACTCGATTCCACCCATGCGCTGATCGTGGCAGCCCGGGCGATGGACATGCTCGGTCTGCCGCGCACCAACATCCTCGGCTACACGATGCCCGGCTTCGCGACCGGTGATGTCACCAAGTCCAACGCCTGGCGGCTGATGACCTCGCTCGGCATCACCGCCCACGAGCTGGACATCCGGCCGACGGCGACCCAGATGCTGGCCGATCTCGACCACCCGTTCGGCCGAGGGGAGGAGGTCTACGACGTCACCTTCGAGAACGTCCAGGCGGGCTTGCGGACCGACTATCTGTTCCGGCTCGCCAACCACCACGGCGGGATCGTGCTCGGCACCGGCGATCTCTCCGAGCTGGCGCTGGGCTGGTGCACCTACGGTGTCGGCGACCAGATGTCGCACTACAACGTCAACGGCGGCGTGCCCAAGACCTTGATCCAGCACCTGATCCGCTGGGTGAGTGGCTTGGAGACGTTCGCCGGTGCGACGGCCGAGGTGCTGCTGGCGATCCTGGACACCGAGATCTCCCCGGAGCTGATTCCGGTGAAGCCCGGTGAGGTGCCGCAGAGCACGGAGAAGTCGGTCGGTCCGTACGAGTTGCAGGACTTCAACCTGTTCTACACGCTGCGGTTCGGCTTCGCCCCGTCCAAGATCGCCTTCCTGGCCCAGCACGCCTGGCGCGACGCCGACGCCGGCAGCTGGCCACCGGCGTTCCCGGTCGAACGGCGCCGGGCGTACGAGTTGCCGGTGATCCGGGAGTGGCTGATCGTGTTCGTCAAGCGCTTCTTCGGCTTCGCCCAGTTCAAGCGGTCCGCGATGCCGAACGGCCCCAAGGTGTCACACGGCGGGTCGCTCAGTCCGCGCGGCGACTGGCGGGCACCCTCGGACGGCAACGCGGCTGTCTGGCTGGCTGACATCGAGCAGAACGTGCCGATCGAGTCGCTACCCTGACACGACACCATCCAACACCGAAAGGTAGGTCGTCCAACGCATGAGAGTCGTGATCACTGGTGGGGCGGGATTTCTGGGATATCGGCTGGCGGAGGCTCTGCTCGAACGCGGCCGCCTGGTCGTCGCCGACGGGGAGTCGCAACAGATCGAGGAGATCGTGCTCTTCGACCAGCCGGCAGGCATCGATCGGCTGACCGATCTCCCGAACCGGTGCCGTGCGGTGGGCGGCGATGTGGCCAGTGCGGACTTCGGCGTACTCCTGGGCGATGGTCCGGTCGGCGTGTTCCACCTCGCCTCGATCGTCAGCGGCCAGGGTGAGCGCGACTTCGATCTGGCCATGCAGGTCAACCTGGACGGCGCCCGGAATCTGCTGGAGGCGGCTCGGGCCCATTCCGAGCTGGTCCGGCTGACCACCACCAGTTCACTGGCCGTCTTCGGACCGGCCAGCGGCGACACCGTCGACGACGATTCGCTGGTGCAGCCCGCGACGACGTACGGGATGACCAAGGCGATCCTCGAACTGCTGATCAACGACTACGGCCGCAAGGGCTTCGTCGACGGCCGCGCCGCCCGGCTGCCCACGGTGATCATCCGGCCCGGTGCGCCGAACGCCGCCGCCTCCTCGGCGGCCAGCGCGATCTTCCGGGAGCCGCTGAACGGGATCGACTACCAACTCCCGTTCCCGCTCGAGACCGTGATGGCCGTGGCCAGCATCGAGTCCATCATCGACAACCTGATCCGGCTGCACGAGGCACCCGCGGAAGCGCTCGAGGGCCGTCGTACGGTCACGCTGCCGAGCATCTCGGTCACCTTCGAGGAGATGCTGGCAACGCTGCACGAGGCGGTGCCGGCCGATCAGCTCGGTGCGGTGACGGTCGAGCCGGATCCGGCCGTGCAGGCGATCGTGGCGAGCTGGCCGATCCGCGTCGAGGGCACCCGCGGCATCGGCTTCGGGCTCCGTCCGACCGACGACCTCGTGACCACGCTGGCCGCGTACCGGTCTCGCTACTGCTGAGCGAGCGACGACGTCAGCCGGCGAAGGTGGCCGGCATCCGACCGGCGCCGTTGGGCAGTGGCGGATATCGGACGTCGTCCACCTGAGGTAGCCAGTTGACCGTCTCGGGAATGAGCACGATGGTGGTCAGGGGCTCGGCTGCAACCGAGACCGACTGGGTCTCGGCCAGTGCGGTCGAGGAGTCGGACACCACGATGGCGATTCCGGCGACCCGAACCACCCGACTCCCGTGGTTGGTGCCGGCATCGACGTCCAAGGCGACATCGGCACCATCGAGGAACGGGCCGGCATCGCTGTAGGCCGGTACCCGCACCAGGATCCGATGCCCCCACGTCGAGTACCGCACGGCCAGCGAGACCACCCCGCGAGCGCGGGCATACCGGAGCAGCCCGACATGGCGGCAGCTCACCTCACTCCAGGGTGTGTGACCTGTCGGGACCGGACGATGCCGTTGCTGGGCAGGCCGGTTCAGAGGAGCGAGATGGCCGGTGAGGGGGATCTGATGAGTCGTCATCGCAGATCATCTGCCCGTCGGAGAGTCGGTTGCAGGATCCCCCTCAGTCTTGCACTGATCACTCGAGGTGCGAAGGGACCAACGCCTCTGTTTTTGGTAGATCTCTCAACCAGTTCGGGTACGTCATTGCCCAGCCGGGCCGTTTGTGTGGACGTACCTGCGGCCGCGAGACCGACTGCGGTTGCCCGGACAAATAGGCTCGCTGAGTGGCGTACCGCACTTTGAAGGCCGGTCAGCGCAGCCAGGTGTGGGTGGGTGGCCCCGACCTGACCGAGCCGGAGTTGCTCCTCGAAACCGACCAGCTGCTGGTCGAGGCACCGAATTGGTCACTGACCGGCGACGACTTGTACGTCAACGGAAACGGCCGGCTCTGGCGGCTCCCGGTCGACGGTTCCTCCGGGCTGGTCGAGATCGCGCACCAGGAGCTGCCGAGCATCAACAACGACCATGTCCTGGACCCGGACGGTGAGCACGTCTATCTGTCCGCCGAGGGCCAGATCTACCGGGCCGCGCTGAGCGGCGGACCGGTCGAGCGGGTCACGGTGGCCGAGGGCGTCCATCACTATCTGCACGGGATCTCGCCCGACGGCACGAGACTGGCGTACGTCCTGATCTCGGGTAGCGAGCCCGGTCGGCTGGCGATCATGACGCCAGGCGGTCGGTCGATCGTCGTCGACGATCTGCCAGGGCATCTCGACGGGCCGGAGTGGTCGCCCGATGGGCGGTGGATCTACGTCAACACCGAAGCATTCACCGATCGACCCGGCCACGCGCAGCTGGCCCGGGTACGCGATGCCGGCATCGGCGCCGGCGTGGAGGCGGAACGGCTGGTTGTCAGCGACACGGTGGACTGGTTCCCGCACCTGTCGCCGGATGGCGGCTACGCCAGCTACATCGTGTTCCCGCCAGGAACGTTGGGACATCCGGAGGATCTGGGGGTCGAGGTGCGGGTTGTTTCGACGGCCGACTGGACCACACCGCTCCAGCGCTATCCGCTGTTCGGCGGACAGGGCACGCTCAACGTCAACAGCTGGGCACCGGACAGCGACCGGTTCGCCTTCGTCGCCTACCCCTGAACTACGTGTCGCTGCTGAAGCTCGATCCTGCGGAGTTGTCGGGCAGATACGGTTCGATTGCCGCGGCCAGCTTCGCGGCGGTCATCGATTGCAGCCAGATATGACCGGGTCCGGTGATCTTGGCCAACATCAGCGAGTCACCGAAGAATTTGTTCTTGATCCCGCGTACGCTCGCGAACTCCAACCCCATCTCAGCTCGGAACAGTGCCAGGTGACCGGGGTGGACCAGCATCGACTGGCCGGGCCGGAGTTCGTAATCCACGATCTCGCCCGCCAGCTGCACCCATGCCGTACCCCGGCCGGCCAGCCGTTGGAAGACCAGGCCGGCGCCGCCGAAGATGCCCGCCCCTAGCTTCTTCTGCAGCCCGACGGAGATCTCGACGTCCGGGGTGCTGCAGATGTACGAGCCGGACTGCACCATGAACGTGTCGGTCGCATCGACGCGGATCTCGCGGATCGACCCCGGCAGCTGGACGGCGAAGGCGACGAAGCCGCCCTGAGCCGGCGCGGTGTATTCGGTCAGGAACAGCTGACCACCGCCCAGCGCCCGCTTCAGGCCGGACATGAAGCCGCCTCTGCCGCCGGAGCCGAACCGGGTGGAGGTGTCCATCCCGAAGCCTGGCGTCAGCCAGGAGACGTCTCCGCCTTCACCGATCAGGCGTTCACCTGCTGTCATGGTGACTTCGAGGATCGGCATCGTGGTGCCGGTGATGCGAGTCTGCATGAACCGACGCTAGCGGATTAGCGTCTGGCCGCGTCGGCCTGTAGTCTTCTGCGTCGGCGCGTCGGGAAACCGGCGCGCGAATTGTGCCCCTATAGCTCAGTAGGCAGAGCGTCTCCATGGTAAGGAGAAGGTCTGCGGTTCGATTCCGCATGGGGGCTCGAAGTCCGGTTCCGGCGCCACCGCGCGTCGGCGGTGTGCAAGTCCGGTCAGGCCCAGGTGGGGTTTGGCAGACCGAGCACACTGGTCGTGGCGGGTGCGTCGCGTCAGCAGGGTTTCGTGGCGGGATAGCTCAGGCGGTAGAGCAAGCGGCTCATAATCGCTGTGTCGCGGGTTCGAGTCCCGCTCCCGCTACCACCGCAGTCACCAACCAAGAACCGAAGGAAACGACGATGGCCAAGTCCACGGATGTGCGCCCCAAGATCACCATGGCCTGCACCGTGTGCAAGGAGCGGAACTACATCACCAAGAAGAACCGGCGGAACGATCCCGACCGGCTCGAGTTGAAGAAGTTCTGCCCGCGTTGCCACAGCCACACCGCTCACCGCGAGACCCGCTGATCTACTCCTACCGCAGCGCGTCCCGCAGGACGCATCGATGAGCCGCCGAGATTCCTCGGCGGCTTTGTCGCGTTCGAGCGGGTTCGGGGGCGGGCCGCCGCTGATCGGATTGGCTCACGGCAGCCGGCACGCCGGTGTTGCGGACGGGATCGAGTCGCTGCTGGCCAAGGTGACATTCCAGACCGGCATTGCGACCTACCCGGCGTACTTGGATCTCACCGATCCTGATCTGGATGCCGTCGCGGCGACACTGGCCGCGGCGGGGGAGCATACGGCGGTGGTGGTGCCGTTGCTGTTCACCGAGGCGTTCCATGCCCGGATCGACGTGCCGGCCGCAGTCGAGAGAGCGGCCGCAGCTTCGGGGGTTCAGCTGATCGTCGCGCCCGTGCTCGGCACCGACGACGACGTGCTCGACGTGGTCGAGCAACGCCTGGTCGCAGCCGGTACCGAGCCGGATGAACCGGTGCTTGTCTATGCCGTGGGCTCATCGCGGGCCGACGCCAACACCGCCGTCGCCGAACTCGCCGAACGTTTGTCCGCCCGTCGTAACGCGCCGGTGAGCGTCGGTTTCGGCACTACCGACCCCCGTGCCGCCGACGGACTCGCCGAGCTGGGACCTGGGACCGGCACCGTCGTACCGCTGTTCGTCGCTCCCGGCCTGCTGCTCGACGCCGTCGCGCCCACCATCGCCGCCGCCGGCTGGCGGCTGGCCGACCCGCTCGGCACCCTGCTTGCTCCACTGGTGTCCCAGCGCTACGACTCCGTCGCGAGGACCCATTAGCGTTAGGGCCATGCCCATCACCGCCGACCATGCCGGTCGTCGCTATCCGCCCACCGCGCCGTACGAGGTCTCGGCCGCCAAGATCGCCGAGTTCGCCCGTGCTCTCGGCGACGACAGCCCTGCCTACTTCGGTCCCGACCCGATCGCGCCGCCGACCTTCGTCGCGGTGATCTCCTCGGCGGCATGGGAGTCGATGTTCGACGATCCTGAGCTGGGGCTGGCGCTGCGCCGGATCGTGCACGGCGACCAGCGGTTCAGCTATCAGCGCCCGCTGCGCCCCGGCGACACGGTGCAGGCCACCTTGACCATCGACCGGGTACGCAATCGTGGCGCGTCCGACATCATCTCCTCCTCCGTCGCGGTGGAGACCCTGGACGGCGAGCTGATCTGCACCGCGGCAGCCACCTTCTTCCATGCCCACGAGGGGGACTCATGAGCGGGATCGACATCACCCAGGTCGCGGTGGGCGACCAGCTGCCTGGCTTGAGTGTGCATTTCACTCGCCAAACCCTGGTCCGGTACGCGGGTGCGTCCACCGATTTCAATCCGATCCACTACTCGAACTTCTACGCCGCCCAGGTCGGCCTGCCCGGCGTGATCGCGCACGGCATGCTGACGATGGGCAGCGCGCTGCGGCTGGTGACGGACTGGGTCGGCGACCCGACACGGGTGCGCTCCTACTTCGTCCGGTTCACGAAGCCGGTCGTGGTGCCCGACGACGCGGACGGCACGGAAGTCGCCTTCAGCGGGGTCGTCTCCGCGATCGACGGCTCGGAGGTCACCATCTCCATCGAGGCGATTGCCGACGAGGTCAAGGTTCTCGGTGCGGCTCGGGCCGTCGTGGATCTCGGGGCATAGGTGAGTCGGGCGGGCACTCTGGCCGAGTTCACCACACTCCGCGTCGGAGGACCGGCTCGGACCCTGATCACCGCGGATACCGAGGCCGAGTTGATCGCTGCCGTCCGGGTAGCCGACGAGGCGGGGGATCCGGTGCTGGTGCTCGGCGGCGGCTCCAACGTGCTGATCGGCGACCAGGGATTCGACGGTACCGTGGTCCGAATCGCCACCCGCGGAATCGACGCCGACGTCTCGGCCTGCAGCGGCGCGACGGTCCGGGTCGCCGCCGGCGAGGATTGGGACGGTTTCGTCGCCCGCTCGGTCGAGCAGGAGTGGAGTGGCATCGAGGCGCTGTCCGGTATTCCGGGTCTGGTCGGCGCGACCCCGATCCAGAACGTCGGGGCGTACGGCAGTGAGGTCTCCCAGACCATCGCCGGCGTCCGGACCTGGGATCGGGTCGAGCGGCGCCAGGCCACGTTCTCGGTGGCCGATTGCGGCTTCGGCTATCGCTGGTCGCGGTTCAAGGCCGAACCGGACCGCTATCTGGTGCTCGAGGTGACCTTCCAGTTCTCCTTGGGCTCGTTGTCGGCGCCCGTGCGCTATGCGGAATTGGCCCGCACCCTGGGTGTCGCAGTGGGGACCCGGGCGCCGGCGGCAGCCGTCCGCAAGGCCGTGCTGCAGCTGCGGGCCGGCAAGGGCATGGTGCTCGATGCGGCCGATCACGACACCTGGAGCGCCGGCTCTTTCTTCACCAACCCGATCCTGACCTCCGCCGAGGCGACGCAGTTACCGCCGGAGGCGCCGCGCTATGGCCAGCCGGACGGCCGGGTGAAGACCAGTGCCGCTTGGCTGATCGAACACGCCGGCTTCGGCAAGGGGTTCGGCGCCCGCATCGGCACCGGCCGGGCCACCTTGTCCGGCAAACACACACTGGCGGTCACCAACCGAGGCTCCGCGAGTGCTGACGATGTCCTCACGCTGGCCCGCGCGGTTCGCGCAGGGGTGGAGCAGCGGTTCGGCATCGCCCTCGTCCCCGAGCCGGTGCTAGTCGGCTGCCGGTTCTGAGCCGCGTGTTTGTCACAGCTCAGGCGTCGATCTTGATCTCCCGCTTGAGGATCTTTCCGGTGGGTCCCTTGGGCAGGGTGCCGAACCGGACGATCCGCGGGTACTTGTAGGCCGCGAGTCGATCCTTCACGTGATCGCGGATCTCGTCCTCGGTCGCCGTCGCCCCATCCTTGAGCGTGACCAATGCGGCGATCTCCTCACCGTGCAGGGCATCCGGGACACCGAACACGGCGGCCTCGGCAACCGCGGGGTGGGTGTAGAGGACCTCTTCGACCTCGCGCGGATACACATTGATCCCGTTGCGAATGATCATGTCCTTCTTGCGGTCGACGATGAAGTAGTAGCCGTCGGCGTCCCTGGTCGCCAGATCGCCGCTGTGGAACCAACCGCCCCGCATCGCCTCCGCCGTGGCGTCCGGGTTGTTCCAATACCCCTTCATCACGTTCTCGCCGCGGATCACGATCTCGCCGACCTCGCCCTCGGCCACCTCGGTGTCGTCGGCATCCCAGAGCTGGAACTCGACCCCGGCGATCGGCGTACCGACCGAGCCTGCCTTGGCCGGCCGGTCCGGGTGATTGAAGGAGGCGATCGGGGAGGTCTCCGACAGCCCGTAGCCCTCCAGCAACTGGAACCCGAACCGGCGCTGCACCTCGTGCAGCACCTCGACCGGCAGAGAGGCCCCGCCGGACGCCGCCAGCCGCAACTTGCTGGTGTCGAACCGATCAGGATCCGGCACCGCGAGCAGCCCCATGTACATGGTGGGCACACCCAGGAACACGGTGACACCGTCGGCGGCCACGATCCGCAGCGCGTCCTCGGGATCGAACTTCGGCAGCAAGGTCAGACAGGCGCCGGCGGCGATCGCGGCATTGAGTCCGCACGTCTGGCCGAAGGAGTGGAACAACGGCAGGCCACCGAACACGACGTCGCCCGGCTCGAGCGGCATCAACGTCGCCAGATCGGTACGGACATTGCTGCCGAGATTGTCGTGGCTCAACTCGGCACCCTTGGGCTTGCCGGTAGTGCCGGAGGTGTAGAGGATGACCGCGGTGTCGTCGCCGCTCCGCTCGGTCACACCCTCGGTCGGGGAGACTGTCGCCAGTGCCTGGTCGAACTCCCCGGGAACCACGACGAGTACGTCGGTGCCGGTCACTTCGGCCGCTTTGCCTGCCTCTCCTGCGAACAGTGCGAACACCACCGCGACCTTGGCTCCGGCATCACCCCAGGTGTAGGCGATCTCGCCGGCCTTGAGCAGCGGATTCATCGGCACCACGATGGCGCCGAGCCGCAGGATCGCGTAGTAGGCGACGGGGAAGTACGCCACGTTCGGCATGATCAGCGAGACTCGGTCGCCGGCGGTCACACCCCGGTCGGCGAGCAATGTGGCGCATCGGGCGGAGGCCGTATCGAGGGCGGCGTAGCTGAGCACCAACTCGCCCTGCTTGATGGCGGGCAGGTCGGGGTCGGAACTGGCGCGGTCGGTGAGCCAGCGGGCAATGTTCGCACTCATGCCCTTGAACCTAGTGGCGTACGCCACACTTTGCATCAGCTTCGCGACTCGGAAGAATTTCTTCGGTCAGGGGTTGACCTTCGGCGCCAGGCTAGGTTAGGCTCTCCTTACTCGTTCATCGAGCTGCCACTGGCTGGAGCCCGTGTCGGACACGGTGACAGTGCCTCCCGGGTCTGGGGAGGTGTCGCGTCAGCGAGTGGGGCGCGGTCGGAGTGCGGGGGGTCGCGCACGACCGCGCCATCGCTGCGCGCGTATGGCCCATTCGCGACGACGACGTGCATTCACCGGCTACGTTGGCACTGTTCGCAAAGCCGAAGGGGTGGCTTCGCTCATCGTTCCTCCGCACACCGGGGCACGCTGTCTTCGCCCTCATGTGCCTGCACTGCTCGATAGACTGCCGAGCAGACATCGACACCAGTTAAGGAAGCCCTGAATGAGCCTGTCCGATCTCAGTTCCGCCGATCTCGCCGCGCTGCGCGATGAGTTGACCACCGCGTACGACACGCTGGTGGGCAAGGGGCTGAAGCTCGATCTGACTCGTGGCAAGCCGGCTCCCGCCCAGGTGACCCTGTCCGACGCACTGTTGGGGCTGCCGGGGGACGGGGACTTCAAGGCCGCCGACGGCACCGACGTCCGCAACTACGGCGGCGGCCAGGGCCTGCCGGAGATTCGCGAGATCTTCGCCGAATTGCTCAATGTGCCGGTGGCGCAGCTGGTCGCCGGTGACAACTCCAGCCTCGCCATCATGCACGACACGTTGGTCTATTCGCTGCTCAAGGGCACTGCGGACTCCGAGCGTCCGTGGGTGCGGGATCAGATCACCTTCCTCTGCCCGGTGCCCGGCTACGACCGGCACTTCGCGCTCTGCGAGCACTACGGCATTTCGATGGAGACCGTCGGCCTCGGCCCGGAGGGCCCCGATCTGGAGACGGTCAAGCGTCGCGTTGCCGAGGACCCGAGTATTCGCGGCATCTGGATCGTGCCGACGTATGCCAACCCGAACGGCGCCGTCTACACCGAAGAGGTCACCCGGGAACTGGTCTCGATGCCCGCGGCGGCTCCCGACTTCCGGATCTTCTGGGACAACGCGTATGCGGTCCACCATCTCACCGACCATGAGAACCCGGCCATCGACGTGCTGGGCCTGGCCGCCGAGGCCGGGAACCCGAACCGGGTGTTCGTCTTCGCCTCGACCTCCAAGATCTCCTTCGCCGGGGCCGGAGTGGCCTTCTTCGCCAGCTCGCCGGCAAATGTCTCCTGGTATCTCAAGCATCTCGGCAAGCGGACCATTGGTCCGGACAAGCTGAACCACCTCCGGCATGCCCGCTATTTCGGCAACGCGGACGGGGTACGTGCCCTGATGCGCAAGCATCGCGCGATCATCGAGCCGAAGTTCGAGCAGGTCGAGGCCATCCTCGCCGACCGGCTCGGTAGCCACCAGGTGGCGAGTTGGACCCGCCCGGAGGGCGGCTACTTCATCAGTCTGGACGTGCCCGACGGCTGCGCCACCCGGGTGGTCGCGCTGGCGAAGGACGCCGGTATCGCCATGACCGGCGCCGGCGCGGCCTTCCCGTACGGCAAGGATCCGCGCGATCGCAACATCCGGATCGCGCCGACCTTCCCCACCTCGGAGGATGTCGCGACTGCCATCGAGGGGCTGTGCACCTGCGTCCTGCTCGCCGCTGTGGAGCAGCTGACCGGCGCTTGAGAGCGGGTCGGGAGGTGCTCGATTCGACCCATCGCGTTCGGACACCTGCTCGCGTTCGGACACCTGCTCGCGGCGGTCGCCGTTCGACACCACCCTCCTGGCCGACTACACTCTCGGTCTTGGTGCCGGACACCTAGGATGGTGCGCGCCCTTAGATCGGCCGGAGGACGGGCTAGATTTGGGGGTGTGCACGGCGAGGTGTCGGCACCGAAGGGCAATAGCTCAACTGGCAGAGCATCGGTCTCCAAAACCGAAGGTTGGGGGTTCAAGTCCCTCTTGCCCTGCAGATCCGCCCGTCGCGGCGTCGTCGACGCCCGGCGGGGCGGGTGCAGAACGACCGCAGGAGAAGGGCGACGACGTGGCAGATGGCGACAAGGTGGACCCGGCTGACGAGCCGGACGCCGAAGCCACCCCGACTGACCCGGCGGCCGAGGCCGAGGATGCCGTCGCCGAGCCGTCCAACGAGGAGTTGGAGGCAGGCGAAGAGCTGGAGTTGGTCCCGGCCGGGAGCGCGGTGCGGTCTGCCAAGAATGCCCCCGAGGCCGGGTCGTCCGGCGGACGGGGCAAGAAGGGCAAGGCTACGCCGAAGCAGCGGCAGGGTGCACCCGAACACAAGCGGACCGGGCCGATCACCTTTCTTCGGCAGGCCGTCGAAGAACTGCGCAAGGTCGTCTATCCCACCGGCTCGCAACTTGGCAACTACTTCGTGGTGGTGCTGATCTTCGTCCTGTTCATCATCGCCTATGTCAGCCTGCTCGACCTGGGCATCGGTGCCGGGCTTTTCCGGATTTTCGCCTGACCACCTCCTCACACCCCTAGCAACTGGAGAGTTACACGTGTCTGAGACCTTTTCGGCCGAACCGCCGCGCGCCGCGGCTGATGAGTCGGAAGGCTCCGCGACGCCCGAGGTCGATCTCGGCTCGGCCGAGGTGAGCGGCAGCAGCGACGACTTCGACATCGACCTCGGCGGGGACTTCGGTTCCCACGGCGACGAGGGCGACGACCTCGACATCAATCTCGACTTCGGCGGCGCGGCCGGCGCGGACGAGTCCGACGACGACTTCGACATCGATCTCGGTGCGGACGAGTCCGAAGACGAGTCCGAGGACGCGGATGAGGACGCCGAGGAGGGGCCCGACCCCGCCGAGGCAGCGCTGGAGGCCTTCCGTAGCGAACTGCGCAGCAAGCTCGGCGACTGGTACGTCGTGCACACCTACTCCGGAATGGAGAACCGGGTGCTGCAGAACCTGGAGAACCGGGTCAGTTCGCTGAACATGGAGGATTACATCTTCGAGATCGTCGTCCCCACCGAAGAAGTCACCGAGATCCGCAACGGGCAGCGCAAGCAGATCCGTCGGACGGTGCTGCCCGGCTATGTGCTGGTCCGGATGGAATTGACCGACGAGTCCTGGTCGACGGTCCGGCACACGCCATCGGTGACCGGGTTCGTGGGTCACTCCAATCAGCCGGTGCCGTTGAGCTTGGACGAGGTCGAGAAGATGCTCGCTCCCGCCGTGATCGCGGCGGCCACCGCGACCTCAGAGGGGCCGTCCCGGCGCAAGAAGAAGGTCGAGGTCGCCGACTTCGCCGCCGGTGACTCCGTGATGGTCGTCGACGGACCGTTCGCCGGCGTGCATGCCACCATCACCGAGATCAATGCCAATGCCCAGCGGCTCAAGGCGCTGGTCGAGATCCTGGGTCGCGAGACCCCGGTCGACCTCACCTTTGCCCAGATCCAGAAGGTCTGAGCTGGTTGCTGATCCGTGCGGAGCGGGCAACGGCCAGTTTCACGTACCATTGACCGGTTGGGCAGCCCAGCCCGACCATCGCACACCCGCCGGGAGTCCGGCGCAAACCCAACAGAAGGACCCAGACAGCAATGCCTCCCAAGAAGAAGGTTGCCGCGCTCGTCAAGGTGGCGCTGAACGCCGGCGCCGCCACCCCGGCACCGCCGGTCGGTACGGCGCTCGGCCCGCACGGCGTCAACATCATGGAGTTCTGCAAGGCCTACAACGCGGCCACCGAACCCATGCGTGGCAACGTGATCCCGGTCGAGATCACCATCTACGAAGACCGGTCGTTCACCTTCATCACCAAGACCCCGCCCGCCGCCGAGCTGATCAAGAAGGCCGCCGGCATCCAGAAGGGCTCCGGTGTCCCGCATCGTGACAAGGTCGGCAAGATCAGCCGTGACCAGGTCCGCGACATCGCCACCACCAAGCTCCCTGACCTGAACGCCAACGACGTCGACGCCGCCATGAAGATCGTGGAGGGCACGGCAAGAAGCATGGGTGTGACGGTCGCGGAGTAGTAGTCCCGGGGAGCGCGGTTTGAAACCCGACGAGAGCGGTTTGAAACCTGACCCCCACCAATTTCCGCGCCGACGAAGTGCAGGAGCGCCGGATGAAACATGCTTTTCGTTTCAGCCGGAGCGACGAACGAGTCGGGTAGAAGCGGAAATTGCTAGCGAGCGCTAGCGAGCAATTCAATACCGATAACCCTGGGAGGGCCCAAGCGCGGCCCGACGTACCAGAACTGGGAAGGAACCAGAGAGAATGAAGCGCAGCAAGAACTACCGCGCCGCGGAGGCGACCATCGACGAGGCGAAGCTGTACTCGCCGGTCGAGGCGCTGACGCTGGCCAAGAGCAACTCGAAAGCCAAGTTCGACGAGACCGTCGACGTGTCCTTCCGCCTCGGTGTCGATCCCCGCAAGGCGGACCAGATGGTACGCGGCACGGTCAACCTCCCCAACGGCACCGGCAAGACGGCACGGGTCCTCGTCTTCGCCACCGGTGACCGGGCGGAGGCCGCCAAGGCAGCCGGCGCCGACGAGGTGGGCTCGGACGAGCTGATCACCAAGGTGCTCGGCGGCTACCTCGACTTCGACGCCGTCGTCGCCACCCCCGACCTGATGGGCAAGGTCGGTCGGCTCGGCCGGGTGCTCGGCCCGCGCGGTCTGATGCCGAACCCGAAGACCGGCACGGTCACCGTCGACGTGGCCAAGGCCGTCTCCGACATCAAGGGCGGCAAGATCGAGTTCCGGGTCGACCGGCACGCCAACCTGCACTTCATCGTGGGCAAGGCATCCTTCTCCACCGAGCAGCTGGCGCAGAACTACTTCGCCGCCCTGGACGAGGTGCTGCGGCTCAAGCCGAGCGCTTCGAAGGGTCGCTACCTGAAGAAGGCCACCATCTCCACCACGATGGGGCCGGGCATCGCCGTCGACACCAACAAGACCAAGCCCGACGCCGAGTGACGGCTGCTCGTCGGCTGTTCTGAGCTAGTCCCAACCACCCCGTAGACACAGGATCGCGTCCATGCTCGTCGTGAGCTGGATCGCCGCCTTCGTGGCGTGCCTGTCCTACGGGGTGGCGACGGTTCTGCAGTCGGTCGGTGCCCGCCGGGCCGCTCACGCCACGGGTGCCGCCGGGGTCAGCGGGGTGCTCGGGATCTTCACCCAGCTGCCGTACCTGGCCGGCCTCGTGCTGGATACCGTCGGCTTCGTCGGCAGCATCGTGGCCCTGCGCCAGCTGCCGCTGTTCCTGGTCGAGGCCATCATCGCCGCGAGTGTCGGCGTCACCGCCGTCGGTGCGGCCCTGCGCGGGGAGAAGCTGGCGGGCCGGGACTGGGGAGCACTCGGAGTCCTCATCACCGGGCTGCTGCTGCTCAGTCTCAGCGCGAGTCCGGCGGTGGCCAGAGCCACCCCGCGCTCCCAGGACTGGCTCATTCTCAGTCTGGTCCTGGTGCCCCTGGCGATCGGCCTGGTGGGCTACCAGCTGGCCGGCCGCACCTCGGTCGCGTTGCTGTCGGTTGCAGCCGGGCTCAGCTTCGGTGGGGTGGCGACCGCCGCCCGCGCGATGAGCTCGGATCCGGTCGGGCTCGGCCTGCTCGCCAATCCGCTGCTGTGGGCGATCGTCGCGTACGGACCGCTCGGTGTCACCATGTTCGCCGTCGCACTGCAACGCGGCAAGGCCACGGTCGTGGCCGCGACCACCTTCGTCATCCAGGTCGTCGTCCCTTCGACCATCGGTCTGCTGGTCTTCGGGGACGGCATCGCGCCGGGTCGTGAGCTGTTCGCCGTGGCCGGCTTCGCCTGTGCCATCGGCGGCACGATCGCGCTCAGCCGTTTCGCCGAGTAGCCACTTGACTCGCCAACGCGGTCAAGGTCTCACCGCTCAGCCGGAATCTCGTCCAGTCATCCATCGAAACGGCCCCGAGACTGCGATAGAACGCGATCGACGGGGTGTTCCAGTCCAGGACCGACCATTCCAACCTGGCGTGCCCGCGGGCCGCTGCGATGGCCGCCAGCGATGACAGCAGCGCCTTGCCCAGCCCACTGCCGCGGTGCTCGGGCCGGACGTACAGATCCTCCAGATAGATCCCGTGCACGCCCTCCCAGGTGGAGTAACTGAGGAAGTAGAGCGCGAAGCCGACGACCTCTCCAGCTGCTTCGGCAACCAGCGCATGGACGCCGGGCGCCGGCCCGAAGAGCGCGGCGCGCAGCTGATCGGGGGTCGCCTTGACCTCGTCGCGTGCTCGCTCGTACGTCGCCAGGTCGCAGATCAGTTCGTGGATGGCGCTGACATCGGCGACCGTGGCGGGTCGGATTCCGGGCGGCAACTCGGGTTCGATCACGAGGTGGAGCCTAATCGCGCCCCATCTTCGGTGGGGCAGGCGCATGGGCGTCGCTCCGGCTCAAAGGGGGGCGGCCGGAGCGACGCTCACACTCGGGTGTACGGCTGATTGGGGGGCGTGCCGCAGACCCGGTCTTCGGGTCAGCCCGCCCGGGCGGGCAATTCGGTGCAGGCCAGCGCGCAAAGCGCCAAGGCCACGGCGCCGGTGGGGTCGCGCTTGACGATGGTCATGGACATCTCCCCTTGGTATCGACAGCAGGCTCGGGAAGGCTCCGTCACCACCCCGTCGCAGGCTGAACGTTACCAAATCGAGATAATTGCGCCAACCATCAGATTTGACAGTGTTTGTTCGAGACCTGTATATAGCCTGATGCGGGTTCAGGTGGGATCCTGGTGACTCATGTCAAGATGCCCGCGTGGTCGGGGGATTTGGGCGCGTGGAACTGATGGCGTACGATGTCGGACGCCGAAGACCGCTGGTCGACTCGAGCCTGGCTCGATCCGAAGACGCCCGATATCGGGATGGCCCGCGCAGGTGAACATGATCGTCCTCGACGATGCGTCAGGCTCCCGATCGGGTGCCGAAGTCGTACGCGTCGATGCCGCCCCGTGTGCCTGCGCACCGGGGCCGTTCTGTTTCTTGGGACCCTTCATCCTCGACCGGTCGGAACGCGGAAGCGCTACGCCCGTAGCGCGTCAGAAGTCGGAACGTTGTGGAGGACACGTATGGCGAGGCCGGACAAGGCAGCCGCGGTCGCCGAGCTGGCGGAGAAGTTCACCAGCTCGCAGGGCGCTGTGCTGACCGAGTACCGCGGACTCTCCGTGAAGGCGCTGAAGGAGCTTCGGCGCAGTCTCGGAGACGATGCCACCTACGCCGTGTCGAAGAACACGCTGACCACGATCGCGGCCCAGCAGGCCGGTGTCGAGGGCGTCGAGGAGCACCTCGTCGGCCCGACGGCGATCGCCTTCATCGACGGCGACCCGGTCGTCGTCGCGAAGGGTCTGCGTGACTTCGCCAAGGCCAACCCGCTTCTGGTGATCAAGGGTGGCGTGCTGGAGGGCAAGGCCCTCAGCGCCGACGAAGTGAAGAAGCTGGCCGATCTGGAGTCCCGCGAGGTGCTCCTGGCCAAGGTGGCCGGTGGCATGCAGGGCGTCCTGCAGCAGGCCATTTCACTCGTCTCCGCCCCGCTGTCCCAGGCCGCGCGTCTCGTCGCGGCCCTGGAGAAGGCAGCCGGGGAGAACCCGTCGCTCATCGCCGGTGCCGGTGCACCTGCCGCCGAGCAGACCCAGGAGCCGACCAACGAGGAACTCGCCGCCCAGGCGAGCGAATCAGCAGCACCCGCTGCAGAACCCACCACCGAGGCGGCCGACGCCGCCGCGGACCAGTGATCCGCAGCATCGCTGCAGAACAGAACGAAAGGAACGCCAATCATGGCGAAGCTCAGCACTGACGAGCTCCTGGATGCCTTCAAGGAGCTGACGCTGATCGAGCTCAGCGAGTTCGTGAAGCAGTTCGAGGAGACCTTCGGCGTCACCGCCGCCGCCCCGGTGGCCGTGGCCGCCGCTGCCCCCGCCGCCGGCGGTGGCGACGACGCCCCGGCCGAGGAGGAGAGCGATGAGGTCGACGTCATCCTCGAGGCCATCGGTGACAAGAAGATCCAGGTCATCAAGGAGGTGCGTACCCTCACCAGCCTGGGCCTGAAGGAGGCCAAGGAGCTGGTCGAGGCCGCCCCCAAGGCCGTCCTGGAGAAGGTCACCAAGGAGGCCGCAGCCAAGGCCAAGGAGGCCCTCGAGGGTGCCGGTGCCACGGTGGCCGTCAAGTAAGGTCGCCTCGGCAACCAGCAAGACAACGAATCTGCTCGGGTTTGTCGGCTCTGCTCGATCTACAGATCGAGCAACGCCGACAAACCCGAGCAGATCTGCTTTTGGGGCGGGGAGCGCGAGCCGACTCAGGGCAGGTGGAAAACCTCCTCGGTCGATGCCCACCAGCTGCCGCCGTGCGATCCCTCGGCCGGCGGCATCGATTCCAGTGGCTGCTGCATCGGGTCGGTGACCAGCCACCAGCGCCGGGTCTCCGGGTCGGCGGCGATGGCGGCCTGATCGGCGGAGAGGTCGTCGCCGACGTACTCGAAGTAGGCGATCAGCAGGTTCTCCGGCTCGCGCAGGTGGATCGAGTAGTTGGTGATGTTGGAAGATCGCAGCCGCGCCAGGACGGTCGGCCAGACGTCGGCGTGGATGCGCTTGTACTCGGCGATGGCTTCGGGCCGTACGCGGATGAGCTGGCAGATGCGCTGCATGGTGACCACGCTACGACCCACGATCGCTCTATCTCACGGCGAGTGACAACCACACCGACACGGGAACTCATCCCTCCTTGTCAAAGACCGGATCACGAGTATGCTTCCACCCGAGCAGCAAGTGATTTGCCTGTTCTGCTCCGCCGTGCGCTTGATGTTTGACTTCGCGCCCTCTCCTGAGTACTGTTGGGGTTTGCCCTAGCCATTTCGACGACCCGTTTCATTTGACACGGGCTGTTTGTCATGCGCAGAGCCACAACACGACACACTGCGAGTCTCGGAAGGACCCACTGTTGGCCGCCTCGCGCACCGCCCTTGATAGCCCCGCTGTCTCTCCCACCGGTCGTATCTCCTTCGCCAAGATCGCCGAGCCCATGGAGGTCCCGGACCTGCTGGATCTGCAGATCGATTCCTTCGACTGGCTCGTCGGAAACGCCGCCTGGCGTGACCGGGTCGAGCTGGCCCTGGAGGAGGGCCGCACGGATGTGAACACCAAGTCCGGTCTGGAGGAGATCTTCGAGGAGATCTCCCCGATCGAGGACTTCTCCGGCACCATGTCGCTGTCCTTCCGGGACCACCGGTTCGAGCCGCCGAAGAACACCGTCGACGAGTGCAAGGACAAGGACATGACGTACGCGGCCCCGCTGTTCGTCACCGCCGAGTTCATGAACAACGAGACCGGCGAGATCAAGAGCCAGACGGTCTTCATGGGTGACTTCCCGCTGATGACCGACAAGGGCACCTTCGTCATCAACGGCACCGAGCGGGTGGTCGTCTCCCAGCTGGTCCGTTCGCCCGGTGTCTACTTCGAGCAGACCACCGACAAGACCTCCGACAAGGACATCTTCACCTGCAAGGTTATCCCGTCCCGCGGTGCCTGGCTGGAGTTCGAGATCGACAAGCGCGACATGGTCGGCGTCCGCCTCGACCGCAAGCGCAAGCAGAACGTGACAGTGCTGCTCAAGGCGCTCGGCTGGACCGACGCGCAGATCCTGGAGGAGTTCGGGGAGTACGAGTCGATGCGGCTCACCCTGGAGAAGGATCACACCTCCACCCAGGACGAGGCGCTGCTCGACATCTACCGCAAGCTCCGCCCGGGAGAGCCGCCGACCCGTGAGGCCGCGCAGGCGCTGCTGGAGAACTACTTCTTCAATCCCAAGCGGTACGACCTGGCCAAGGTCGGTCGCTACAAGATCAACAAGAAGCTGGGTCTGGACGAGCCGTTCGACAAGCAGGTCTTGACCATCGACGACATCGTCGCCGCGATCCGCTTCGTGGTCGCGCTGCACGAGGGCCGGGAGACCCTCGATGCGCCGCGCGGTGAACTGATCGTCGAAGAGGACGACATCGACCACTTCGGCAACCGCCGGCTGCGTACCGTCGGCGAGCTGATCCAGAACCAGCTGCGCACCGGCCTGGGCCGGATGGAGCGGGTGGTCCGGGACCGGATGACCACCCAGGACGTCGAGGCGATCACGCCGCAGACCCTGATCAACATCCGGCCGGTCGTCGCGGCGCTGAAGGAGTTCTTCGGCACCTCGCAGCTGTCCCAGTTCATGGACCAGACCAACCCGGTCGCCGGTCTGACCCACAAGCGCCGGCTCTCGGCGCTGGGTCCGGGTGGTCTCTCCCGGGACCGCGCCGGCATGGAGGTGCGCGACGTGCACACCAGCCACTACGGCCGGATGTGCCCGATCGAGACTCCCGAGGGTCCGAACATCGGTCTGATCGGCTCGCTGGCCAGCTTCGCCCGGGTGAACGCGTTCGGTTTCGTCGAGACGCCGTACCGGAAGGTCGTCGACGGCCGGGTGACCGACGAGATCGACTACCTCACCGCGGACGAGGAGGACCGCTACACCAAGGCCCAGGCCAACGCCAAGCTGAACCCCGACGGTTCCTTCGCCACCGACCGCATCCTGGTCCGCAAGCGGCACGGCGAGACCGACGAGGTTCCCTCCGGCGAGGTCGGCTACATGGATGTCTCGCCGCGTCAGATGGTGTCGGTCGCCACCGCGATGATCCCGTTCCTCGAGCACGACGACGCCTCCCGCGCGTTGATGGGCTCGAACATGCAGCGTCAGGCCGTGCCGCTGATCCGTTCCGACGCCCCTTTCGTGGGCACCGGGATGGAGTATCGCGGTGCGGTGGACGCCGGCGATGTGACCACCTCGACCGATCCCGGCGTGGTGACCTCGGTCTCCGCCGACCTGATCGACGTGGCGCACGACGACGGCACCTACAAGACCTACCGGCTGGCCAAGTTCCGCCGCTCCAACCAGGGCACCTGCATCAACCAGCGGCCGCTGGTCGAGGTCGGGCAGCGGGTGGAGAAGGGCAGCCCGCTGGCCGACGGTCCCTGCACCGACGCCGCCGAGATGGCGCTCGGTCGCAACCTGTTGGTCGCGTTCATGCCGTGGGAGGGCCACAACTACGAGGATGCGATCATCCTGTCGCAGCGCCTCGTGCAGGACGACGTGCTCACCTCGATTCACATCGAGGAGCACGAGGTCGATGCCCGTGACACCAAGCTCGGTGCCGAGGAGATCACCCGGGACATCCCGAACGTCTCCGAGGAGATGCTGGCCGATCTCGACGAGCGCGGCATCATCCGGATCGGTGCCGAGGTCAGCACCGGCGACATCCTGGTCGGCAAGGTCACCCCGAAGGGCGAGACCGAGCTGACCCCGGAGGAGCGGCTGCTGCGCGCGATCTTCGGCGAGAAGGCGCGCGAGGTGCGCGACACGTCGCTGAAGGTTCCGCACGGCGAGTCCGGCACTGTGATCGGCGTCCGGGTCTTCGACCGCGAGTCCGACGACGAGCTGGCCCCCGGGGTCAACCAGCTGGTCCGGGTCTATGTGGCGCAAAAGCGCAAGATCTCCAACGGTGACAAACTCGCCGGCCGGCATGGCAACAAGGGCGTCATCTCCAAGATCCTCCCGGTCGAGGACATGCCGTTCCTGGAGGACGGCACCCCGGTGGACATCGTGCTCAACCCGCTCGGTGTGCCGAGCCGGATGAACGTCGGCCAGGTGCTGGAGACCCACCTCGGCTGGGTCGCCAAGACCGGCTGGGATCTCGAGGGTGTCGAAGGCGACTGGGCCGAGCGGCTGCGTGGCATCGGGCTCGGTCATGTCGAGGGTGATCAGCGTCTTGCGACGCCGGTCTTCGACGGTGCCACCGAGGAGGAGATCACCGGATTGCTGACCAACTCGCTGCCCAACCGGGACGGCACCAAGCTGGTTGACGGTGACGGTAAGGCGCGGCTGTTCGACGGTCGCTCCGGTGAGCCGTTCCCGGATCCCGTCGGCGTCGGCTACATCTACATGCTGAAGCTGCACCACCTGGTCGACGACAAGATCCACGCTCGCTCGACCGGCCCGTACTCGATGATCACCCAGCAGCCGCTGGGCGGTAAGGCACAGTTCGGTGGCCAGCGGTTCGGCGAGATGGAGGTCTGGGCACTGGAGGCGTACGGCGCCGCTTGGGCCCTGCAGGAACTGCTGACCATCAAGTCCGACGACATCCACGGCCGCGTGAAGGTGTACGAGGCCATCGTCAAGGGCGAGAACATCCCCGAGCCCGGCATCCCCGAGTCGTTCAAGGTGCTGGTCAAGGAGATGAAGTCGCTCTGCCTGAACGTCGAGGTGCTGTCCTCCGACGGCACCGAGGTCGAACTGCGCGATTCCGACGACGACAACTACCGCGCCAGCGAGGAGTTCGGCATCGACCTCTCCCGCCGGCCGGGGGAGTCGCTGGGCGGCGTCGAAGAAGTCTGAGCCTCCTGATGCCGACTTGTCAGACTGCATGGTCGCCAGAGCTACCACAGCGTCTGACAAGTCGGCAAAGAAACAACAACGAGTGACTAAAGAGAAGAGATAACCAAGTGCTCGACGTGAACTTCTTCGACGAGATCCGTATCGGCCTGGCCACGGCAGATGAGATCCGTCAGTGGTCGCACGGTGAGGTCAAGAAGCCGGAGACGATCAACTACCGCACGCTCAAGCCGGAGCGCGACGGTCTGTTCTGCGAGAAGATCTTCGGTCCCACCCGGGACTGGGAGTGCTACTGCGGCAAGTACAAGCGGGTGCGCTTCAAGGGCATCATCTGCGAGCGGTGTGGCGTCGAGGTCACCCGCTCCAAGGTCCGCCGCGAGCGGATGGGTCACATCGAGCTCGCCGCCCCGGTGACCCACATCTGGTACTTCAAGGGTGTGCCCAGCCGGCTGGGCTACCTGCTCGACATCGCCCCGAAGGACCTGGAGAAGGTCATCTACTTCGCGGCGTACATGATCACCGGTGTCGACGAGGAGGCTCGCCACCGCGACCTGTCCTCGCTGGAGGCCAAGATCGACGTCGAGCGCAAGCAGCTCGAGGGTCGTCGCGATGCCGACATCGAGACCCGGATGAAGAAGTTGGAGGAGGACACCGCCACCCTCGAGGCCGAGGGTGCGAAGGCCGATGCCAAGCGCAAGGTCCGCGACGGTGCCGAGCGTGAGGTCAAGCAGTTGCGCGACCGCGCGCAGCGCGAACTCGACCGGCTCGACGCGGTGTGGAATCGCTTCAAGAACCTCAAGGTCCAAGACCTCGAGGGCGACGAGGTGCTCTACCGGGAGATGAAGAACCGGTTCGGCAAGTACTTCGAGGGCTCGATGGGTGCCGCCGCGATCAAGCGCCGGCTGGAGACCTTCGACCTCGAGGCCGAGGCCGCGTCGCTGAAGGAGACCATCCTCACCGGCAAGGGCCAGCGCAAGACCCGGGCCCTGAAGCGGCTCAAGGTCGTCTCGGCGTTCCTGACCACCAAGAACAGCCCGTCCGGCATGGTGCTGGACTGCGTCCCGGTCATCCCGCCGGACCTGCGGCCGATGGTGCAGCTCGACGGTGGCCGGTTCGCCACCTCCGACCTGAACGATCTCTACCGCCGGGTGATCAACCGGAACAACCGGTTGAAGCGGCTCCTCGACCTCGGCGCGCCCGAGATCATCGTGAACAACGAGAAGCGGATGCTGCAGGAGGCCGTCGACTCGCTGTTCGACAACGGCCGTCGTGGCCGTCCGGTCACCGGCCCGGGCAACCGTCCGCTCAAGTCGATCTCCGACATGCTCAAGGGAAAGCAGGGCCGGTTCCGCCAGAACCTGCTCGGTAAGCGCGTCGACTACTCCGGCCGTTCGGTCATCGTCGTCGGCCCGCAGCTCAAGCTGCACCAGTGCGGTCTGCCGAAGGCGATGGCGCTGGAGCTGTTCAAGCCGTTCGTGATGAAGCGGCTGGACGACCTGAACCACGCCCAGAACATCAAGTCCGCCAAGCGGATGGTGGAGCGGCAGCGGCCGGTCGTCTGGGACGTGCTGGAAGAGGTCATCGCCGAGCATCCCGTGCTGCTGAACCGTGCGCCGACCCTGCACCGGCTGGGCATCCAGGCGTTCGAGCCGCAGCTGATCGAGGGCAAGGCCATCCAGATCCACCCGCTGGTCTGCACCGCCTTCAACGCCGACTTCGACGGCGACCAGATGGCGGTCCACCTCCCGTTGAGCGCGGAGGCACAGGCCGAGGCCCGGATCTTGATGCTGTCGACCAACAACATCCTCAAGCCGGCCGACGGCCGGCCGGTGACCATGCCTACCCAGGACATGATCATCGGGATGTACTTCCTCACCATGCAGCGCGACGGCGCCGCCGGTGAGGGTCGGGTGTTCGGCTCGGTCGCCGAGGCGCTGATGGCATTCGACCGCCGCGAGTTGAGCGTTCAGTCCCAGATCAAGCTGCGGCTGCACGACATCGTGCCGCCGGCCGGCCAGGAGTTGAACCCGAACGGGACGATCCTGCTGGAGACCACGCTGGGTCGCGCTCTGTTCAACGAGGCGTTGCCGGCGGACTACCCGTACGTGGACTACGAGGTGGGCAAGAAGCAGCTGGGTCAGATCGTCAACGACCTGGCCGAGCGCTACCCCAAGGTCGACGTTGCGCACACCTTGGACGCCTTGAAGGACCTGGGCTTCCACTGGGCGACGCGTTCGGGTGTCACCGTGTCCATCGGCGACGTCAGCACCCCGGCCGACAAGGCTGAGATCCTGTCGGGCTACGAGGACCGCGCGACCAAGATCGACCGGCAGTACGAGCGGGGTCTGATCACCGAGGACGAGCGGCGCCAGGAGCTCATCGAGATCTGGACGGATGCGACATCGCGGCTCGGCACGGCGATGGAGGCCAACTTCTCCAAGACCAACCCGATCTACATGATGGTCCACTCCGGTGCCCGCGGAAACATGGTGCAGATGCGCCAGATCGCCGCCATGCGTGGCCTGGTGGTGAACCCGAAGGGCGAGATCATCGCGCGGCCGATCAAGTCGAACTTCCGCGAGGGTCTGTCGGTGCTGGAGTACTTCATCTCGACCCACGGTGGTCGTAAGGGCCAGGCCGACACCGCGCTGCGGACCGCCGACTCCGGCTACCTGACCCGTCGTCTGGTCGACGTGGCGCAGGACGTGATCATCCGCGAGGAGGACTGCGGCACCGAGCGCGGCCTGACCAAGGCCATCGCCTCCGGCGTGGACGGGCAGTTGGTCCTGGAGGAGCACGTCGAGACCGCTGTGTACGCGCGGACCTTGGCCACCGACGTGATCGGTCCCGACGGTGAGGTGCTCCTTGCCGCCGGAGTAGATCTCGGCGACGTCAACATCGGCCTGCTGGTCGAGGCCGGGGTCCGTCAGGTCAAGGTGCGGAGCGTGCTGACCTGCGAGGCGACCAGCGGCACCTGCGCCATGTGCTACGGGCGTTCATTGGCCACCGGCAAGATCGTCGATGTCGGCGAGGCCGTCGGTATCGTCGCGGCCCAGTCGATCGGCGAGCCCGGCACCCAGCTGACGATGCGTACCTTCCACACCGGTGGTGTGGCCGGTGACGACATCACCCAGGGTCTGCCGCGTGTCCAGGAGCTGTTCGAGGCACGGCAGCCCAAGGGCAAGGCGCCGATCTCGGAGGCTGCCGGCCGGGTCGTGGTCGAGGACTCCGACCGGCTGAAGAAGATCATCGTGACGCCGGACGACGGCACCGAACCGGTCGAGTTCACCGTCAGCCGCCGCGCGCGGCTGCTGGTGGAGGACGGCGACCGGGTGACGGCGGGGCAGCAGCTGACGGCCGGCACGCCGGATCCGCAGGACGTGCTGCGAGTGCTGGGTGTGCGTCGGGTGCAGGAGCACCTGGTCGACGAGGTGCAGTCGGTCTACCGGACCCAAGGTGCGCCGATCCACGACAAGCACATCGAGATCATCATCCGGCAGATGCTGCGCCGGGTGACCGTGATCGAGTCGGGCGACTCCAGTCTGCTCGCCGGCGATCTGGTGGACCGGCTCTCCTACGAGGCCGCCAACCGTCAGGTCGTCGCCGAGGGCGGTACGCCGGCCTCGGGCCGTCCGGTGCTGATGGGTATCACCAAGGCGTCGCTGGCCACCGAGTCGTGGCTGTCGGCGGCGTCCTTCCAGGAGACCACCAAGGTGTTGACGGACGCCGCCATCCACGGCAAGTCCGACAGCCTGCTGGGTCTGAAGGAGAACGTCATCCTCGGCAAGCTGATCCCGGCCGGCACCGGCCTGGAGCGCTACCGCAACATCCGGGTCGAGCCGACCGCGGAGGCGCGGGCGCAGGCGTACTCGATGGTCGGCTACGACCAGTTCGACTACGACTTCGGCTCCGGCTCCGGTGCGGCCGTGCCGCTTGAGGAGTTCGACCTCGGCGACTACCGCTGAGCGGTGTTCTGTCGAGTAGCACGCTGATCCGCTGACAGGGGCGGTCGGGACCTTCGGGTCTCGGCCGCCCCTTTCCGCATTTGTGGGCTCTGCTGCCCTGGCCCAGGGCTGACTTCTGTCGAGCTATCCACATCAGAGGTGGATAGCTCGACAAAAGTTCGGCGAAGGAGGTCTGAGTGGGGCCGGGCGGAGATCTAGGTAGCGTGAGGTACGTGAGAGTGCTCGAGGTGTTCGCGCCACTGTTCGGTCATTGGCAGGGCGTTGAGGAGCAGTTCGAGTCACCCTGGGGGCCGGCGACGACGACCCGTGCGATTCTCGGTTTCCGGGCCGAGGTCGGCGGGGCTGCGATGGTGAACGACTATCGCCAGGTACGGGCCGACGGCTCGGAGTTCTACGGCCACGGGGTGTTCCTGGTAGCAGTGGACCTGACCGTGTCCTGGTGGCTGTTCGACTCGTACGCAGAGCCGCCCGTCGTCGCCACCGGCGGCTGGCAGTACGGCGCGCTGGTGCTGAGCAAGACCACCGAGCATGGACTCGCAGTGCATCGGTTCGGGATCGACGGCGAAGAACTCACGTACGCGATCGACGTCGCGGAATCGGGTGATGCTGAGCTGCAGCCCTTCCTGCGAGGGCGCTATCAGGCCATCAGCACCCACTGAGCTCGGTTGGTCCCTACTGGCCCCTTGACACCCTTGACGCGCCGGCTGTTGAAGCATCGAGTACTCGCTAACCGGGGTGTGATCGGCCAGCAATTGGCGACTTGGGCACGCGCCGATCTGGCGCCGACAGTCAGAAACGTATGTCGGCCGCGCGTGATGCGGGATCGTTTCGCGCCTGCGGGTCAAGGACGTACAAGAGACGCGCTCGGATCGGGTGCGTACGGCGCCCGCGGGTCGCAAACGACCGCCGATGCCGACGGCCTTGGTGAAGGATCCCGGCGGGAAGTCGGCGGCTTCTTCTCTCCGGTGGCGACCCGGATCGCGAGTTTGAGGGCGTCGTGGGTCGCCAGGTCGGCAAGGCGACGCTGATCCCCAGCTGACCTGGGAATAGTCGCGGAGGATCGTGGTTGTGTCAGCCATGGCACAGACATCGGCGGAGCAGAGCGGCACCTTCGAGATCAAGGGTCTGGGACCGGTCCGAAGGCTTGGATTCGGTGCGATGCGGCTGACCGGGCCCGGGGTCTGGGGCGAGCCCGCTGATCGCGAGGTGGCCAAGAGCGTCGCCCGGCGGGCCGTCGAGCTGGGCGTGGACTTCATCGACACCGCCGACTCCTACGGGCCGAACGTCAGCGAGGAGGTCTTGGCCGAGGCACTCCATCCGTACCCGGCCGGTCTCCGGATCGCCACGAAGGCCGGGTTCGTCCGGCCTGGGCCGGGTTGGTGGGTGCCGGTCGGCCGGCCCGAGTATCTGCGACAGCAGGTCGAGCTGTCGCTGCGCAAGCTGCGTACCGATCGGCTGGATCTGCTGCAACTGCACACGATCGACCCGCAGGTGCCGGCGGCCGAGCAGTTCGGCGTGCTCGCGGAACTGCAGTCCGAGGGGAAGGCGGCAGCGCTCGGGCTCTCCAACGTGACGGTCGCCGACATCGAGGAGGCGGGAAACTACTTCACCGTCGTGACCGTGCAGAACCGATACAACCTGTCGGACGGCTCCTCGGAGGACGTGCTCGACTACTGCACGGCGCACGGCATCGGGTTCATCCCCTGGGCCCCGATCGCCCGTGGTGAACTCGCCGCTCCGGGGGCGCCGATCGCCGCCGCGGCCGAGCGATTGGGCGCAACGCCTGGTCAGATCGCCCTCGCCTGGCTGCTCCGGCGGTCGCCCGCGATGTTGCCGATCCCTGGGACCGGCTCGATCGCGCACCTGGAGGAGAACCTCGGCGCGGCCGCCATCCATCTGGACGACGCCACGTACGCGGAGATCACCGCGGCGAGATAGCCGGCGCAGTTAACTGCTGGCTGATCCCCGATGTCGGGGATCAGCCAGCAGCTTGATGGCAGGCTCGCCTTGTGTTCGGCAGGTAGCCTCGATCACTGGCGTGCGAATCCCGCCGCCGCTTTGACCCTCCGCGTCGGACGAGATAGCCTAGGCGCTTGTGTCCGGGCTTGCCCGGCTCTGGTGCGTGCCCCGATCTCGGGCCGAGATGCTCGGTCTCCTGCGGCGGTGTCGCACTCGTGGATCAGCAGTCGATCTGTCGGTCCACACCAACATCCACGCAGCAGAAAGAGACAGTAAGCGGTGCCCACGATCCAGCAGCTGGTCCGCAAGGGCCGCACCGACAAGGTGAGCAAGAACAAGACCCCCGCGCTGAAGGGTTCGCCCCAGCGTCGCGGCGTGTGCACGCGGGTGTACACGACCACGCCGAAGAAGCCCAACTCGGCGCTGCGCAAGGTCGCCCGTGTTCGCCTGTCGTCTGGCACCGAGGTCACCGCCTACATCCCCGGCGTCGGTCACAACCTGCAGGAGCACTCGATGGTGCTCGTCCGAGGAGGCCGCGTGAAGGACCTGCCGGGTGTTCGCTACAAGATCATCCGCGGTTCGCTGGACACCCAGGGTGTCAAGAACCGCAAGCAGGCCCGTAGCCGCTACGGCGCCAAGAAGGAGAAGTAATGCCTCGCAAGGGCCCCGCCCCGAAGCGCCCGGTGATGGTCGACCCGGTGTACGGGTCGCCGCTGGTGAGCCAGCTGGTCAGCAAGATCCTGCTGGACGGCAAGAAGACCGTCGCGCAGAACATCGTCTACTCCGCACTGGAGGGCACCCGGACCAAGACCGGGATCGACCCGGTGCAGACCCTGAAGCGGGCGCTGGACAACGTCAAGCCGTCCCTGGAGGTCAAGAGCCGTCGCGTGGGCGGTGCGACCTACCAGGTCCCGGTCGAGGTGAAGCCGGCTCGCGCCACCACCTTGGCCCTGCGCTGGCTGGTCCACTTTGCGCGGCTGCGGCGGGAGAAGACCATGTCCGAGCGGCTGATGAACGAGATCCTGGACGCGTCCAACGGTCTCGGGGCCGCGGTGAAGCGCCGTGAGGATACCCACAAGATGGCCGAGGCCAACAAGGCCTTCGCCCATTACCGCTGGTAAGAGAATCCGTACGCCGGGTGGGCTGATCAGGCTGCCCGGCTCGGATCGATTTCAGCCCGCATCGATCCACGATCGAGCCACAGCTTTAGATTCAAGAGAGGTTGAAGCCGCACCATGGCTGTCGACATCAAGACCGACCTGACCCACGTCCGCAACATCGGGATCATGGCGCACATCGACGCGGGCAAGACCACCACCACCGAGCGCATCCTGTTCTACACCGGCATCAACTACAAGATCGGTGAGGTCCACGAGGGCGCGGCCACGATGGACTGGATGGAGCAGGAGCAGGAGCGCGGCATCACCATCACGTCCGCCGCGACGACCTGCCACTGGCACGACCACCAGATCAACATCATCGACACCCCGGGTCACGTCGACTTCACTGTCGAGGTGGAGCGTTCGCTCCGCGTCCTCGACGGTGCCGTTGCCGTGTTCGACGGCGTCGCCGGGGTCGAGCCGCAGTCGCAGACGGTCTGGCGTCAGGCCGACCGCTACCAGGTGCCGCGGATCTGCTTCGTGAACAAGCTGGACCGGACCGGCGCCAGCTTCGACTTCTGCGTCTCCACCATCAAGAACCGACTGAACGCCGTTCCGGCCGTGCTGCAGTTGCCGATCGGTGCCGAGGGTGGCTTCCTCGGTGTCGTCGACCTGGTCGAGATGAGGGCGCTCACCTGGCGTGGCGAGACCACGATCGGTGAGGACTACACGGTCGAGGAGATCCCCGCCGACATGGCAGATGCCGCACACGAAGCGCATCACGAACTGATCGAGCTGGTCGCCGACTACGACGACGAGCTGATGGAGGCCTACCTCACCGACGAGGATTCGATCGATCCCGATCTGCTTCGCCGGGCGATCCGCAACGCCGTGCTCTCCTCGCAGATCACCGCCGTGCTGTGCGGCAGCGCCTTCAAGAACAAGGGCGTCCAGCCGCTGCTCGACGCTGTGATCGCGTACTTGCCGTCGCCGGTCGACGTGCCCGCCATCGACGGCTTCAAGCCGGGCGACGAGTCGGTCAAGATCGAGCGGCACCCGGATGCGAGCGACCCGTTCGCCGCGCTGGCGTTCAAGATCGCCGCTGACCCGCACCTGGGCCGGCTGACCTACATCCGGCTCTACTCGGGCAAGCTCGAGGCCGGTTCCACGGTGCTGAACAGCACCAAGGGCCGCAAGGAGCGGATCGGCAAGATCTACCAGATGCACGCCAACAAGCGTGAGGAGATCGCCAGCGTCGGCGCCGGTCAGATCGTCGCCGTGATGGGTCTGAAGGACACCACCACCGGCGAGACCCTGTCCGATCCCGCCAATCCGGTCGTGCTGGAGTCGATGGACTTCCCGGCGCCGGTCATCGAGCAGGCGATCGAGCCCAAGACGAAGTCTGACCAGGAGAAGCTCGGCACCGCCATCCAGCGGCTCGCCGAGGAGGATCCGACCTTCCGCGTGCACACCGACGAGGAGACCGGTCAGACGATCATCGCCGGCATGGGCGAGTTGCACCTCGAGGTGCTGATCGACCGGATGAAGCGCGAGTTCCGCGTCGAGGCCAACATCGGCAAGCCGCAGGTGGCGTACCGCGAGACCCTCCGCCGGGTGGTGGACAAGGTCGAGTACACCCACAAGAAGCAGTCCGGTGGCTCCGGTCAGTACGGTCGTGTGATCATCAAGCTGGAGCCGCAGGAAGCCGGTTCGGGCTACGAGTTCGTGAACGCGGTCACCGGTGGCCGGATCCCGAAGGAGTACATCCCGGCGGTCGACGAGGGCATCCAGGACGCGATGCAGTTCGGCGTGCTGGCGGGCTACCCGGTCGAGGACATCAAGGTCACGCTGCTCGACGGCGCGTACCACGATGTCGACTCCTCCGAACTCGCCTTCAAGATCGCCGGCTCGATGGTCTTCAAGGAGGCCGCCCGGCGCGCCGATCCGGCTCTGCTGGAGCCGGTGATGGCGGTCGAGGTGACCACTCCGGAGGACTACCTGGGCACCGTCATCGGTGACCTGAACGCCCGGCGCGGTCAGGTGCAGGCGATGAACGATGCCCACGGCAACAAGGTCATCGAGGCCCTGGTGCCGCTGTCGGAGATGTTCGGCTACGTGGGCGACCTGCGGTCGAAGACCTCCGGCCAGGCGTCGTACTCGATGGAGTTCCACTCCTACGCCGAGACGCCGAAGTCGGTCTCCGACGAGATCATCCAGAAGGCCCGCGGCGAGTGATCGCGGGTCCCCAAGACCTGTGAGCTATCCGTTTGACCTCAGACGGATAGTCCACAACACTTAGGCCGGACCAAATCCGGCCGAGATAACAGAACCACCCAGAAGCGCCCCGCAAACAGCGTGGCGAACCAGCTAGAAGGAGCCTCAGTGGCCAAGGCCAAGTTCGAGCGGACTAAGCCGCACGTCAACATCGGCACCATCGGGCACATCGACCACGGCAAGACCACGCTGACCGCGGCGATCACCAAGGTGCTGCACGACAAGTACCCGGATCTGAACGAGGCTTCGGCCTTCGACCAGATCGACAAGGCGCCCGAAGAGCGCCAGCGCGGTATCACCATCTCCATCGCGCACGTCGAGTACCAGACCGAGGCGCGGCACTATGCGCACGTCGACTGCCCGGGTCACGCCGACTACATCAAGAACATGATCACCGGTGCGGCCCAGATGGACGGCGCGATCCTCGTGGTCGCCGCCACCGACGGTCCGATGCCGCAGACCCGCGAGCACGTGCTGCTGGCCCGTCAGGTCGGTGTGCCGGCGATCGTGGTCGCGCTGAACAAGTGCGACATGGTCGACGACGAGGAGATCCTGGAACTCGTCGAGCTGGAGGTCCGTGAACTCTTGTCCGAGTACGAGTTCCCGGGCGACGACGTCCCGGTCGTGCAGGTTGCTGCCTTCCCGGCGCTGAATGGCGACGCCAAGTGGGGCGAGGCCATCATCGAGCTGATGGATGCGGTCGACAGCTACATCCCGCAGCCGGTCCGCGAGATCGACAAGCCGTTCCTGATGCCGGTGGAGGATGTCTTCACCATCACTGGTCGTGGCACCGTGATCACCGGTCGGATCGAGCGCGGCGTGATCAAGGTCAACGAGACCGTCGACATCATCGGTATCCGCGACACCAAGCAGACCACCACGGTCACCGGTGTGGAGATGTTCCGCAAGCTCCTCGACGAGGGCCAGGCGGGCGAGAACGTCGGTCTGCTGCTTCGTGGCACCAAGCGCGAGGACGTGGAGCGCGGCATGGTCGTGATCAAGCCGGGCACCACCACTCCGCACACCGAGTTCGAGGCGCGCGTCTACATCCTCTCCAAGGAGGAGGGTGGCCGCCACACCCCGTTCTTCAACAACTACCGTCCGCAGTTCTACTTCCGCACCACCGACGTGACCGGTGTGGTGAACCTGCCGGAGGGTACCGACATGGTGATGCCGGGTGACAACACGGACATGTCCGTGCAGCTCATCCAGCCGATCGCCATGGAGGAGGAGCTGAAGTTCGCCATCCGCGAGGGTGGTCGTACGGTTGGCGCCGGCCGCGTCACCAAGATCATCAAGTGACCATCGCCTCCTTGTAGGGCATCAGAAAGGGCCCCGGACTCAGCTCGAGTCCGGGGCCCTTTCTGCGTCCCATCGTCCACCGGCGCGCTCACTTGCTCCGTTGCCCGAAAGGGCAGCGAGTGCCGCCCCTACCGTCGCACAGAGGCCGGCTGACGGACCGGTCGGGCGCGCGTACGGTGGTAGTCGGACACTGTCGCTGGGGAGGCCGCACCATGACCTGGGAACTGCACCGGGATGGCGGCGGCCACCACGACCGCCGGCGCCCCCAGCCGTCGGCACCTGCACCGGCGCCGAGCCTTGCCGACGCGATGGCGGGCCTGCAGCGAGCGGTCGGAAACCGGGCCGTGTCCAGTCTGTTCGCCGGCGAGACCGACGAGGTCACCATCACCGGGGAGACGCCCCTCGCCGAATTGCCGCGTCGCGACCGGTCACCGCAGCGGGCGTCGCCGGTGGTGCAACGTGACCTCGCACAGTCCATGCCCGTTGCCAACGGCGTCTTCGGAATCGGCATGATCGCGCACAACGACGCGCAGGCCGGGACCGGCAAGAGCGGTCTGAAGGGCGAGGTGACGTTCGAGCCGGCGTCGACCGCGCCCTACACCAACAAGCTCGGGCTGGTGCAGGTCGTGAAGCTGACCGACAAGGGCGGCACCGATGTGAATCCGGCGTCGCTGCCGGCGACCACCGCACCACACGTACGGACGAAGGCGAACCCACTGACCGGGGTCGAGGGTGGCTTCTTCACCGACGTGCTGCACCAAAACCACGGCACGACGCCACCGACTCCGGCGCTGAAGGGGCAGGCCCACGCCTCCTACTACGAAGGCGGATCGCCGATCTTCGGGTTCCGGCGGTCGGAGAAGGCCGAGGACATCAAGGCGGCCAAGATCGAGGACTTCCCGGGCACGAAGAGCCCGGCAAATCTCGACTTCAGTTTCGAGACGGTGGCGAAGGGGGATGACAACGGCCTCAACTACGGGGCCATCAAGTGGGAGTTCAAGCTGCGCGCCGGGCTGGTGAAGGACGAACACGTGTCGGTCAGCGACGACGCCTCCGCGACCTACACCGAAGCACTGCGGCTGCACGAGGAGTTCTACGTGCATGAGCCGGTCACCATCTACTTCGACTTCGACTCCGACACACCGAGCGCCGGCGAGGACGCCAAGTTCGCCCCGCTGATCCCGTACCTGACGAAATTTCCGGACGTACGGATCAAAGTCGAAGGCTTCGCCGACCTGCGCGGCTCGGCCGAATACAACCGCAAGCTTGCCGGCCGACGGGCGAAGTCGGCGGTCGATGGGCTGGTAGGCGCCGGGGTGGACGCCGGTCGCATCGACGCACCGGTTGTCTCCGGAGCGACGTCCTCGTTCACCTCCGATGCGGTCACCGCGCAGGACGAGGAGGCCAACCGTCGCGGAAACCGACGGGTGATGCTGACCTTCGAGCACACCGCGAGCACTCCGTGAGGGGGGTACGTCGATGGTCGCCGACATCGTGACCCGGCTGGCCGACGCCGACCCCAACATCTCCGGGCTGGCGCTCGGCGAGCTCGTCGAGCAGGGGTCTGCCGCGATCCCGACCCTGTTGCAAGCACTCCGCTCCGATCAGGTCGGCGCGCGCCGGCTGGCGATGGAGGGTCTCGGTGACATCGGCGATGCTGCCGCGGTCGACGAGGCCCGAGCCGGGCTGGACGACTCCGACGGGCAGGTCCGGTCGCTCGCCGCGGTAGCGCTGGCCAGGATGGGGGACCCCGGGGCCCTCGAGGCGCTCGCGCACACCCTGGACGACTGGCCCGACCTGCTGCACTCGGAGATGTCGCGGTCCGCCTATGAATTGCCACGGCTCGGCCCGCCGGCGCTGACGGTCGCGATCCCGCTGCTGGCCTCCGACGACGCTGACGACCGAGCCAAGGGAATCTGGATCGCGCGGGCGGTTCTCGATCAGTCCGTGGTGCCGGATGGTGCCGAACTCGGCATGATCCTGGCACGCTTCGACCCCGGTGGCCAGGCTGAGGCGCGCGCGAGCGCAGCGGCGGCGGCCGCCGGTTGGCTTTGCTCGAGTGGACTCGCCGCCTGCCGGGATCGACCGTGACCGCAGCTGCCCTCTCGACCCGGGACCGGCTCTGGAACGCCTGCGCACACAAGACCTGCTGCCGCAGCACTCGTGTGCATGTGACAGGTGCCGATCTCGTCCGCCTGGTCGAGTCCCTGGAGCTCCCGGCGGTTGCGATGGTGACGGCGGTGCAGCTGCCTCGCCGAGACGGCCACGGCTTTCTGCTTCGGGCCGGCGGTCCCCGCTGGGAGCTCGTGCTGCGCAAGAGCGGCCGGGTCGGATCGACCGGAGCGCCGTGCGTCTTCTTGTTGCAGACCAACGACGGGCATGCGTGCTGCGGGGCCGGCGAACTCCGGCCGAGCAGCTGTCGCGCATTTCCGGCCGTGGCGGCCGGGGACGAGGTCGGGGTGGTGGCCGATTACTGTGGCTGTCACGCCTGGTCGGCGGCCGACCTCGGGGAGAACGAACGTACCTCCGCCCTCGCCGCGGCAACGGAGGAGCTCGCGGACTCCGAGGCCGTGGGGGCCTGGAACGCGATGGTTCGCCGCTCCGGGCGGACTCACACCATCGACGAGTTCTGCGACCACCTGCTCAGCCGTCGACGGTCACGATGACCACCCTCTCGCCCTGCGCCCGCTGTCACGAGGCCTGCTGTCGGGACTACCTGGTGACCGTCTCCGGGCTGGATGTCCACCGGATCTCGACCGGGCTAGGGCTGGCGCCGCGGCAGTTCGTGGTTCCGACCTCCTTCGGCGACCCGCCCGACGGCTTCCGGGTCGACGACTCGGCACAGACCTACCGCCTCGCCCTGGACAAGCGTCGGACCGGCGAGGCAGTCGGCTGGTGCACCTTCTGGCTGCCGTTCGCCGGCGGCCTCGGGCGGTGCGGTATCTACGCGCTCCGGCCCGGCGTGTGCCGGACTTATCCGGCGACCCTGCGCGACGGCGAGGTTGGACTGCGCGACAACATCATGTGTCCCGACGACGCCTGGACCGCGACCAGCGAGCTGTTCACGGCTTCCTGGCGCCGCCGTGCCGAGCAGCAGTATGCCGAACTCGAGGTCGACGCGTACGTCAACCGGCGCTGGAACCGGACCGCGCAGCTGAACTCGGATCCGCAAGACGGTTTCGGCCGTTACCTGGACTGGATGCTCAAGATCTACGACCGCACCGGCCCCGTCGTCGAAGGGAATCGCCCGTCGCGTGAACTGCTGTCGCAGGTGTTGAAGCAGATTGAACTCGTCACGCCACTGTGACCTCCGCGAGATCCGCTCCTCCACTGCCGTGCCCGTGGAGCGAGGTAGGTGTCTGCCCGGCCTGGCTGATCTTTCGGACCAGCCGAGGCAGGCTGAGGGGAGGCAACGGAGGCGGACGGGTCAAGGTGCGGGGTGGGACCAGTGTGGAGACGGGGTGCCGGGCAGGTCGGAAGCCAGGTGGATCTCGGCGTGGCCGTCGCGACGAGGGTCGGCCCCGGCACCCAGCCAACTGAGCGCCGATACTCCGCCGAAGTACGGGTCGGGCCCGTCGGCGACGGTAACCTCGTCGCCGCCCTCGGCGAGTGAACGAAGCACCTCGGTGGAGAATCCCGGCTCAAGCCGGACCTCGCCCGGGGTGGCGTTCAACCGAGGTGCGTCGATGGCTGTTTGCGGCGGCGTACGGTCCAGCATCCGCAGCATGGTCTGCACCAGGGCCGGCCGGATTCGGCTACCGCCGGCTGCTCCGGCGGCGACCACCGGTCGTCCGCCGGGATCGACGGCGATCATCGGCGACATCATCGACCCCATCCGCATGCCCGGCCCGACTCCTTCGCGAACCAGCTCGCCTTCACCGAGCATCGAGTTCAGATGAACGCCGAAACCGGGAACCCAGACGCCGGAGCCGAGACCGAGACTGGTCGTCACGGCGCAGACGTTGCCCTCGGCGTCGGCGGCGACGAGATTGGTGGTTTCGGCCCGGCGATCAGGTGCGCGCAGCGCCTCCACCAGAGCCCGCGCCGCGGCTGGTGAGGTGAGCGGGTCGCCGGGCATGGTCGCCGCCGCTGCCTGCATGGTGCCCAGCACGTCGTCGAGGTCATTTCCCCTGGCCAGCACGCCGAAACCATGGACGTTCACCCGCCGCGGCCGAGTCTCGATCACCCGATAGGTCTCCAGATCGACAGCTTCCAGAGCGGACGTTTCGCCCAGCACTTCGAGCATCGCCTGGGCATAAGCGCCGCGATAGAAGGCATCCGGCTCCTCGGCCAGCAGGTCGTACGCCTCCGCGTGCGCCGGATGGGCGAGCAGGTCGCCGCCCTGCAGCGGCGATCCGTCAGCCCGGCTGTACACGGCCAGGCCCTCGGAGACATGGAACGCGGGGGAGACCTTGGGCAGCAGTTCGGCATGCGCGTTCGGGAACACCGAACCCAAAGACGCCGCGCGCCCCGGCGCCACGACCTCCGGCCAGGGCAGGCGGCCCCAGCGGCGCCAGAGATGCAGCACGCCGGCCGGCGTCCCGGGCACGGCGACGGTCGGCGGCCCGATCTCGTACGGGATCGCCTGGCCGATGAAGACGACCTCGATCGGTTGCCCTCGGCCGGCGGTACGACCACCCAAACCGGGAATGGCGACGAAGAAGTCCACGCACCGGGTCTCGCCGGTTGCCGCCTCATAGTAGGTCGCGAACCCGCCGCCACCCAGACCGGTGAACAGAGTCTCCGCAGCACAACTGGTCAGCACCATGGCGGCGGCGGCGTCGGCGGCGGTGCCGCCCGCGGCCAGGATGTCGGCGCCGGCTTGCGCCGTGGCGGGATGGCCG
>JASGEZ010000026.1:0-56499 GCA_047605905.1 Microlunatus sp.
AGATAATCCTCACCCGGGGAAAAGATGTTGCCGTTGATGGAGAGAACGTCGAAGTCATCCCGCTCGAATCCCCACTAGGCCAGCACCGACTCATGCGATCAGGAACCATCCTAATCAAACAAAATCGCGACTCCAGCGCCGTCTACCCAGTCTCACCCGCACTCCACAACCTCATCCACCTAGGACTCGATCTACCCGTCGTGCGGACGGGATACACGTCAACGTCTGACCATCAATCACTCACTCGAATGGCTCGGCAGCAGAATGACTATCGGGCTGTGATCAGTTCGTCGAAGGTCGACACTCTCGCAACGACCGCAGCCTTCTACCCCCTCACTTTTCACCAGATCTGGAACACCGGACTCCCCCGCAACGACTTCATACTCTGCCCTCAAGAAGAATTGCCCGAAGATTTCGCTGCAGAACTCGCGCGACTGCGAATGCGGCTAGGTCGAATGCGGCTGGTATTACTCATGCCTGCCTGCCACGGCTCCCGGGAGAGCCAGCCCTGCTGCTGGTCCGATTCCGAAGTCGTGCGGCTGGCCGAGTGGTTGCAGGTCAACGACTGCATGCTTGGAATTCGTCACCAACCAGGCCAGTTGCATCCGTCAGCGGACCGTCTCGGAGAGCTGCCAGTTTTGGATCTTTCAGACTCCGAGTTCATCCATCTGGAGGTCTTGTATCGCGAGGCGGCGGCCTTGATCACCGACCACTCGAGCAATGCCTTCGTAGACTTCATGCTGACCGGACGGCCAGTTATCAGCTGGTCGGCAGCAGGTCCCTCTCACACGCGCAGCGAGCACAATCTGTACGATTTGGACCTATGCTTCCCTGGTCCTGTCTGCATCGACTTCAACTCCCTTCGGTCTGCTCTAGAAGAACACATCGATACGAGCCCAGACGAGTTGTACGAGTTCAGACGCAGGATATTCTTTGACCGGGCCGACGCCGGGAACTCCGCAAGGGTCGTGGAGAAGATTCGTGACCTCACCGCCGTCCATGGGATCGGGAAGTGGTCCGGCGAGCACGTCGCCTGATCGCCATGATCCCGAATATAGACATCTACTTGGATCTTGACGTCAGGACGACGACCGAAAGCAAGGAACTGCGACACTGACGATTCTCGGGATCCGCCACGACTCAGAGGTCCGTTCACAGTCAAGGCTGCAAGCGCGTTTGAGGGCTCGACAGACCGAACACCACATCAATTACTCGGTCGCTGGCCCCGCCGTCATCTTTAGGTGCATACGTGGCGGCGAACTCTCGGAGTCGAGGAAGGTATTGGGCGGCAATTTCATCCAGGCCGTGCAGCGCGGATACCAATTCATCGTTGTTGCCGAGTAGTGGCCCTGGCGCCGATGCCTCGAAGTTCAGATAGAATCCTCGGAGGGCATCTCGGTAGCGATCGAGGTCATAGGTGAAAAACAGGATCGGTCGCTGAAGCACAGCGAAATCGAAGAACAGTGACGAGTAGTCGGTAATCAACACGTCGCTGACCAACAAAAGCTCTTGAATGTCGTTGTAGCTGGAACCATCGATGACGAAGTTGGGGTGTGACTCAGTCAGGTCGGCGATCGACTCACGCACCAACTGGTGGAACCGCACGATCAAGACGTACTCGTTGCCGAACTCCGCCTCCAGTCGTGCGACATCGAGTTCCAGTCGGTGACGCCAGTTGGCCCCCGGACGGTTGTCATCTCGAAATGTCGGCGCATACAGAAGGATCTTCCGTGTGTCGTTCACCAAGCCGAGGCGCGCCCTCGCGTTGCGCGCGCGCTCGGCCGCGTCGTCCCAGGAGAACACGTCGTTTCTCGGATAGCCCTCCTCCAGGATGGTCCCGGTGAACCGGAAGGCGCTTCTGAAGCAGGCCGTAGCATAGGGGCTTCCAGACAGCAGAAAGTCCCAATAGCTGGTCAGCCGCGCGGCGCGCTGCTGGTATTCGGGGTCACGACTCATCATGTTCTCGACGTCGTGCTGCATCCGCTTCAGCGGCGTACCGTGCCAGGTCTGGAGGAACGTCGTCTTAGCGGGCTTCGCCAGGGCTGGGGGAAAGTTCTGATTATTGATCCAATAGCGCGCCCGCCCGAGCCGCCAGTAGTACGCGGGCGAGTGACGTCGGATCTTCTGCGTTCGCGGATCCGTCAGCCGAAGCGTGGTGTTGTTGACCCACGCGACATTCGGTCGAACACCGCGCTCGATAAGGCGCTCGTAGAGATATCGTGGCGCGTCACCGTAGTGAGCGCCACGGTCGCACTCGACCACGACTTCGTCATTCCGCGGCAGCACCGCGGCCAGACGGTAGAGCCGTTGCATCCATGGAAAATAGCTGGGGCCGGTGCGGAACGACCACCACCAGCGCTGAACGGATCCAGCGTTGCGAACCCGATCGAAAAGAGTCCTCGGACCCCACGCTTTCGCAATGATGTCGTAAATTCGAGCACAGCTGTTCTGATCCCGGTACGTCAAGAACATCTGGGCCCGCGCCCAGTACTCGTCAGTCATCGTGCAGCCCCGGGCCACGACCCTGGACAACTCGTCGACGAGCCCGTCCACGGTCGCCGCCACAGGTCCGGGCAAGTATTCCACGAAGTCGATGTGCGGTGCCCGCTCGCCAGCCAGCAGGTGCTGGTCGAATTGGAAGTAGAGCACCGGCCGGCGGAGGAAACTGAAATCCCAGGCGACGCTGGAGAAATCGGTGATCAGGATTCGGCTGGTTTTGATCAGCTGCTGAACTTCGACGTCCTCCTGGCGAATGACATCGACGTTGGGCAGATTGAAGAAGTCCGCAAACAAACGCATATTTGGATGGAGAACCATCGTGACGCGAAGTTCGTACTGCTCCAGGACAGACTGTAGCCTCGGGTCGGTGAGAAATCCGTACCAGCGACGGAAATACTCGCTTTCCAAGAAGTTCTGAACTCGAATCCCCTCGCGCCAAGTCGGCATCACCAGCAGTCTGGGCTCGGATGTGTCCCCCGCCGACAGCAACTCGTCGAACCGAGCGAATCCGGTGATCGGCACCTGGTACGGACGGAATCCGTAGTCCTCGATGACGATGCGCTGCTCCAACTCAGAGGCGACGATGAAGCGCTCCGTCGGGAGTTCATTCGTACGCTGCCGAGCGTAGATCGGTGTCACGTTCTTCATGGCCGTGATGCCGTGTTGAAGGAAGATGCGGACCCCGCGGGTCCGGCGGACAACAGCACGGTCGCGCGAGGCGAACAGGTATTCGGCGTGATGAGAGGAGACCAGTCGTGACGCCAACAAACTGTACAAGATGTGCTGGCGCGAGAAACGGTCGATGACGTTTCCGAGCGACATCAGTTTTTCCCGGTCGGGAGATTTGGCGTCGATCACATAATAGGCACGACAGTTGGGCCGCTCCGTGCGAAGGTAACGGAAGAAGTGCAGGCCATTATCCTGTGCCTTGTAGGGAACCTCGCCGACGAGCCAGATCCTCGTGAACGGCTTTGCGATGGGAAATAGCCAAGACAGTCGCAGCATCCTGCGTAGATAGCGATAGTTGCCGCTGTCGAAATGCTCCACGCGATATGCGAGGCGGCGCTGACGGTAGGTGAGGTAGGGAATAAACAGGTGTGTCCTACTCCCCGACTGCTCCGTGACGGTGCTGGGGGTGGACTTCAGCCGGTGCTCAGGATAGGTGTCCGGAAGACGGAAGGTCAGTTGGTACGGTTCCTCATTCGCCTCGGTCCGCACCTCGAGAACGAACTCGAGGATGTCGTCGGACTCAGAGATCCTTCGAGAGATCTCCATCAGATCGAATTTGGCACGGACGTCATAGTGGAGGAGCCCGTGGTCGTCTCGGCTCCGTTCCGCCGACCATGCGAACGGGGCATCGGTCACTAGCCGAGTCCCAGACCGGCGACCGAGCACGACCGCCTTGGCATCAAGGAGCGCATGGTTGTTGGTCTTGACGTCGCAGACCATCGTGGTGCGGTGTCCGTCATGGGTATAGCTCTCGGTCACGCACCGCGGCGCAGTGCGGGTCGGAGAGTCGATCCGTAGCGACAGGTTGCCTTTGACGGTCATCTCCAAGCGAACGTCGATGCCCTCGATGACGACCCACTGCATCTGCGGCGGCCGCTCCGTCTCTCGGAGTCCACCAAGGCGTTGCTTGACCACCTTGGTCGGGTGTGCCCCGACCTCAGCCCCCTCGGCATCCGCCGAAGTCTGGGACGTAGGAGGCTTTCGAGTCCAGAGCACGTAGACGTCCAATGCCCCACGCAGACCACGTTCCAGGACCAACTCGCGCAGGTCAACCTGTACTGTCGTGTCTCGCCCGTGCTCCGTTGACGAGATGTCGTAGGTTGTCTCGACGCCCCCGCCGCGCTCCCGGAACAGAAGTCCGGTCATCTCGTGATTCCGCCGCCGCAGACTCAGCTTGAGTGTCGCGGTCTCCTCGGAGACGGAGAACTCCAGCCGAGCTGGCGCCGGAGCCGGGGCTGCTTTCCGAACTGGCCTGCCAGCAGCCTTGCCTGCCGCCATCCGTTTGAGTTTCGACGGCACTAGTCGGCTCAGCGACACGGATACGAGTCCTCCCCTTGATCGGAGCGTAGACGGCCCAGACACGGTTTAGGTCTGAGCTGTGATCACAGCACGGGCAGCGTCCAAGAAGCCATCGGCGTACCTGTCGCTCGGAAAGTCACCGAGGTAGTACACCCTGGTCTGGGCGCGTTCTGCAGCCAATGGGTCGCTATGCAGCAGGTTTTCCAGCACTGCGTCGACATCGGAGAGATCATCGCGCAACACGTAGGCGGCGCGAGCAGCCGGGACCTCCTCCAGCAGGCTTTCCACACTCCTGCCGACCGACACGATGGAGAAGGGTTTGCCAGATTGCAGGTAGTCAGACACCACCGCCGAGACGTCTGCGATCATCACATCGGACATATTGAAGCAGTCTTCGATGCTGAGCTCGGTCTCGGCAGCGGCTCCCCACAGGTGCGCTCGGCCCGTGGCCTTCTGGTCCGCGTCGAGCATTTGCCCGATCCGCTGCATGTCCGCAACGTCATCCGGGTATCGGTAGTTGAACGGATGTGCGCGAAAAACCACCCGTAGCCCGCGGTCGAGGAGACCCTGCACGATACGGTCACCGATCGGCAGAGAATAGACTCGGGAATCGGCGTACGGACCTCGCCAGGTCGGGGCGTACAGCACAGTGATGTCATCGAGCGAACCGATCGGCCCACGGGCCGGCAGAATTCGTTCGACCTGTGGACGTCCGACGATCTCGAACTTCGCCCTGGGGATTTCGACGCCATGTCGGGCGTAGCGGTCGATCCCCGCTTGACCCGCAGCGAAGATCTTGTCGTAGATGGCGTGCACCGGATTGAAGCAGGCCGGCTTCTCTGAGTCGCCGTGGTTGAGCCACACATGCGTGAGTTCGCGACGCTCGATGAAATGAGTGTTTCGCACCGCATTGTTGACATAGAAGGCCGTCGTCAAGCTAGGCACCAACACATCCTCAAGGCTACGCAAGGTCGGGCGGTAAACGACCGGGATGCGCGGGTCCATGGCGTGAATGAGTTCCATCGCCCGACCGGTGCGCGTGATGATCACAAAGGGTCGGCCAATGCGGTGGAAGTAGGGCAGCCACATACCAACCTGGTAATCGGCACCGACGTTCGAGCCGAAGTACACCGCAAACTCAGGCGCATAGTCGGCTATCCGCTGCTGCAGTTCCGTTCTTCCCTCATCCAGCGCATGGGCTCGACGTAAGCTCAACACCGCCAACATGCTCGTGGCCACCAGGGCGATCAGCCCTACCGGCACGAGCACCCGTCCCGACGGTGACACCACGAGAAAGACCCAACTGATGACCAGCAGGGCGACGTTGGCGATGTAGACCAGTCCTGGCGGGACTCGCGGGATCAGCGGCTCGGGCAGGCCGGGCAAGGACCGGACGCCCAACCCAGATCCCCTCCAGACCGACCGTAACGGCAGTCCAGCGGTTGTGGCAGCCATCAAGAGCGCCAGCGACAAGACCCCGGCGAAGGTCTGCGCCCTGGCTGGTTGGGCGGACACCAGGTAGACAACTGCGGCAGCCAGCACCATTGCCCGCGGGAGGACCAGGGTGCCGAGCATACGGTCGAGTTCGCGCCGACTCCTGAGCGACCGTCGGCTGATCAAGACCAGCGTGACCGCCGACAAGAGGCCGAGCCACGCCGCGGGACTGGCCCAACCCAGCAAAGCAAGGACTGCACTCGCCGTGGCGAGACCGGCAACGACGATTTCACGGCCGTATCTGCTGAGTTGCGCCCGTACCCGGTCGATCAGACCTATGCCATGGCTACGGCCGTCGTCCACAGTGTCGTCCACACCGCTGGCCTTGCCGAGTGGGGTATCGATGACCCGCAGGCACGCGGCGACGAAGTTCCGGGCGTACCCGTCCGCGGCGAAATCACCCAAGTAGTAGTTACGGATCTGTCTCCGCTGAGCCTGCAACGGATCCGGGCCGAGCAGCAGGTCGAGCATCGAGTCGAGGTTGCTCAACTCGCGATCGACGACATAAGCGCCCGCCGCCACCGGAAAATCCTGGACGAACTGGTCTGGCGGCGAAGGCACCGCAACGAGCACGAACGGCTTACCGGAGAAGAGATAGTCCGAGACCACGCTGGAGACGTCGGACACCATCGCGTCCGATGCATTGATGCAATCGATGATCGACCGCTCTGCCTGGGCGGCCGGGCCAAAGAGGTGCCTCCGGCCAGAAGTAGCGGCATCGGCCTCCAGCAATGCTTCGATCCGCCGGACGCATGCGGCGTCTTCGGGAAACTCGTGGCTGAAGGGATGGGGTCGAAAGATCACGGTGAGACCACGGGCAACGAGCGAGCCGACAATCCGCTCGCCCTGCGGCAGCGAATAGAGCAGTGTCTCCGACACATGTCCACGCCAGGTCGGGGCATAGAGCACCGTCGAGACGCCGTGGGATCCGGATGCGGCCTTGACGCCTTCCACCTGCGGGCGTCCGACGATCTCCAACTTCGAATGCGGGATATCTACACCGTGCGCGCCGTAGCGGTCGATAGCGGCCTGACCAGCGCAGAACACCTTGTCGTACATCGCGTGGGTCGGGTTGTACGACGGCGGCTTGTCTGAGTCGCCATGACCTAGGTAGACGTGTTTGAGCTGTTGGTAGCGCACCATTCCGCCGTTGCCCGAGGACGCGTTGACATAGAAGACCGCTCGCAAGCTCGGCACGATCAGCCGGTCCAGGTCGCTCAGTGAGCGCCTGGTAATCACCGGAGCCTCGGTGTTGTTGGCGACGATCGCTTCGGCTGCGACGTTCGTCCGCGCGATGATGACGAAACGGCGACCTGTCCGCTCCAGGTAGGGCAGCCACATGTGAATCTGGTACGAAGCATCATCCGGCCGCGACGTGTACACGTAGAACTCGGGCTCGTAGTCCTGCACGGCTTGATCGATCACCCGCTCGACAGCCCGGCCGGCCAGCACTCTCCGCAGCGCCCACACCAGCGAGGTCGCGGGTCGTGCGGCAACGAACAGCGACAGCAGCGCCCAGGTCCAGCCAGGCAAACCCAACAGTGCGGCAACAGCGCCCAGACCAATGGCCACCAGGGCGACCACATCCATCACTCGGGTGTACGGCCAGGGACGTGGCGGAGCAGCGACACCGGGCAGGTTGCGCACCACGGGCACACTGATTGCCGAGAGTCGCGTGACCGCGGGCACAGCGATCAAGGCGAGTGTGGCAACGACCGTGCCGACCAGTGCCCAACTCACATCCCGGCCGGCGTGCACCGCGTGCCTGAGGATCCACAGCGACGTGAGGTAGGCCGTCGCGATACAGGCGATCCGGTCCACCGCATACCGGCGGTACCCGAACCTGACCGCGAGAACCGCCAGGATCAACAGCAGCCCCAACCCGGTCAGACTCGCGGATGCGCCAAGCGAGGCGCCGAAGAGAAGGACGGCCATCGCCGTCGCCGGCGCCGCCAGCATCAGCCGTGCCGTCATGCCAGGGAACGTGTCGGGTGGCAGACTCGCCGCGCCGTCTCCTGTCTCATCGGCAGCCTCGCGACGGCGTGCAGTCAACCAGCCGATCACAGGTCGCCGACCCGGAGCTGCAGATCCCACGGCGCGGCGATCACTTGATACTGCATGTCCGGAACTCCTACCGCCTTCTAGGTCTACTGCTGGTCGGCACCCGCTTGTTCGCGGGGAAGGGCAGCGACTCACCCTACCGGGTGGAACCAGCCGCGAGCGAGAGTTGATGCCGGTCGGCCGTTCGTGTCAGACCAGTCGCGACACGACCCCGGAGAATCACGCAGCACCTGCGCACCACAGCTTCGGCCGATAGAGTCCGCTCGATGGGAATCCTGCGGAACGTCGCTGTCATCCTCGCCGGTGGGACCGGCACCCGAGTCGGACTCAGCATCCCCAAGCAGCTGATCAAGATCTCCGGCAAGCCCATCATCGAGCACACGATCGCCGCGATGCAGGCATCCCCGCTGATCGACGAGATCGTGGTGATGATGACCCCCGGCTATCTCGACGAGGTTCGGGCCGTGGTCAAGAAGGGCGGCTACGACAAGGTCAGCAAGATCCTCGAAGGCGCCGGCTGGCCGGGTGCCACCCGGAATGACACGACAGCCCTGGCGTTGCAGGCGCTCGGGGAGGAAGACTGCAACGTGCTGTTGCACGATGCAGTGCGTCCGCTCGTCTCACAGACGATCATCACTGCGAACGTCGAAGCGCTGCAGACCTACCAGGCCGTCGACACCGCGATTCCGTCGGCGGACACTGTGATCCAGGTCGACTCGGGTGCCTCCCCGGACAGCGGCGAGCCACGGATGACCGACGTACTCCCCCGGCATCTGCTGCGTCGCGGCCAGACTCCGCAATCGTTCCGTCTCTCGACCATCCGGGCCGCGTACGCAAAGGCGACCGAGGACCCCGGCTTCACCGCTACCGACGACTGCACGGTCGTGCTGCGCTATCTGCCGGAGGTGCCGATCGCCGTCGTGGCCGGTCACGAGCGCAATATGAAGGTGACCGAGCCGATCGACGTCTACATCGCCGACAAGCTCTTCCAGCTGACTTCCGCCGACCACCCCACGTCGCTCAGCGAGGCGGAGTACCACGTGCGACTGACCGGCAAGACGTTCGTCGTCTTCGGCGGCTCCTACGGTATCGGCGGCGACATTGCCGATCTGGCGAAGACCTACGGAGCGACGGTCAAGACCTTCTCCCGGTCCTCGACCAACACCCACGTGCAGCGACGCGAGGATGTGGTCGCGGCCTGCCGGCAGGTGCTGGCCGACACCGGCCGGATCGACTTCGTGGTCAACACCGCCGGTGTGCTCCCCCGCGGCGAACTCGCCGAGTCCACCGAGGAGACCATCTACGCCGCGACCGAGGTGAACTACCTGGCCCCGATCTTCATCGCCCAGGAGTTCTATCCCCATCTGGCCGAGACGAGGGGCTCGCTGCTGCTCTTCACGTCGTCCTCCTACACCCGCGGCCGTTCCGGCTACTCTCTCTATTCCTCCGCCAAGGCGGCGGTGGTCAACCTGACCCAGGCGTTGGCCGACGAGTGGGCCGGGTCCGGGGTCCGGGTCAACTGCGTCAACCCGGAGCGGACCGGCACTCCGATGCGAACCAAGGCTTTCGGCGACGAGCCGCCAGGCACGCTGCTGTCGTCGGTAGAGGTCGCCAAGCAGTCGCTGGACGTGCTCTTGTCCGGCCAGACCGGCCACATCATCGACATCCGACGGGCAGACGGACCCGCGGCGTTGGCGAACGGGTGAATCAAGAGATGGTGCCGAGGAGCCAACCGTGACGGCCAAGGTGAGCGTTGTCGTCCCCGTCTACAACCCGGGGCCGTATCTGGCACCATGTGTGGATTCGCTGCTGAGCCAGACCTTGCCGGCGAGTGAGATCGAGTTGATCTTCGTCGACGACGCGTCCGACGACGGCACTCCTGACTTCTTGCGCGACCTCGCAGCCGAACATGCCCAGGTCCGGGCGATCACGATCCCCCGGTCCGGTTGGCCCGGCAAGCCTCGAAACGTCGGCACAGACGCAGCATCGGGCGCGTACGTCATGTACGTCGACCAGGATGACCGGCTTGATCCGGAGGCTCTGCAGCGCATGTACGAGCTGGGCACTGCCAACGGGGCCGATATCGTACTGGGCAAGGTCACCAGCGACTTCCGAGGGGTGCACCAATACCTGTACCGCGAACAGCGCGCACGCTGCACAGTTTATGACTCACGGTTGATCAACTCGCAGACGCCCCACAAGATGCTACGTCGGCAATTCATGATCGACCACGAAATCCGCTACCCCGAAGGACGCCGTCGACTCGAGGATCAGCTGTTCATCACTCGCGCCTACTTCGCAGCCAGCAGTTGCTCCATCGTCAGCGACTACGTCTGCTATCGATACCTCGGCCGATCTGACGGTGGGAACGCAGGCGGGCAACGCATTGATCCAGACGAGTACTACACAAATCTAGGTGAGGTGCTCGATGTGGTGGATTCCGCAGTCGAGCCCGGTCCGGTTCGAGATCACTTCTATCGACGATTCCTCCGGGTGGAAGTGCTCGGAAAACTCTCCGGGCGACGCATCCTCGACATTCAGAACGACTCGGGCGATATGTGGTTGGTGCCCATTCGCCAACTCCTCGAGCAGCGGTTCCCGATCTCGGTGGATCACGGGCTACCGACCCTCGCGCGGCTCCGTGCTCACCTTACGAGACATGGCACATTCCTCGAACTCAAAGAACTCGTGTCCCGGACACGTGCGGTGCAGCCGGATGTTCGATATCGATGTTGCGTACGAGGTCTTGACGGGTCGCCTCGGTTGTCGGTCGCCGGCGAGTTCGTCGTCGACGGCGCAACCCTCTCTCTTGAGCAAGGCGACGCGGATCAGTGGCTCCTACCCATCGCGCTGACCGGACCCACCACTCGCTCCGACCTCCGCAGAGTGGACGACCCGTCGCAGATGACTGCCGATATCGTTGTCATCAACCGCAAGACCGGCGATGAGTGGTTCGTCGATCAGCCGTTGGCTATCTCGATTCAGCGAGAAGGCATCATCGGTCGAATCCTGATTACGGGATCGGTGACTTTGAACCCCGCGATCGCTGCCGCCGGCCATGGATTGCCACGAGGTCGCTATGACCTTTCAGTCCGAGTCGAGGCCATCGGACTCCACCGGCTCCGCCCGCTCAGGATGAGCGTTCCACCACCCCATGGTCGAGGGGATGTTGCGCTGCTGGCAGCCCATCCGCGGACCGTGCTCACTGTCACGAAGAATGGACGACTGGGCATCGACGTCGGTATCTCTGCGAAACGTGTCAGGAATCTCGTTGCTCCGATCCGGGTCCGCGACAGTCATCAGCACCTCAGCCTCGAACTGGCTGTGCCATGGTTCGCTTCATCAAGGCTGCGCGGCGAACTGACTACGGCTCGTGGAAAGCGGGCGCAGATTTCTCTGACGCCAGTGGACGATCAAGGCCGAGAGTGGCACTCCCCTCTCGACACGGTGGATCCCGGTCGCTATCGCGTTCGAGTCATCCTTCCCCGGGTCGGAGGTGTCGACGCGGACGTCCCGCTCGTCGTACCGGCGACACCCTCGCGGGTCGCCCGTGTCGTGACCCGGCGTGTGAATCTCTTCTTGAGGACCTGGCAGTCACGTGGCAGCTCGCAGCTCCGTCGGCTCACCAAGTCCCGTGCCCATAAACCCGACCAAGGTTGAGGAGGAAGTCAGTGGCACTGCGCAACTGGGTTACCAACCAGTTCGATGACTTGGCACGAGCGTCCAGGAGAATGATCGCCCCTGCGCGACTCAGGAAGGCACAGGTTCGTTGGATGTACCCCGATGGACCCGATCGGCTCGTTTCCTCCCCCGTCTTCCTGTTCAGCCCAACGAGATCCGGCTCGACCCTGTTACGGAGCATCCTGAACAGCCACTCCCAGATCTGTGCGCCACATGAGCTGCATCTGAATCGCCTGTCCGTGACAACGACCAAGAAGTTTGCCGCGAGGGCCATGGATGAGTTGGGCATGACGACTGATGATCTGGAGAACCTACTCTGGGACCGTGTTCTGCACCGTCAACTGATAGCGAGTCGAAAGTCGATCATCGTCGACAAGACGCCGCACAATGTTATCTTTTGGTCGCGAATCGCAGCCGCCTGGCCGAACGCTCGGTACCTCTATCTCATACGGCATCCCGCGGCAATCGCCCGTTCTCACGCAGAAGCGCGCCCACATGTGAGCTATGACACCCATATCGGCGCGGTCCTGAAGTATGCGCCGCATATTGATGCGGCCCGCGAAGCCCTGCCAGGCCCCACCGTTCGCTACGAAGAACTCGTCACCGATCCGGAGCAGACAACAAAGGAAATCTGTTCCTGGCTTGGGGTTCGCTGGGAACGCTCAATGCTCGAATACGGAAAGTTCAGTCAGGGCAGTTACCGCCGCCAAGGCATCGGCGATTGGTCGGAGAATATCCGATCGGGCGAGATCAAGCCCTTGCGACCCGCTCCCGAAACCCCGCCGGAATTGGCTCACGTAGCCCGCGCCTGGGGCTATTGATCGGCGCGGAGACGGCGAGGCCACCCGATCAAATCGTGACGTCGGCGTACACCAGATTGTGATCTGAGGCTCGGGTGGCATCGGGGTTCTTCATCAGGTTCACCCAGCGATCCGCGCCGCCCCTGCCGCCCTTCACCATCACCACGTCCAGGTGCTTTAGGACCTCAGATCTTGATGTCGGCGTACACCAGGTTGTGATCCGACGCCCGGTTCGAGTCGGGATTCCGCATCTTGTTCACCCAGCGATCAGCGCCGCCCTTGCCGCCCTTCACCATCACCACGTCCAGGTGCGAAGCGACGCCCTGACCGTGCGGCTTCAGCTTCGAAACGAAGCCGTTGGAGGTCGTGTAGCCGGCGTTGATCCGGATCCGCGCCGCCGCGGTGTCGTAGAAGCCGCCGGCAACCATCACATCGTGGCCGGAATAGCCGGACTTGTCGTTCTGCCAGGTGTTGATGTCGGCGCCGAACACCACCGGGTACTTCTTCTTGTTCACCCGCTTCACCAGGTCCAGGACCGCCCTGGCCTGCTTGCCGCGCAGTGCGTTGAACTGGGCCGCCTCGGCCTTGTTCCGGCCGTGCCGATCATCGAAATGCGCCGACACCACCCAGAACTTCTTCCCGGTCGCCCGGCTCCGCAACAGCGCGTAGCCGCCGCGCCGCCGCTTGTTCTCACCGTCGACGGACCGGATCGGCAGCTTGAACGAACACGACGCGTTGTACGTCTTCTTCCCCGTCTTCTCCGGGCAGGAGCTGAGCAGCTTGAACCGCTTGTTGTCATACAGCACTCGCCCGCCCTGCGTGCCGTGCGGCAATCCGGACTTCAGGTACAAGGTCGTGCGTGCCATCCGGTAGTCGTGCTTCTTGCCGCCCTGCTTCCTCAGGTGGGCGAGCAATGTCGTGGTCTGCCGGCCGACCTTCGCCGTGGAGCCGCTCCGGCCGTCGGCGCGTCCCGGCGAGACCTCCTGCAACAGCACCACACCGGCGCCGCTGCCGACGATCTCCTTGGCCACCCGATCGGCCCGCTTCAGCCAGTTCCGCTTGTCCTTCGTCTTCTTGACCGTCAGCACGTTGTACGTCGCCACCCGGAGCTTGGTGCCCTTTTTGCGGGACGTACCAAGGGCTTGTGGCATCGCCGCCTGCAAGCGCGGGTACGTCTTCACCACGGTCTTCTTGCCCACCTTGTTGACCGCGGTGAGGCGGTAGTAGAGGTAGTTGCCCGATCCCAGCGGCGCACCGGCGCTCTTGGTCTGAGCCGCCGACATCGTCCACGACCGGGCCCGGGCCGAGATCTTGAAGGTCTTCGCATGGCGACCTGAGGCCGGGAGTTTCGACGCGGCCGACTTGCTGAACGCCGTCAGACCCGTCTCCAGCACGAAGTAGTCGGTGTTCTTCCCCGCGCTCTTCCAACGAAACGTCACCGTTCCAGGTTTCGATCCCGGCTTGGCGGCCAGGCTGGTGATCGCCGAGGGCCTTTTGCTCGCCGCGTACGACGGTGGTGGCGCAGACAGCAGGCCGACCGCAAGCACGGGGCCGATGCCCAAGGCGACCAGACGACGTAAACGCATGAGATTCCTCCCGCGGGTGCACTGCCACCGGGACCGGTCGCAGCCCGCATTGGCTCAGATCGTGATGTCGGCGTAGACCAGGTTGTGGTCGGACGGGCGGTTCGCGTCGGGATTCTGCATCACATTCACCCAGCGATCCGCCCCGCCCCGGCCGCCCTTCACCATCACCACGTCCAGGTGCGATCCGACCCCGTTCCCGTTCGGCGTGAGAGTCGTTTTGAACCCGTTGGACGTGGTGAACTGAGGATTGATCTTGACATCGGCGGCCAAGGTGTCGTAGAAGCCGCCGGCGACCAGGACATCGTGACCGGAGTAGCCGGACTTGTCGCTCTGCCAGGTGTTGATGTCCGCACCGAGAATGACCGGATAGCCCTTCGTGTTCAGGCTGCTGATCAACGTGAGGATCGACCTGGCCTGGGTGGCCCGGAGCTGATCGTACTTCGGACCAGTCGTCTTGCTGGTGCTGTGCCGCTCGTCCAGGTGCGCCGCGACCGCCCAGAAGCGCTGTCCCGAGGAACGGTTCTCCAGCAGCGCGTAGCCACCCCGGCGGCGCTTCTTCTCACTGTCGGTCGACAGGATCGGAAGCTTGAAGGAGCAGGAGGCGTTGTAGGACTTCTTGCCGGTCTTCTCCGGGCAGGAGCTGAGCAGCTTGTACCGCTTGTTGTCATACAGCACCCGCCCACCCTGGGTGCCTCTGGGCAGTCCGGACTTCAGATAGGAAGTGGTGCGGACCATCCGGTAGTCGTACTTCGACCCGCCTTGCTTCGCGAGGTGACTGACCAGTGTGGTCGTCTGGCGGCCCACCTTCGCCGTGGAGCCACTCTTGCCGTCGGCCCGCCCGGGCGACGCCTCCTGCACGAGCACAACCCCGGCGCGGGTGGTCAAGATCTCCGCCGCCACATCATCGACCCGCTTCAGCCAGTTTCGCTTGTCCTTCGTCTTCTTGACCGTACGGACATTGAAGGTCGCCACCCGCATGTCGGTGCCCTTGCCGTTCGCGCTGGCGGCCAGACCCCTCGGCATCACCGTCTGCAACGTCGGGAAGGCCTTGGTGTGGGTCTTCGAGCCATCCACGTTGACCGCGGTGAAGCGGTAGTAGAGGTAATTCGCCGAGCCGAGCGGCGAGCCGGCGGTGGCCGCGTCCGCCTTCGACATGGTCCAGGACCGCGACGAGGCCGAGATCTTGAAGGTCGCGGCATGGCGACCCGATCGGGGCAGCGACGAACTGCTCGACTTGCTGAACGCGGTCAGACCGGTCTCCAGCAGGAAATAGTCGGTGTTCTTGCCCTCGCTCTGCCAGGTGAAGACCGCCGTCCCCGGACTCGATCCCGGGCTTGCGGTGACACTCGTGACAGTCGACGGCGTCGCGCTCGCTGCTTCCGCCACCGGCGGGACGGACACCAGCCCGACCGCAAGCAAGGGGCCGACGGACAGGGCGACGAGACGGCGACAACGCATGAGACTCCTCCATCGAGCCGCGGCCTCGCCGCGGTCAGCGGTCCCCCGAGATACGCGGGAGCACATTGAAGCCGCACACTAGTCGACTCGCCGATCGAGATACAACTGTTACGAATGTGTTAGTTGATGCTCAGGTTGATGGACGGTTGAGACTTTTTCGCAATCTGGGCGACGTGTCCAGCCCCGACATCGTGATCCGAAGGGAGGAATTCCCTGCCTGCACGTGCAACCTCGGCTTCCGCCCACGCGTATCTTGCGCGTCCCCAGCACCTGGTCGGGCACACTTATGTCGTCGCCAGAAAGAAGGGTTGGTACGTATGGCCGCAGCATCGGCTGCTGGTTTTCGTCCGCAGTGCCGATGGTTCCCCCTCGCGCTCGTAACTGTCTTCCTGCTGGCATTCGTCGTCCGGTTGGCGGGCATCCTCCGTGGGGCCGGCCTGCACGCGGGGGGCAACTACGACGACGGGGTGCACTTCGCGGCGGCTCTCGGTCTGATCAACGGCCTGTTGCCGTACCGGGACTTCCTGCTGCTACATCCGCCCGGCGTGGCCATCCTTCTCGCTCCGTTCGCTGCCCTCTCCTGGCTAATCGGCGAGCCCGATGCCGTAGCGGTGGCACGGCTCGCCTGGATGCTGTTGGGCGGCGTCAACGCGGTCCTCTGCACCCTGGCGCTCCGTCCGGTCCATCGGCTCGCCGGGCTGCTGGCCGGGCTCTGTTACGCACTCTCACCCGGCGCTGTCTATGTCGAACACACGATGCTGCTGGAGGCACCGGCGACGACCATGCTGTTGGCCGCGTTGGTCGTCACTCGCCTGCTCGGTGCCGAATACACCATCAGGACCAGGCACTATGTCGTGGCTGGGCTGCTGCTCGGCTTCTCGCCGGTGCTCAAGATTTGGGGTGTCGTCCCGCTGCTGGTGATGGTGGTCGCCATCTGTGCGCGGCGGGGGCGACGTCCTGGGCTGATCACGCTTGGCGCGGCCGTCGGCATGTGCGCGGCGGCCTGTCTGCCCTTCTTCGTGTCAGCACCGGTCCAGATGTGGCAGATGGTCATTGTTGCCCAGGTCGGTCGCCGGCGAGTGGACGAATCCCCTGCCGAACGGCTGACCGACCTGCTCGGGCTCCGCGGCTGGACGCCGGACCCTACGCAGTGGAGCGTTGTGTTGACCTTGGCAATCGCACTGCTGGTCCTTTGTCTGGTGCTGTGTCTGCTCCGCACCGAACTGCGGGCGATCGCCGCACTGCTGGTCACCCACGGTGCGCTGGCGATGACGACACCCATGTGGTTCGTCCATTACGCCGGTCTGACGTCGGCCCCGATTGCGCTGGCCGTCGGAGGTGGGGTCGCGGTGCTGCTCTCCTGGTGCGGACGTCTCGAGCCTACGCCGGTGGCTCGTGGGCTGTCGGTGGCGCTGGTCGCCCTCACCGCGGTCGGCATTCTCGCCCTGGCTTATCCCATGCGTACGCAGACATTGGGTGGCAGAGAGTTCCCGGCTGCTGAACTGGCTCCAACGGCCGGCCGGCTGCCTGGTTGCCTGGCAACCGACTGGCCGCTGGCGTTGCTGCAGCTGAACCTGATGCAACGTCAGATCGACCGCGGATGCCGGTTCGTGGTCGACCTCGGAGGCTACAGCTACTACCTGACCGACAGCGCGTACCACGACCAGACACGACGCAAGAACAAGGACTGGCAGATGCTCGCCCTTGCCTATTACCGCTCTGCCGATGCCGTGCTGCCGGTGCGTTTCTCGGCGGAGAGCGGCTACAGCGCGGCCACCGCACGGACCATGACGAGTTGGCCGGTACTGGTCAAAGCCGGCGGGTGCGCCATCCGGGTACCCCAGCCTGAGGAGCCGCGCGAGAGGTGACCACCCCGGATCGCCACCGGAGGGTGATCGGGTCCGAGGCCTTTGGGCGGGTTCGCATCCAGTTCGAGAGTCTCGAGCACCTGGTGAGCGCGGACCTGGGCCCGGCCGGTGGTCATCCCAGGTAGGCGATAGACCAGGGCCAACCCGTTGGCGGGGCCTGGGATTCGGTTCACCCGTCCATCATCGTCGGATGAACGGCCGCGTTCCGGTGGACATGACTGCGGGCATGTGCGACAGCTGCCGGAAGATCGTCGTACAGATGCTTCTCATGCGCGAGCGCTTCCAGCGCTCCCGTCCGGCTGACCAGGGTCAGGTGCTGCGGGCGGACACCCTTCAGCAGCACCGTGATGCCGCGCCGCTCCAGCGTCCGCACGACGTCGGCGATCACGCGTGCTCCGGTGGCATCCATGATCTGGATCTGGGACAGCCGCAAGATCACCACTTCGACGTGGTCGATGGCGAGCACCCGGTCGAGCAGCCGCTCGGCCACCCCGAAGAACAGGGCGCCGTCCAGCCGGAATACCGCGATCCGGGCATCTGCTGGATCGGCGGGTCCGGCGATCTCCTCCCGGTGGACGCCGCTGGATCTGGCCAGCGTACGCAGCGCGAACAGGGCCGCGACGCCGATCCCGATGCCGACCGCCACGATCAGGTCGAAGGAGACGGTGATCACGGCCGTGAGGACGAAGGTCGCCGCGCCCGAGCGGCTGGAGGACAGCACGCTGCGGACTGCTTCGCCCGGGACCATCCTGCTGGCCGTCACCATCAGCACGCCGGCGAGCGCTGCCAGTGGGATCTGGGAGACGACGCCCGTACCGACATAGACCACCGCGAGCAGCACCAGGCCATGGGTGACCGCCGCCAGCCGGCTCCGGCCGCCGGACTTCAGATTGACCGCGGTCCGGGCGATCGCGCCGGTGGCCGGCATGCCCGCGAACAGGCCGGCGGCGACCGAGGCGAGTCCCTGGCCGACCAGTTCGCGGTCGGCGTCGTACGGGCCGGTGTCGGAGATCGATGCCGCGACCCGGGCCGACAGCAGCGACTCGATCGCCGCGAGCGCTGCCACCGTCAAGGCGGCGCCCGAGAGGTTCGTGATGATCGCCAGGTCGGCTGGGGGCAATGCCGGAGCCGGCAGCGAGTCCGGGAGGGTGCCGATCCGCCCGATCGGTGCGTGGACCCGCGCGGCGAGCACCGTCACAACGACGATCGCGATCATCGAACCCGGCAGCTTGGGATGCATCTTCGGCAGGCCCACCATGATCACGGCCACCAGCAGGACCGCGCCGATGTTCCACAACACGCTCGGCACCGACGACTGCCCGACCGCCTTGATCGCCGCGACCACGGCATTCTCGCCGTGTGGCGAGGGCACCCCGACCGCGGCCGGCACCTGTTGCAGGAAGATGATCACGGCGATGCCGAGGGTGAAGCCTTCGATCACCGGCCACGGGATGTAGCTGACGGTCCGACCGAGTTTGAGCACGCCGAGCAGCAGCACAAAGGCGCCGGCCATGATCGAGACCAGGGCGATCGCCCCGGCGCCATGGGTGGCGACGATCGGTCCGAGGACGACCACCATCGCGCCGGTCGGACCCGAGACCTGGATATGGGACCCGCCGAAGACGGCGGCGACGATGCCGGCCACCACGGCAGTGACCAGGCCGGCCTCGGCACCGGCACCACTGCTGATGCCGAAGGCGAGTGCCAGCGGCAGCGCGACGATGCCGACGGTGACACCAGCCAGCAGGTCACCACGCCAGGTGTAGCGCAGCCGCCGATAGTCGCGCCTGCCGGGCAGCAGCGGCTGGAGATAGGACCGCACATTGACCGCCGCGTTCACCGGCGTCATCGCTTTCACCGGCCAGCGCCGCCGTCGGCATCGGCCAGGGCCAGCTGCGCGGTATTGGTCAGCAGGATCTGACCGAGCAATTCGCGCGCGGTGACCAGCAGATCGGCCACCTGGGGGTACGCCAGCCGGTAGAACACCTGGCTGGCCCGCCGTTCGGCGACCACGAGGTGATTGCGGCGGAGCACGGACAGATGCTGGGAGAGATGCGAGGCTTCCAGGCCCGTCTCGGCCAGCAAGGTGGTCACCGACACCTCGTCACCGGCCCCGGCCAGCACCTCGAGCACCCGGATGCGCAGCGGATGGGCCAGTCCTTTGAAGAGATTGGCCTTCACCTCGTACAGAGGCCGCTCCCCCACCCAATCGCCCGGCACAGTACGCTCCCCACTACATGATGACTTGATGGAATCATCATATCGACTGCGAGCGAGGCTGGCGTGCGAGTCGGCAATTTCCACCCGTGGGCGACAAGTCAACCCGGAACCTGCTGTGCGCGGAGCAATATCCACCCATGGGCGACATTTGCCGGGTCAAGGGCAGCGTTCCGGGCCCAGAGGAGGGCCAGTACTCTCGCTAGAACTCTTCGTGGGTGGCGGGATCCAGGCCGAAGAGGCGGCCGTCGGGGCGACCGAGGGCGGTGATCGCCGCCATCTCGTCGTCGGTCAGCTCGAAACCGAACAGGTCGAGGTTCTCGTACTGGCGCTCCGGCGAGGACGACTTCGGGATCGGCACCACACCGAGCTGCAGATGCCAGCGCAGGATCACCTGGGCGTGCGAGACCCCGTACCGTTCGCCGATCGCGCCCAGCAGGGGGTCGGAGAGCAGATTCCCCGCTCGGCCAATCGGGCACCAGGCCTGCGTCACGATTCCTCGATCGGCGTTGTAGCCGCGCTGCTCCGCCTGCGGGAAGAAGGGATGCAGTTCGATCTGGTTGACCGCAGGAACCACGCCGGTCTGCTCGATCAGCCGGTCGATGTGCTCGGGCAGGAAGTTGCTGACCCCGATGGCTCGCACCAGTCCGCGGTCGCGAGCGGTGATCAGCGCCTGCCATGCCTCGACGTACTTGTCCAGCCGCGGCAGGGGCCAGTGGATCAGGTAGAGATCGAGATAGTCGAGCCCGGTGCGGAAAAGGCTCTCCTCGATCGTGACCACGGCCTCGTCGTACGCGTGGTGCCGACCCGGGAGCTTCGAGGTGACGATGATCTCCTCACGCGGCACCGAGGACTGTCGGACGGCCCGGCCGACCGTGCCCTCGTTCTCGTAGTTCACCGCCGAATCGATCAACCGGTAACCCAGCTCGAACGCCTCGGTCAGGGCCTGGACTCCCACCTGACCCTGGATCCCGCCGGTGCCGAAACCGATCGCCGGCAGCGTGATCTGGGTACCGAACACCATCGGCAGCTGTGACATGGAATGACCTCCTGGGGCAGCGAACAAGATCATCTTCACCCACCTGACCCGCCGATCGCGGCAGCGTCCCAACCGTCGGCGGGCCCCTGGATACGGGCCGCTCGTCCAGCCGGTGGCCGGTGCTGGTCTGGATCCACGGCGGTAGCTGGAGTACGACATCATGAAGCTGCTGCCGTGACCGACAGCGCCGGATAGCACCCCACCAACCGTAAGGACGACGACGTGCCTAAGCCTCAGTTGACGACCCTGACCGCGCCCGACGGGACGGTCTTCCGCGATCTCGACCACGATCAGCAGATGGCGCCGTTCGAGGACCCGCGGCTGTCCCCCGCCGAACGTGCCGACGACCTGATCGGACGCTTGTCGCTCGACGAGAAGGTCGGCCTGTTCTTCCACGACATCATCGAGGTCGGTCCTGGCGGCTCCCTGATTGAGGGCGACGGTGACATAGCACGCTCGTCCACCCGTGAGGTGGTGATCGACAAGTTGGTCAACCACGTCAACGTCCATGCGATGCCGTCGCCGCGAGAGTCGGCGCAGTGGTCGAACGCCTTGCAGGAGCTGGCGGCAACCACGCCGCACTCGATCCCGGTGACGGTCAGCAGCGACCCGCGCCACTCCTTCGCCGAGAACCGGGGCGCCGCCTTCGCCGCCGGTGTGATGTCGGCCTGGCCGGAGCCGCTCGGTCTGGCCGCCCTGCGCGATCCCGAGCGTGTGCGCCAGTTCGCCGACATCGCCCGCCAGGAGTACATCGCCGTCGGCATCCGGTCCAGCCTGCATCCGCAGATCGATCTGGGGACCGAGCCGCGCTGGGGGCGCCAGTTCCACACCTTCGGCAACGACAGCGCGTTCGTAGCCGAGGTCGCTGCTGCGTACATCGAGGGCTTCCAGCTGGACCGCGAGCTCGGCCCGACCTCGGTCGCCACCATGGCCAAGCACTTCCCCGGCGGCGGCCCGCAGCGCGACGGCGAGGACCCGCACTTCCCGTACGGGCGCGAGCAGGTCTATCCCGGTGGCCGGTTCGAGGACCATCTGGTGCCGTTCCGCCGGGCCATCGAGGCCGGCACCTCCGCCTTGATGCCCTACTACGGGATGCCGATCGGGCTCGAACTCGACGGCGAGGCCATCGAGGAGGTCGGTTTCGGCTACAACCGTCAGATCCTCACCGGTCTGTTGCGCGAGCAGCTGGGCTATACCGGAGTGATCTGCACCGACTGGGGGCTGGTGCACGGCATGGTGGCGTTCGGCAAACCGCTGCCCGCCCGCGCCTGGGGTGTGGAGCAGCTGTCGGAGCTGGAGCGTGTCGCGAAAGCTGTCAATGCCGGTGCCGACCAGTTCGGCGGCGAAGCCTGCACCGACTTGCTGTTGCAGGCCGTCCAGGAGGGCCTGATCAGCGACCAGCGCCTCGACGAGTCGGTTCGGCGGCTGCTGCTGGTGAAGTTCCAGCTCGGACTGTTCGACGACCCGTTCGTCGACGAGGACGCAGCCGAGGAGATCCTCGGCCGGGAGGACTTCCGGGCCGCCGGTCACCGGGCCCAGGCCGAGTCGATGGTGCTGTTGCGTAACGAGCCCATCGGGGCCGCCCCGGCGCTGCCCTTGCAGCCGGGTCTGAAGGTCTACGTCTCCGGTGTCGCCGCCGCGGATGCGGCACGGCTCGGCGAGGTGGTCGACGATCCGGCGGACGCCGACGTCGCCGTGGTGCGGTTGCCGGCTCCGTTCGATCCGCGCAACGACTTGTTCCTGGAGGAGTTCTTCCACCAGGGCTCGCTGGCGTACCGGCCCGGTCAGCTCTATCTGTTGCGCGAGATCGCGGAGCGTACGCCGCTGATCATCGACGCCAATCTGGAGCGGCCCGCGCTGTTGGCCCCGATCGCGGAGTTCGCGACGGCCATCCTCACCAGCGTGGGCACCTCCAGCGCCGCGCTCGTCGACGTGCTGACCGGCGCCGTCGCGCCACAGGGCAGGCTGCCGTTCGAGGTGCCGCGCTCGACGGAGGCCATCCTGGTGTCCCAGTCCGATGTGCCCAATGACACCGAGGATCCGGTCTTCGAGCACGGGGCGGGTCTGCGCTACGCGCCATAACCGATGTTGCTCGGGTTTGTAGGTTCTGCTCGATCTGCAGACCGAGCAAGACCTACAAACCCGAGCAGCTTCTCCCGAACTCAGTGCTCGGGTGTGAATCTGATCGGGAAGCGGATCGGGCCGGTGTTGCCGGACACCGGCAGCCATTCGCCCGGGCCGTCCGGCTCCGCGTCGGGCATCCGGCGGGCGAGCAGTGGCAGCGCGACCGACATGTCGGTACGGGCGACGAAGTGGCCGAGGCAGTGGTGCATGCCGCCGCCGAATCCGGAATGCAGCGGGCGGTTCTCGGCCAGCAGATCGATGTCGGGCGCATTGCCCGGCACCGCCGGGTCCGTTCCGGCCGCGTGCGAGAGCACCTGGATGATGCCGCCGCGCGGGATGTGCAGGCCGTTCAGATCGACGTCCTGGATCGCCTCGCGGGTGACCCAGGTGACCGTCGGGTTCACCCGCATGATCTCCTCGACCGCCCTGGCCCCGAGCTCCGGACGGGCTGCGAGCAAGGCCCACTGGTCCGGCTGGGCGAGCAGACTCTGCAAGGCCAGACCGAGTTGGTTGCGGGTGGTCTCCATCCCGGCGAAGGCGAGGAAGACCAGCGCCACACTGAGTTCACGGCGAGTCAGCATGTCGTTGTCGGCATGGGCTCGGATCAAGGTGGTGACCAGATCGTCGCGCGGGTGGACGGAGCGATCGGCGATGACCAGGTCGATGTAGCCGGTAAGTCCCTCCAGCGCGGCTTCGATCCTGGGCAGATCCTGCCGTACGTTGATGCCGAACGACTTCCCGAGGTCGTCGGCCCAATGCGCGACCTGTGGCCACTCGTCGTCCGGTAGACCCAGCAGCAGGCAGAGGATCCGGGACGCGTACGGTTCGGCGAACTCGGAGACGAACTCGACCCGGCCGCGCGCGGCGAAGCCGTCGATCAGGTTGTTCGCCAGCTCTTGGAACTGTGGCCGCATAGCTTCGATGGTCCGGCTGCGGAACGCGGGCCCGAGTAACTTACGCAGCCGCAGGTGATCCCTGCCCTCCAGACTCAGCAAGGTCTCGGCCCACCACTGCTGCCATGGCCCGTCGTGGATGCCGTTCTGTTCGGGCCAGCGAGCATTGCCCTGCTGGAAGCGGCGGTCCTTCAGCAGAGCGGTGCCCTCCTCGTAGCGCAGCACTGCCCACCCGTACGGGGTCGCGGCGAACCAGCCCTGGTCACGGGCATCGTGCACGACGTCGGAGGTCACGTCGAAGGCCGGATCGGCGAGATCGAGATACGGCACGCTCGGGCTCATTGGACTGAGTCTAGGACCGCCTGCGGCAGCACCCGCGTCGGAGTTTCGGGCCGCATCGGCGCATTCCCCAGGGATGTCCGGCGCCCCCAGCCGGCAAACTGTCGGAGGCATCCACTACTCTCCTCGCCAACCTGGTTCGAGGGGCGACCGAGACAGATGCGGAGCAGATAATGGGGCGAGAATCGGGCGCAATGGTGCGCCGAGCCGTCGTGGTGCTGGTGGCAGGATTGGCGATGGTTGCCGGGTGGCTGGTGAGTGCTTCGCCGGCCGAAGCCGCATCGCCGGATCTGACCCTCGAGCGGACGAGGGCGAATGTGACGTTCACGCGCTACGAGAGCGATGACTACAACTGGACCGAAGGCAGCCTGGGCGTCTACGCGGTCAGCGGCAAGCGCCCCTTCAAAGTCACCGCAAAGCGAAGCAGCTACAAGAAGCCGATCGTCGCCAAGCTGGTCAGGCCGGGGAAGGACAAGAAGCTGCCGACACCATCGGATTTCACCGGGCTGGCCAAGTTCTACACAACCACGTTCACCAACTCGGCCGGCAAGGTGGTCGCCAAGACCACCTCGTCGTTCTGCCCGAACTCCGAGAACCCGGTCCGCCGGCGGGCGAGTGCCCCGGCGACGTCACCGTTCCCGAGCGACTGCAACAGCTGGAATCCGTACACGCTGGGCGCCGTGTGGGGCATCCAGCAGGGATATGCCGCGCCGTTGGGCAATACCGGCCTCGAAGATCTGCCCAGCGGGAAGTACACCGCAACCGTGACGATCGCACCGGCCTACCGCAAAGCCCTCGGGCTGTCGAAATCGCAGGCGACGGCGAAGGTCAAGGTGACCGTCGAGGTCGAGCAGTTCGACGAGTGCGACGAGGACCCCGATGCCTGCATGGCCCAACTGCGGGGGAAGGCGAACGGCAACTCCGACCAGACTGTCGCCGCTACCCGGCAGCCCACCAAGCTGACCGGTCAGCGAGCCAAGAAGCCCTCCGGGCCGTTGCCGGATCTGCGATCACTCCCCGCCTGGGACATCCAGGTCGAGGACGGCCGCTACCTCAACTTCAGCGCCACCGTGTGGAACGCCGGGCCGGGCCCGATGGTGGTCGACGGATTCCGGAGCAAGAAGAACCCGAACCTGATGAAGGCATACCAGTACTTCTTCACCAAGTCGGGCAAGCAGAAGGGGTACGCACCGGTCGGCGGGATGGAGTGGGATGCTCGTGACGGCCACGACCACTGGCACTTCCAGGACTTCGCGAGCTATCAGCTGGTCGACTCGAAGAAGAAGTTCGTCGCCCTGAGCTCCAAAGAGGCGTTCTGCCTGGCCAATACCGACGCGGTCAACTATCTCGTCAAGGGTGCGAACTGGAAGCCGACCAACACCGATCTGCACACCTCCTGCGGGACCCGGGAGTCCATCGGTGTCCGCGAGGTGCTGGACAGCGGCTCGGGCGACACCTATGTCCAGTCGCTTCCCGGGCAGTCCTTCGATCTGAAGGGTCTGCGCAACGGCACCTACTTCATCAAGATCAAGGCCAACCCCGACAAGCGCCTCTACGAGCGGAAGACCAGCAACAACACCTCCTATCGCAAGGTCGTCATCGGGGGCCGAGAGGGCGCCCGCACGGTCAAGGTGGCGAAGGTCGGCATCATCAAGGAGATGCCCAGCTTCTACGGCGCGGAGCGTGACCACGGCATGCGGTAGGCGCTGGCTGGCACACCGCACGGTCGACCTCCCCGACGGGTTTGTCAGGGGAGGTCGGCCGTGACCTCCACCGACGATGCACCTCGCAGTGGGGCGATCAGTTCGGCTTCGGCCTGCAGTCGGCTCCGGTCCTGATCCGACAGTGAGTCGAAAGGGCGCACGGTGATCGTCAGGTGGCGGCCGCTCTTGCGTGGCCGCCACGTGCCGGCGATCGTCCCGTCGACCAGGATCGTGCCCGGATCCCCGACGGACTTCCAGACCTCCCGGTGGTGCTGCTTGTCGACGGCCGTCTCGCGGTCGCGAAGCTGGGTGTACGGATCGCGGGGCGGCAGCAGCCGGACCCCGTGCGGCTCCGGCGGCGACTGCAAAGCAGCCAGGTCCTTCGTCAGCACCCAGGCCCGGCGCCCGACGTCGACCTGGGTCAACTCGCTCTCGACCAGCTCCCACCAGGGGCCCGCGTCACCTGCCCGGACTCCCAGCCAAGCAGCGAAGTCTGCCTTCGTGGATGGTCCGTAGCAGTGCAGGTAGCGACGCAGCAGCTCCGCTCGCGCCGTCCTCGGATCGACGTCCGGGAGCGGGCTGCCCAGCCATTCGTCGACCAGCACGAAAGGTGCTTTGTTTCCGGTCCTGGGGGCGAAGCAGACCACCCCCTGCAACGTGAGGATCCGGAGGCCGAAGTGCACCACGGCCTCCCCGAGTGCCTGGCCGGCAGCATACGGACCTTCACCGATCCAGATCGCGCGCTGTCTCGTCGGCAGCTTGTCGATGGCCGCGGCGGCGAGCTCCTTGCCGAGCTCGTCGATCGCCAGCCGGCGGCCGGACAGGACGGCGCGGATCTCGCTGCCGAGCAGCGCGACTGTCTCGGTGAGAGTGAGGCCGAGTTCGTCCACAGCCGGTCCGACACCGAGGATCAGCTGGCGCATCGCCTGCTCGGTCGGCGGGAGCACGCCGGCGGTGAAGATCGGTGCGTCGGTGGTCGGAAAGCAGTACGGCGCGCCACGCATGCACCAGCTCTGCAGCAGGACCTTGTCCTCGGCGACGGCACGATGCAGCCGGTCCAGGGCGAGATCGCGTACCCGGGCGTGCAGGGCGAGCAGCGCCGACCCGGGCGGGCTGTCCTGGATTCCGCAGACGCCGGCCGCGGCAGGCAGCGACTGGTCGTCCAGTCGGTCGGTGAGGTGGTGGGCAGCGAGACGAAAGGCGATCACGTCAGCCCGCGACACCTGCACCACCATCGCCTCAACCTACCCAGTGCCGACGGTCCGGCGAGCAAAGGCCGGACCGGCGAGGAACCAGATGGCGACGACCATGCCGAGGGTGACCATTTGTGCCCACAGCGGATTGGTGGCGGCCTGGTCGATCGAGAGCGGGACCGTCTCGTGGCGGATGCCGAGCGCCAACAGCGCCAGAATGCCGACCGCGATCGCTGCCGCGAGCAGCACCCGGAACCACTCGACCCACAGTCCGCGGACGTAGGCGGCGCTCCCCTTGGCCGGCTTGGCGGGTCGCGGCACGCCTGCGAACCGGGCGGCGAACATGCCGTCGGCCCAGCTGACCAGCGGATGGCCGAAGGCCACGGTGAAACCGAGATAGGACGCCGCCAGCGCATGAGAGGGGGTTGGTACCGCTCCACGGGCGAGGTCGGCGACAACGAAGGCCAGCAGGGCCAGGTCGATCACCGGCAACGCGCAGAGCAGGATGGTGCTGACCCGTCGCCAGCGCACTAGGTAGCGGGCCACGAGAGCCAGTCCGAGGACGACCCAGAACGCGACCTCCGCGCCCACGATTCCTGCGATGATCATCTCCGTTCTCCTTCCTCCAGGTCATGGAGCCACTGCTCGAGTGCTCGGCGGGCATCGGCGCGGGTGATCAACTCCGGCGCGACGATCAGTTGCAGCGTGAGGCCGTCGATGAAGGCGTGCAGTCGGATCGACTCCTGTTCGATGTCGATTCCGGCGCGGACCAGTCCGAGCCGGCGCAGATCGGTCAGCACCGTGACGATCAACTCCCGTACGGCGCGCACGCTCTGCCACGCCACGGCATGCAGCGAGGAGTCGGTGCGGGAGCGATCCAGGAACTCCAGATAGGCGGCGAACTCGGCGTGGGTGCGGTCGGTCACCGGCAGCAGCTCGACCAGCATCGTGACCACCCGCTCGCGTACCTCCGGGGTCTGTGCGGCCCGCTGCACCCTCGTGGTCACCGTCTCCACGAGGGTCGTCATCGCGAAGTTCAGCAGCTCCGTCTGGGACGGGAAGAAGTGCCGCACCGACCCTGCTGCCAAGGCCGCCTCCGCTGCGACGGCCCGCACCGAGACGGCCGGCAAGCCCTCGCGGAGGATGATCCGCCAGACCGCCTCCGCCAGCCTGCGCCGGCGCTCTTCCCCGTCGATCCTGTTCACCACAGATCCAAACTAGCACAGTTGTACTAGTTGCGAAGCGGCATCCCGGCCTAGCCTGGAGGTCGCGGCGGACCGGAGTCCGACGACAGAACCCAAGCAATGACGGAGCAACGATGACTGGTGAGCCCATCCCGTTCGAGGTCCATGAGTCGGGTGCGTACCTGCACGGCACGAAGGCAGACCTTGTTGTCGGCGAGTTGCTGGTGCCGGGTCGCGTCTCGAACTACAGCGAGGGTCGGTTGATGAACCACATCTACTTCACTGCGACGCTCGATGCCGCGGTCTGGGGCGCCGAACTCGCCGCAGGAGAAGGTTCGGGACGTATCTACGTCGTCGAACCGACCGGGGAGTTCGAGGACGATCCGAACGTCACCGACAAGCGGTTTCCCGGCAACCCGACCAAGTCCTACCGCTCCCGGCATCCGCTCCGCGTGGTCGGTGAACTGACCGACTGGACCGGACACTCCGAGGAGAAACTGCGCACGATGCGATCCCATCTGGCCGATCTCAACCGCGACGGCGCTGCCCGAATCGAGGATTGAGACCCGCTCGCAGCGCTCGGCCACGACGAACTCCACCTCGCCAGAGATCGCCAAATATCACCTGCCCCTGGCAAGAAACATGTTCTCACCAGGGCATTTACGTCGGGCTGACAGGATTTGAACCTGTCGCCCACGGGCTTTCGCGATCCACGCCACGACCAGGGCTGATGGTCGTTTTCGCAGTCACACAAGGACATTCGTCACATTGAGCTAACGTCCAAGAGTGATCTGTGTGACCAAGAGTGTACATTCCTTGTCGCACGGATATCGCACGGGGAGGCAAACAGTGGCTGAGATTGTCAGCCTGTCGGATCGCCGGCAGGCAACGGGACGGAAGTCGGGAAGCGACCGCAAAGGCACCCGGCGCAGCTTCGGTTACGTTCGCAAGCTGCCGTCGAAGCGCTACCAGGCTTCCTACACCGGACCCGACGGTCGGCGGCACAATGCACCGACCACGTTCACCAGCAAGGTCGACGCCAACGCCTGGCTGGCGTTGCAGTCCGCGGCGATCACCGAACAGCGGTGGAAGCCCGCCATCCCGGCTCCCCCGCCGAAGCCCGAGCTCACGATCGCCGACTACGCCGAACGCTGGCTCGGTGCCCGAGATCTGAAGCCGCGGACCCGGACCGAGTACCGCCGGCTACTCGACGCCAAGATCCTCCCGTCGCTGGGATCGATCCCACTGGTCGACCTGACCGCCGCCGACATCCGCGCCTGGCACGCAGACACGGCATTGTGGGCGCGCACTGTGAAGGTCCGGGCCAAGGGCAAGGTGAAGTCCGAGACAGTGCCGACGCCGACCGCCAGAGCCCACGCGTACGCGCTGCTGCGCACCATCCTGGCGGCCGCTGTCGACGAGGAGCTGCTCGAGGTCAACCCAGCCCGGATCAAGGCCGCAGGCACCGCGAAACGGACCCGCGCGATCCGTCCGGCGACTCTCGACGAGCTGGGGGTCATCGCCGACGCGATGCCGGCGAAGTACCGCCTGATGGTGCATCTCGCGTCCTGGTGCGGACTCCGCTACGGCGAGCTGGCCGAGCTGCGCCGCGGCGACGTGGACCTGAGGAAGAGTCCCGTGCTCCGGATCCGCCGCGCGGTGACCTGGCCCGCCGGTCAACCCGTTGTCGGCACTCCGAAGTCCGACGCCGGTGTTCGCGATGTCCACGTGCCCCCGCACCTGGTGCCCCTCATTCGTGACCACCTCGACGCCCACGCTGGCCGCGGGAAGGACGGGCTGCTGTTCCCGAACGCGCTCGGCCAGCACTTGCACCACGGCTCCCTGTACAAGGTCTACAAGCCGGCCCGCGCCAAGGCCGGGCGCCCGGACCTCCGCTGGCACGACCTCCGCCACACCGGAGCAACCCTCAGCGCTCAAGCCGGCGCCACCGTCCGCGAGCTGATGGACCGCATCGGGCACTCCACACCAGCCATGGCCATGCGCTACCAACACGTCGCAGACGGACGCGCAGCCGAGATCGCCCGCAGGCTCTCCGACATCGCCGAGAGCCGACCATGACCCATGACCCCGCGGGAGGACCCTCGCCGTGGGACTCGGACTGGCCAGACGATCCAGATGAGCAGCAGTTCGCCTGGCTGGCAGCTGAGCTCTTGGTCGGGCCACACAATCCCGTGCCGAGGCTCCAGATCCTGTGCACCGACCGCGGCCAGCACCGACGGATCCGACTCGCGAGCTGGTCTGGAAACGTCGGCGATGATGCATCGGTCGTAAGCGACTGGAACTATGGCGGGTTCTACGCGCCCCAGACACAGATGAACGAAGACCGGGGCCCCCACGCTTCGAGCACGGCCCGAGTCCTCGAGATACTCCGAGCGAAGTCTCGGCCCACGGCCTACCGGTTCGTCTGTCCGAAGTGCCATCGGGATCGACAGTCGGCCCTGACCTGGTGGCCGAAGATTGCCTGGCACATGATCGAACGCTGTGAAGCTGCGGGGATCAGGAACCCGTTCCTCGACATCTCGCTCGATCTCGGCTGGACCGTGTAACATCGGGGTCAGTCGGGACGCTGAGAAGCGTCCGGGCCGTCCTGGCGATTGCAGGGCGGCTTGGCCCGGAACTCGCCTCGTCCCGGGCTCATGGCTCCAGGGTTGAGGGTCCGCTGCGGAAGCGGCCACGTGATGCCAGCCAGGTCAGTCGGGCATCGGTAACCCCGCTCAATAGGTGGGGCTGTTTACCGACCCCAGGAGCCCACCATGGCCCGCCGCAACTACGGCACCCTCGACCAAGCAGCCCAGATCCTCACCGTCAGCCGACAGACCGTCCGACGCATGATCGCCGACGGACGCCTGACCGGCTACAGGATGGCCGCCCGAGCCATCCGCGTCGACCTCGACGAAGTCGACGCCCTCCGGCCAATGAAGGTCACCCCGATCAAGCCCGAGAAGAAGCGCTCCGGCCGCGGCGGCGGGGAGGCAGCCTGACCGTCCCTTTCGGGCACCGGTCAGGAAAGGTCGACGACAGATGAACACCAACACCACGGGATCATCACCGCCGAGCTGGCGCCCGCGGGACGTCTCCCAGCTCCTCAATGACAATGCCGAGGTCCGGGAAGCCATCACAGAAGCGTGCCTCTCCCAGAGGGTCTCTCCTTCGATTGCGGTTGCCCTCCTGATGCATTTCGCGACCGCAGCCAACCGAGGCGATGAGGCATGGATATCCGTGTCTACTCTCGAGCGTCTCGTTCTCGCGTCGCGAAGTCAGGTCTTTGCTGCATTAGCTGCGCTCGAAATCGTGGGACTGCTACAGGCCACAGCGAGGACTCGCTGGCGCGCGCGGGTCCGCCGGCTCAACCTCAACCCGTCCGACTGGTCGGACACTTCGAGTAGTGACCCGTCCGACGACCCGTCCGACTGGTCGGACACTTCGAGTAGTGACCCGTCCGACGACCCGTCCGACGACCCGTCCGACTGGTCGGACACTAAAGGAGGAAAGGAGGAAGTAGCAGCAGCGGCGCGCGCGCCCGCGGGCGCGCGCACGCGCGAGAGCGGCGACCCGTTCGCCGACCTCGAACACGACGCCGACTTCGACGCCTGGTGTCGTCGCGAACGCGGCATGAATAGCCCGGAGAGGGTGATCGCCAAGATGAGCCAGCCTCAGCGTGCCGACCTTGCAGCCGCGTACCACTCGACGGCTACAGAATCGGCCAAGCGCCTCGTTGATCATCTTTGGGATCCGGACGACTACGGCGAGTCCTGTCGCCGGTGTGGTCTGCCCGAGCGACGCCATCCGAAGGCGGCGGCGATCGCTGGTGCAGCATGAGCGACCTCGAAGAGGCAGCAGACGAGAACCTGGTGTGGGATCACGCGGCTCAGCTCGTTGAGTCGGTGCGGGATCAGGCTGGCCACCAACCGGGTTGGGACTTCGCCGGTATCAGGTCGGTGCTGGTCGGCATGGAGGTCGACCTCGAGGTCGCGGTGTCTGCGGGTATTGCCGCGGCCAGGGACTCTGCGGCGGTCACTCCTGGTGCGATCCGTTGGGAGCGGTACCGACCGGCGATCACGCGCCGGCACGGCACCGGCCCGAAGTGCGACGTGTGCGGCCGGACCAAGGATGCATGCCGCGCTGCGGACGCCAAGGCGATCACCGGTCATCACCCGTTCACGCCGAAACCACACTTCGTGCCGAGGAGCGAGGCATGATCCGGCTCAGAATGCATTCTGGTGGCGGGTTCGACCTTGAGGTGGAGGCCGAGCACCCGGATCAGCTGCGTGCGTTGGTGCAGCCGGCGGTGCAGTTGCTGTTCGAGTTGCGGGACCGGGTCCCGAAGCCGCCCCGCCGGTGCCGGTGCGGCACGGAGCTGGAGCGGAAGGTCAACGACAACACCGGTGCGGTGTCACTGCGGTGCCCGCTGTGGCGGTGGCGGAACGGGAACCCGACCCCGGAGCATGACTCGCTCCCGATCCAACGCGGCCGCGGTGGCAGTCAGGCCCGTGCTGGCCAGCAGTCCCGTCAGCAGTCGTATCGGGGTCAGCCGGCGCCGCCGTATGACGGGCATCCGTCGGCGGATCAGCGGTGGGAGGAGCCTGGTGGCCGGGTCTACGGCACCGGCCGGCCACCCGAGCAGCAGGGCCACTGGCCGGCAGAACGTCCGCCGGCCGGGGACCGCCGTCCCTATGGTCGGGCTGGCCCGGCAGGCGACGGTGATCGTGACGGGGAGGCGGGCTGGTGAGCGGCGAGACCGAGCTGGCGGGCGAGTATCGCTGTGGGAACGAGCAGTCGGCGACCCCACCGCATGCTGGGGATGTCGCCTCGGTCAGCAGCTTGGTAGGCGGCCGACCGGGACAGGCCCACGAAGCGGCCAGCTCGCTCGACGCTCATCGTCGGCTCGACCCGCGGATCGGGGAACGCATCGCCGAAGGTGGCCACGACGTGATGGTAGACCGCGGTACTGACCATCAAGACCGGTGTGATTGTCGGACCCTGGGCGTACGGTGCCGGGCTATGAGCATCTCGCACCAGGAGTGGCCGCCGCTGGACGTGGCCAGCGAGGAGCTCGCTGCGGCCATCGTGGCGAACGAGCTGACGGCGCAGCAGCTGCGAGGTGACGGCATCGCCCTGGTGGCCGGCGAACTCGCGGCCGCGGCGAAGCACTGGACGGACCTACTCGCCGCGGCCGCCGACCCTGACGCCCGCCCCGAGGACCGGGAGACCGCCGCCTACGCAGTTCGTGCCACCGTCGACAGCCTCCGACACCCCGAACAGCAGCCGATCCAGTACCGGCCCGGGCACCTGTACCAGCGACCCGATGAGGAGATCCGGCCATGACCGAAGTCTTGACCCGCGCCGCCGCCGGCGCCGTGATCGACCATGACCTGCGCGAGATCGAGATCTTGGCAGTCCCGTACCGCTCACCGACTCGGGTGGTCGACCGTGACGGCACCAGCTACGTGGAGGAGTTCGACGCCGGCGCGTTCGGAGCGGCTATGGCCGACCCGAGGGCAGTCAAAGTACTTCGTGACCACAAGATCGACCGGATCGTCGGGTCCGCGATCAAGGTGTGGGAAGACGGCACCGGACTCCGGATCCGGGCCCGGCTCGCGACGACCCCACTCGCCGAGGAAGCCATCGCCCTGATCGCGCTCGACGCGCTCGAGGCATCCATCGGCTTCCTGCCGCCCGGCCCGGTCGCTGCTGGCTCAGCGGTCCGCTACGACCGGAGCAATCCCGTGGAGCTGATCGAGGTCAGCCTGGTGCCCTTCGCCGCATACAAGGGCACCAGTGTCAGCCTGGTCCGTGCCGGCCGACTGGCGGAGCTGGCCACGGCCACCCCGGCGCTCGAAGCGCTGTACGGGAAGCCGGCGACGGTGCATACCACCAGCAGCGTGAATCCCCACGATCAGCGCCTCGCCGCCCTGCTGAACGAGGGTGAGCAGTGGATGCGCCAGGATCGGGCACGCTCCGCCGCCGCGGCCGCCGACCAGGTGCAAGCAGACCGTGCCCTGCTGGCCACCCGTGACAACCTCCGGATGCGGCTGGAAACCGTCGCCTACGTCGAGCCCCGCCGCCAGGCCAGGCTCGACGCTCTTTGCACTCTCCGGCCTGCTCCGGTTCCGTTCGGCGCCGACGGCATGCGCTACGACACCAAGAAGTGGACTGCCGACGACACCGAGTGGACCAACTGACCAGCGTCGCGGGCTCACACGATCTCAGCGCTCCGCGACGGAAGAGGGGACAACGAACAAGTCCCTCTGGCGGCCACGGGCCTGCGAGTTCACGCTCGCAGAGCCGTGGCCGCTCCTGCCCCACAACCGACCCTCCCGCAGAAGGGCCCACACACGTGACCAGCACTGATCCCATCGCGGCCCGGCTCCTCGCCGCCAACGCCGCGCTCGACGAGCTCGAGGCGGCGATTCTCGCAGCTGACTCCGCCGGCTGGAGCAGGCACAAGACCGCCGAGTACCTCGGCACCTACGACCACCAGGTCGAGCGATGGCTCCGCAACCGCGGCCGCCGCCGGCGGTTCAACCAGCAGACCACCGGCGTAGCGTTCGAACCCGAGTGGCCCTGAGCTGCCCGAACTGACCCCGCGGCCGGCCAGCCCGGGGTGCCGGTTTTTCTGGGGAGCCCCCTTCTATCGGAGAGACCTCTCTCCGTGTGTGTCCCGCCCCAGGGCACCCCGTTCGAAAATCGATATTCGAACAAAACCGGTGTTCGAATTAGCTGTTCGAAAATGTTGGAGCCTCAACTTGGTTTCGGCGCGGGCCCGGATGTGTGACCGAAAAGAAATAGATGGATTCGGATTAGCGCAATAGCGGACGAGATAGTCGAAATGGACACAATAGCCAGGAATGCCCGGAAATAGAACCGGGAAATAGAACCGGAAATGGAAATGACCGAGACCGAAATCCGCCAGGTGCGTGCGGATTTCAGGACCTGGGACGAGCTCCCGTCCCGCTCGACTCCCCGGCGATCGTCGATACGGCCGGGAGCGCGTCGGCGGGGTCGATCGCGACGTAGATCTGTGTGGTGGACACCGAGGCGTGGCCCATCTGGTCCTTGACCAGCATCAGGTTGTGCCCGGTGTGCGCGTACAGCCGCGAGGCGTACCGGTGCCGCAGCTGGTGGGTGGTTGCGGCACCGTCCATCGCGAGCTTCGCGCGGCGTCCGATCATCGCCGGACTTGCCGGCCCGGTGCCGTGGGTGCGTGGGAACACCCACGGCGTTCCCGGATCCAGCCCGGCCCGCCAGCCGGTGCCGAAGGTGCCGGCGAGCCGGCGGCGGCGTTCCGCGTCGAGCAGTGCGACCAGCTGCGGCGCCAGGACCACTGCCCGCTGCACGTCGCCCTTGCCCGGTCACGTGCAGGATGCCGTCGACGACGTCGACCCAGCGGACCCGGGCAATCTCGGCGCGGCGTAGGCCGGCCCAGGTACCGAGCGCGATGATCAGCTGGTCGCGCTGGGTGGCGGTCAGCAGCGCCTCGGTGACCGCGGCCAGCGGCGCCGGCCGCGGCACTCGCCGCGGCACCTTCGGCCGCTCGATCTTCTCGGCCGGGTCGTCGGCCCGGTAGCCGTTGAGCCGCTGCCAGCGGTAGAAGCCCTGCAGGATCACGATCACCAGGGCACGAGTCGCCGGCTTCCAGTGCGGGTGCCGGCCGAGCCACAGCTTGAGCTCGTTCTCGGTCGCGTCGACCAGGTTCGGCACCCGGCCCAAATAGTGCCGATAGATCTCGATCGACTTCGGCGCGAGACCCCTGCCGACGCAGTCCGCCAGGTATAGCTCAACGCGCTGTGCCCCGGAATCTGCACCAGCCACTGCCCTAGACCTCTACTCGTCGCGAGATGGTCACGACCGAGGACATGATGGCCGTTGGGTCGATGCCGACGTATCTCTGGGTGGTGGCGATCGAGGTGTGGCCCATCTGGTTCTTGACGGCGACGATGTCGTGGCCGCTGGCTTGGTACAGCTGGGATGCGTAGCGGTGACGCAGCGGGTGTGTTGTCCAGACGCCACCGAGCGCGGCCTTCACCGCCCGGTAGACGCTGTCAAGAGACAGGTGCCCGCTGCCGTACGGCGATGGGAACACCCACGGGCTGGCGGGGTCGATGGACCAGCGCCAGCCAGTGCCCCACTTGCCGGCGAGGCGAAGCCGCTGCTCGTGGGCGAGCATGGCCTCGAGCGCGGGGGAGATGATCACCTGCCGGCGCCGACCACCCTTGCCGGTGACATCGAGCCGGCAGCCCACGACGTCGCACCATCGCAGCGACGCTATCTCGGCGCGACGCAGCCCGGCCCACGCTCCGAGAGCGACCATGAGCTGTGTTCGCTCGTCGCTGGCCAGCAATGCCTGGTCGATGACCGCCTCGGGCGCCGGCCGCGGTGTTGCCGGAGGCACCTTCGTATGCGGCAGATCCTCGGCCGGATCGTCCGCGCGGTACCGCTGCCGCTTCCGCAACCACCGGTAGAAGCCACGGAGGGCGGTCTCGATGCTGGCCCTGGTGCTCGCCTGCCATTCGTGCCGGCCGATCCAGAGCAGCAGATCCTCAGTCGTCGTGTCGAGCAGGTTCGGCACCCGGCGGAGGACCCGCCGGCGGATCTTCTTGGTCGTAGCCGACAACGGATCACTCGACAGATACAGCTCGATCATCCGTTCCGCGGCGAGGTCACGTGCCTGCTCGCTCATCAGCTGCTCGTTGCCGTCACGGACTCGAGGAACACGCGGGTCGTGTCCATGGACTCCCGCACGACATCCGCGACCGGCTGCTCGGGGTGGTGGCCGGCGATCGCGATGACGGTCGCGGCGAAGTAGACCGCCGCCTGCCGTGGTTCCCCCGGGACATCGAGGTTGAGCAGCTCCGAGATGGTCGCCGGGCTGTTCGTGGGTTGATCTGGCATGAGGTCCTCCGATGGGAGAGCCCTTGTCGCACGTAGATCGCACACCCGCCCCTGTCAGATGGTCAAAATGCCATCTGACTAGGAGCGGAACCGGTCGGGCTGACAGGATTTGAACCTGCGACCCCTAGACCCCCAGTCTAGTGCGCTACCAAGCTGCGCCACAGCCCGCCACGGTCGTCCGCGCTGGCCCGACCACGAGGGGAGACTCTACTATCTCCGGCCGCCACGGGCGCAATCGTGCCACGCCGCGACCATCAGTGCGGCCAGGCCGAGGACGCTACGCGGAGCGTAGGGCAGGCGCCATAGTCCGCCGTGAGCAACGGCATAGGCCTCGTCCTGCCAGGGCTCGGGATGCGAGGGTCCGCCGCCGGTGTGCAGGTCATGCACCAGCAACGCGGCCATCAACACGTTGGAGGTGGAAGGCTCGAAACCTCTACGCCGAATCGGTGGGCACCGGCGTACGCAGCCGCCAGTGCTCGGTTCTTCACCACCGAGCGGGTCCGCGTCGGCGGCGCGACATTCATCGACACGAGCACGCCGTCTCGCCGTGCCACGGTGGCCCGCCACCGCTAGAGCCGCTTGGCCAGCGCATAGTTCGGCCCCTGCTGCACCACCAGGCTGTCGCTGATCCCAGGATCAGACCCTCGTACGTACGCCCGCCGCAGCAGCCGACCGCCGCTCAGTGTGCGCAATGGCCGGCCCAGCACCTTCGCGGCCCGGGAGCGCCGCTCGTACGCGAGGGTCGACTGCCGCACCGCAGCACCCGGCACCGCGAACACATCCGTCGGTGTGGCCAGGAAAGCCAGTGCGGTGCCCGGCCCCTGGCCGGCCGATCTCCGGGCGGTCTTCAGTAGCCGGGTCCAGATCGCGGGCCACGGCAGATCTACCGCGGCCACCCGAACGCCCCAGCGCAACAGTGGCGCCAGTGGACCCATCTCCGCTCCGGCGCCGAGCACCGCCACGGTCCGGCCGTCGAGCCGCAGCCATTCGGTCCGCCCGCAGAGTCAGCGGGACTGCTTCCCACGCTTCTCCCGGGCTCGGACCTGGAGATGCACCGGCGTACCGGTGAAGTCGAACTCCTCCCGCAGCCGGCGTTCGACGAAACGCAGGTAACCGTCCTCGATCTGACCCGAGGTGAACAGGATGAAGGTCGGCGGTCCGGCGTGCGCCTGGGTGCCGAACAGGATCCGCGGCTGCTTGCCACCCCTCACCGGGTGCGGATGAGCGGCGACGATCCGACCGAGGAAAGCATTCAGCTTGCCGGTCGAGATCCGCTTCTCCCAGTTGGCGAGAGCCTCGTCGACCACCGGCCGCAGCCGATCGACGTGCCGACCGGTCTGAGCAGAAATGTTGACCCGAGCGGCCCAGGCGAACTGCACCAGATCCCGCTCGATCTCGCGGGTCAGATAGCGGCGCCGCTCGTCATCGGTGAGGTCCCATTTGTTGAACGCGATCACCAGCGCCCGCCCGGCCTCTTCGACAGAGCTGAGGATGCGCAGATCCTGCTCGGTGACCGGCTCGCTGGCATCGATCACGACCACGCAGACTTCAGCCCGCTCGATGGCGCCGTGGGTACGCAGGCTGGCGTAGTACTCGTGTCCGGACGCTTCCTTGACCCGGCGCCGGATGCCGGCCGTGTCGATGAACCGATAGACGGTGCCACCGACCTCTACCAACTCATCGACCGGATCGACGGTGGTTCCGGCCGCATTGTCGACCACCACCCGCTGTCGGCCGGCCAGCGTGTTCAGCAGACTCGACTTGCCGACGTTGGGCTTGCCGACGATCGCGACCCGGCGGGGTCCGCCGATCTCGCCGTCCCCTTCCCGCGGAGCGGTCGGCAGCGCCTCGAGAATCGCGTCGAGCAGGTCACCGCTGCCACGGCCGTGCAGCGCGGACACCGCGTACGGCTCACCCAGGCCCAGATTCCACATCGCCGCGGCTTCCGCCTCAGTGCGGGGATCATCGACCTTGTTGGCGGCCAGCACCACCGGTTTCTTGCTCCTCCGCAGCACCTTGACCACGGCCTCGTCCTCGTCGAGCACCCCGACGGTCGCGTCGACGACGAACAGCACGGCATCCGCGGCGTCGATGGCGATCTCGGCCTGGTCGGCGATCTGCGCGGCCATGCCGGTCGCGTCGGAGGCCCAGCCACCGGTATCGACCACGACGAACTGACGGCCGTTCCACAATGCGTCGTAGCTGACCCGGTCACGGGTCACCCCGGGAACGTCCTGGACGACCGCTTCGCGGCGGCCGATGATGCGGTTGACGAGGGTTGACTTGCCGACGTTGGGTCGCCCCACGACTGCGACGACCGGCCAGGTCTCGCGGGGATCCTCGTCGGCGAACGGAGAGGCGCTCATCGCGGTGCGACAGCCGGGATGTGACCCACCGTCACCCGGCGGGCCAGACCGACAATCACGTCGATCACCTCCGGCAGGCTCAGGTGGGTGGAGTCGACCACGACGACGCCGTCGGCGGCTTCGGTGAACGTGGCCACCGTCGAATCGTCCCGGTCGCGGCGGATCACCTGATCGGTGACCTCGTCACTGGTGGCCTTCTCCCCCAGCTCAGCCTGTCGGCGAGCGACCCGCGCGGCGGGGTCGGCGACCAGCAGGACCCGGACCAGAGCATCCGGCGCCACCACCGTGGTGATGTCCCGGCCCTCGGCAACGATCCCCTGGCGGGCCTCGGCGATGATCGCGCGCTGCCGGGCGATCAGGTTCGCCCGAACGGTCAGGTTGGTGGCGACGGAACTGACCGCAGCCGAGACGGCCGGCTCACGGATCGCTTCGGTGACATCGGTGCCGTTAATGGCGATCGTCGGTCCCGACGGCGCCAGGCCACTCGAGATGTCGGCGGCTTCGACCAGCGCGGCGACGGCGTCGGAGTCACTGGCATCGACGTCGGAGTTGAGCACCAGCCAGGTAGCCGCGCGATACATCGCACCGGTGTCCAGGTAGGCCAGCCCCAGCTTCTCGGCAACCCCGCGGGAGGTGCTCGACTTCCCCGACCCACTGGGCCCGTCGATCGCGATCACCAATCGCTCGGCTACGGGGACGGAGATAGGCGGCTTTGCGGGGTCAATCCTGGCAGACACCCGGTCAGACTACCGGGGTACGCCGACAGCAGCACGAATCTGCGCGCCACCCTGGATCCTCAGGGCTGGACCTGCCAACCGCGAGCCGCCATTCGCTCGGCCAGACCGGCTGCGGCATCTGGCGCGACGGCCAGCGCCAGATAACCGACCTGCCGGTTCTGATCGTGCTCGATCGCCACGTCCTCGACGTTGACGCCGCACTCGTCGACATCGGCGAACAGCCTCGCCAGCGCGCCCGGGGTGTCGGGGATCTCGACGACCACCTGCTGGTACGCGACCGCCGGCGCGCCATGCTTGCCCGGAATCCGGCGGGTGCCGGTCACCGCCCGGGCCAACCTGTCCCGCAGCGCGCGGGTGTCGTGCTGCCCGTCGGAACGAACCGCCGCACCTTCTTCGATGGCATCGATCAGCTGACCGAGATCGTCTCGAATCTGCTGCAATTCGGCCAGCACCGCGGCCGAGTTCGCGGTGAGGATCTGTTCCCACAGGCCGGGGTCGCTGCCGGCGATCCGGGTGACATCCCGCAGCCCGGGTCCGGCCAAGGCGAGATCCTGCTCACCCATGGTGGTCAGATGACCGGCGGTCAGCACAGACATCAGGTGCGGCAGGTGGGAGACCCGGGCCACCGCAGCATCGTGATCGTCCACGTCCATGATCACCGTCCGCGCGCCACAGGCCAGCGCCAGTCGGGTGACGAGATCAATCCCCGCGGGATCGGACCGCCGATGTGGGGTGATCACCCAGGTCCGGTCGGCAAAGAGATCGGCGCGAGCCGCGGTCGGTCCGGAGTGCTGGGTGCCGGCCATCGGATGCGAACCGACATAGCGGTGCAACTCCCGATGGCCCCACAAGGTGTCGAGCACTTCCGCCTTGACCGATCCGACATCGGTGACGGTCGCGTTCGGGTAGGTCTCCAAGGCAGTCCGCACCACGCCCGCCAAGGCTCGCGGCGGCACGGCCACGACCACCAGTTCCACTGCCGCTGCCGGCGCGGGCGCCACCGTACCAGCGCCTAGGGTCTCCGCGACGCGGGCGTGACTAACCTTGGCGTCAACCAGGTGGACTGTCCAACCCTGTTTGGTCAGTGCGGATCCGATCGAGGCACCGATCAGCCCCACGCCGATCACCACCACCCGGGGCCCCACCTCAGCGGACTGGTTGGTGTTCACCCGCCGTCGGATCCGGACTCGGCCTCGGGTTCAGCGAGCTCGGACGCGGCCGGTGCCACGGTCAGCAGGTCGGCGAGCCAGGCCCCCTTCACGCGACGGAATTTGCGCGGCAGCGGACGGGTGCGGTCGAGGATCGCGACCTCGAGCGCGCTCGCACCCAGCTCCCGCGGCGTCGCATTGGGGCCACCGTCACTCGACAATGCCCGCACGGCCAGTTGCACAGCGGCAGGCAGATCCAGGTTGCGCTGGTAGCCACGGCGCACCACCTCGGTGATCGCCTCGGCCGAGCCGCCCATCACCGCGTACGCGTCCTCGTCGGCGACCGAGCCGTCATAGGTGAGCCGATAGATCTGGTCCGATTCCGGCGTCGCGCCGAGTTCGGCGACCACGATCTCCACCTCGTACGGCTTCTCGCCACCAGAAGAGAAAATCGTGCCCAGCAGTTGCGCGTACGCGTTCGCCAGGCCGCGGCCAGTCACATCGGCGCGGTCGTAGCTGTAGCCGCGCAGATCGGCATAGCGGATGCCTGCGGTCCGCAGATTCTCGAACTCGTTGTAACGTCCGACCGCCGCGAAGCCGATCCGGTCGTAGATCTCACTCACCTTGTGTAGGGCCTGGGACCGGTTCTCGGCCACGAAGACGATGCCGTGGGCATAGCGCAGCACCACCACCGAACGGCCGCGGGCGATTCCCTTCCGGGCGAAGTCCGCCCGGTCCTTCATCTGCTGCTCGGGAGCAACGTAGAACGGCATGCTCACAGCAGAGGTGCTCCTGGTCCGTCGGGCCGTCGCATCCGGGCGGCGATCACCTGATCCACGATCGCCGCGACCGCGTCGTCGCTGGCGCGCGTCACCCCGTCGGCGGTTGCCGTCATCACGATCGGGAAGATCCGCCGGGTCAGATCGGGACCGCCCGTTGCGGAATCGTCGTCGGAGGCGTCATACAGCGCCTGAATGACCGCGGTGGCGGCCTCCGCCGACGTCAGATCGGGCCGATAGAGCTTCTTCAGCGAACCGCGGGCGAACACCGAACCCGAGCCGACCGAGAAATAGGCCTGCTCCTCGTAGCGGCCGCCGGTGGCGTCGTAGGAGAAGATCCGGCCTTCTTCCCGCGCGAGATCCCAGCCGGCGAACAGCGGCACCACGACGAAACCCTGCATCGCCATACCCAGGTTCTGCCGGATCATGGTGGCCAGCCGGTTCGCCTTGCCGACCAGCGACAGCGGGGCGCCCTCGATCTTCTCGTAGTGCTCGAGTTCCAGCTGGAACAGTCGGATCATCTCCACGGCCAGCCCGGCCGAGCCGGCGATCCCGATCACGGAGAACTCGTCGGCCGCATACACCTTCTCGATGTCGCGCTGCGCGATCACATTGCCCATCGTCGCTCGGCGATCACCGGCGACGACCACCCCGCCGGGGAACGTCGCCGCCACGATCGTGGTCCCGTGCGGCGCGAGATCCGCCGCTGCACCCAACTCGGCAGCACGCGCACCCGGCAACACATTGGGCGCGACCGCAGCCGCGAAATCGGCGAAAGAGGACGTGCCGGACTGCAGGAAGGCCGGCGGCAGGACGGTGTGTCGCTCGCTCACTGCCCGCCCTTCTGCACGAACGACCGCACGAACTCCTCGGCGTTGTTCTCCAGCACGGAGTCGATCTCGTCCAGCAGCGAGTCGACATCTGCGTCGAGCTCGGCCTTCTGGGCGCTGTCGACGGGCGCCAGATCCTCTGCGGCCTCGGTCTCTGTGTGCCGGGACCTGCTCTTGTGCTCCGACTCAGGCATATCTGCACCTCCTAGCTGGGGACTCCAGCCTAGCTGTGCTGGTCGTCACTCGCTGTGAGACGGCTCGCGACGGTCAGTTGTCCAAATTCTCGAACAGTGCCGTCACGTCGTCGCTGGCATCGATCACGGCACCCACCTGGGCCTTGGTGCCCTTCAGCGGGTCCAGCAACGGCAGCCGCTGCAGAGCGGGCTTGCCGGGCACGTCGAAGATGACCGAGTCCCAGGATGCCGCGACCACAGCCGGACCGTACTTCTCCATCACCCGGCCCCGGAAGTAGGCCCGGGTGTCGCTGGGCGGCGTCAGCCGGGCCTGCTCGATCTCGTCGTCGGTGAGCAGCCGCCGCATCCGGCCCTTCCGAACCAGCGCCGCGAACAGACTGCGCTGCGGATCGACGTCGCAATACTGCAGATCGATCAGAGCCAGCTTGGGCGATCCCCAGCCGAGTCCGTCGCGGTCTCGGTAGGACTCCATCAGCTGCAGCTTCGCCACCCAGTCCAGCTGGTCGGCCAGTTCCCGCGGGTCGCGGCGGAGCGTGTCGAGCACGTCCTGCCAGCGAGTGAAGATGTCCTTGGCCTCGATCCGTGCGAACTCCCCTAGGTCGTCGGCGTGCCGTTCGTAGCAGGCCCGGGCCGCGTTCAGATAGATCTCCTGCAGATCCATCGCCGTCATCCGGCGACCGTCGGTCAGCCGTAGTGGTTGGCGGCAGGTCGGGTCGTGGCTGATCGCCCGCATGGTCATCACCGGCTGGTCCACGCGCACGCCCGTCGGCACCATGCCGGCCTCGATCGCCCGCAGCGCCCAGGAGGCCGTGCCGACCTTCAGGTACGTGGAGATCTCCGACAGGTTCGCATCACCGGTGATCACGTGCAGCCGCCGATGCAAGGTCGCATCCGCGTGCGGTTCGTCGCGGGTGTTGATGATCGGCCGGTTGAGGGTGGTCTCCAGCCCGACCTCGGCCTCGAAGAAGTCGGCCCGCTGACTGATCTGGAACCCGGATCGCTGACTCGCCTGGCCCAGGCCCACCCGGCCGGCACCGGTGATCACCTGCCGGCTGACCAGGAACCCGGTGAACTGGGTGACCACCCGGTCGAAGGGGGTGCTGCGCTCCAGCAGGTAGTTCTCGTGCGTCCCGTACGACGCGCCCTTGCCGTCGGTGTTGTTCTTGTAGAGACGCACCGAATAGCCGAGCGCCCGGCTGGCCTGGGCAGCCGCCGTCGCCATCACGACGTCACCGGCCTTGTCGTAGCGCACCGCGTCCAGAGCACCGGTCACCTCCGGCCCCGAATACTCCGGGTGCGCGTGGTCCACGTAGAGCCGGGCACCGTTGGTCAAGATCAGGTTCGCCATGCCCAGGTCGTCGTCGGTGAGCTGGTCGGGATGTGCTTGCTGGCGGGTGATCTCGTAGCCGCGGAGGTCGCGCAGCGGAGTCTCGGTCTCGTAGTCCCAGCCGGCCTGCCGGGTCGTGGTCGTCCAGCCATAGCCCTTGACCACATGATTCGACAGCTGCATCGGGTGCAGTTCCTCGCCGACAGGTACGCCGAGCGCGGAGATCCCGTACTCGGTCTCGATCCCCATCACCCGGGCTGCCGGGGGAAGACCTGAGGAGACGGGCACGCTCACCATGGGCTCAGCCTAGTGGTGGGCTGTGAGCGATGGATCGCCTGAACCGGTTCATCATCTGGGTGGAGCGCGCAGTAGTGTTCGCGCTGTGAGGTACCTGCCCGCACTCGTGGTCGACGTCGTGGCGATCACCGTCTTCGCCATCCTCGGTCGGCGCAGCCACGACGAGGCCGGCACCTTGTTCGAGGTGCTCGGCACGGCGTGGCCGTTCCTCGCCGGCGCGGTCATCGGGCATGCCACCTGCTGGGCCGTCGTCGCGTTGCGCCCCGATCCGGCCGGCTGGCGCCCCGGGATCGTGGTGTGGGCCGGCACCCTGGTGCTCGGCATGCTGCTGCGGTTGGCCTCAGGGTCGACCGCGGCTTGGCCCTTCGTGATCGTCGCCGGCATCACGCTCGCCGTCTTCCTGCTCGGCTGGCGCGGGATCTTCCGGCTGGTCCAGCGCGCCCGGGCCCGTTCCGGCGTCACCGCCTAGCCACGCCTGGCCGGCGTCTTCGGGCCGGCCCGTCTACAGGTACTGACCGGTATTGCTGACCGTGTCGATCGACCGGCCGGGCTGAGTCCCCTTCTTGGAACTGATCAGAGTTCGGATGAAGACGATCCGCTCGCCCTTCTTGCCGCTGATCTTGGCCCAGTCGTCGGGGTTGGTGGTGTTCGGCAGATCCTCGTTCTCGCCGAACTCGTCCAGGCATGCCTGCATCAGGTGACCGATCCGTACGCCCTTCACGCCGGTGTCGAGGTAGTCCTTGATCGCGCTCTTCTTGGCCCGATCGACGATGTTCTGGATCATCGCCCCGGAGTTGAAGTCCTTGAAGTAGAGGATCTCCTTGTCCCCACCGGCGTAGGTGACCTCGAGGAACTGGTTCTCGTCGGTCTCCTCGTACATCCGCTCCACGGTGCGCTCGATCATGCCGCGTACGGTCGCGGCCTTGTCGCCGGCGAACTCCTCCAGGTCCTCGGGGTGGATCGGCAGCTCCGCGGTCAGGTACTTGCTGAAGATCTCCCGGGCAGCTTCCGCGTCCGGTCGTTCGATCTTGATCTTGACGTCCAACCGGCCCGGCCGCAGGATCGCCGGATCGATCATGTCCTCCCGGTTGGAGGCACCGATCACGATCACGTTGTCCAGACCCTCGACGCCGTCGATCTCGCTCAGCAGCTGCGGCACGATCGTGTTCTCCACATCCGAGGACACCCCCGAGCCGCGGACCCGGAACAGCGAATCCATCTCGTCGAAGAAGACGATCACCGGCATCCCGTCGGTCGCCTTCTCCCGAGCCCGCTGGAACACCAGCCGGATGTGCCGCTCGGTCTCGCCGACGTACTTGTTCAGCAGTTCGGGACCCTTGATGTTGAGGAAGAAACTTCGTCCTTCCCGCCCGGTCCGTTCGCTGACCTTCTGCGCCAGCGAGTTGGCCACCGCCTTCGCGATCAGGGTCTTGCCGCAGCCAGGCGGCCCGTAGAGCAGGATGCCTTTCGGCGGCTTGAGCTGGTGCTCGGCGAACAATTCCTTGTGCAGGAACGGCAACTCGACCGCGTCACGGATCGCCTCGATCTGGGAGCCGAGACCGCCGATCACCGAATAGTCGATGTCCGGCACCTCCTCCAGCACCAGTTCCTCGACGTCCAGCTTCGGCACCCGCTCGAACGCGAACCCGACCCGCCGGTCGACCAGCAGCGAATCGCCGGAGCGGATCGGATGCTCATCCCCGCGCAAGCGGGAGGCGAGCCGGATCACCTGCTCCTCGTCGCCATGGCCGATCACCAGTGCCCGCTCGCCGTCCTCCAGCACCTCTTTGAGCAGCACGACCTCACCGACGTCGGTGAACTCCTGCACGCCGACGACGTTGAGTGCTTCGTTGATGACGAGCTCACGACCCGGCTCGAGACCGCTCAGGTCCACATCCGGGCTGACGCTGACCCGCATCTTGCGGCCCGAGGTGTAGATATCCGCGGTGCTGTCGGGCCCCTCCGCCACGAAGACCCCGAAGCTGGCCGGCGGCTGGGCGAGCCGGTCGACCTCGGCCTTGAGGGCGATGATCTGCTCCCGCGCGTCCCGCAACGTCGCCGCGAGCCGCTCGTTGTTGGTCGCCGTGGTCCGCGCCTCGGCACGGGCATCGGCCAAGCGCCGCTCCAGGACCGCGATCTCGTGCGGATAGCCGGCGGCACGGTCGCGTATCCGCTCCAGCTCCTCGCGCAGGATCGCGAGGGTGGGCTCACGGTCATCGGGACGGTCGGTCGAAGTCATCTGAACACCTCCTAGAGCCTCGACCCTACCCGTGGTCGGCCCGCGGACCGGTGTAATCGTCTCCGTACGCGCCGGGCGCCGGGCGCCTTCTGCGTGCCGGCGCGATCACTCCCGGTGCCAGCCGGCGCGCGATCACCAGGAACCCGGTGTGCCCGACCATGGCGTGCTGCGGCCGGACGGCCAGGCCTTCGGCATGCCAGCCACGGACCAGCGACTCGGTGGCCTCGGGTTCGGTGAAGCCGGTGTGGACGCGGATCGTCTCCACCATCCGGGCCAGCTGGGTGGTGGTGGCGACGTACGCGCACAGCACCCCACCGGGCACCAGCGCATCAGCCGCCACCTCGACGCACTCCCACGGCGCGAGCATGTCGAGCACGATCCGGTCGATCTCGCCCGGCGGATCGGCCTGCATCCCCTCGACGAGATCCGTGACCCGCAGATCCCAGCCCGGGTGTGGCAGCCCGAGGAAGTTCTCCACGTTCTTCCGGGCGATGGCGGCGAAGTCCGCACGCCGCTCGTACGAGATCAGTCGGCCGGTCGGACCGATCGCCCGCAACAGCGACAGCGTCAATGCACCGGAGCCGACGCCGGCCTCGATCACCCGGGCGCCGGGGAAGATGTCCGCGCCGCCGACGATCTGAGCCGCATCCTTGGGATAGACGACCGCCGCGCCTCGGGGCATGGTTACCGTCCATTCTCCCAGCAGCGGTCGCAGCGCGAGATAGGGCATGCCACCCGCGGAATGCACCACCACCCCGTCCGGACCGCCGATCAGGTCGTCGTGGGAGATCCCACCCTTGGTCGTGTGGAAGGCACCGCCGGCCACCAGCAGGATCGAATGCCGCCGCCCCTTGGCATCGGAGAGGGTCACCCGCTCACCTGCTCGCAACGGCCCGCTGCCAACGCCCGCGTACGTTCGTGGATCCGGTTCAGACACGGGTCAGCCCCCACAGTCCGAGCTGCCAGCCTGGTCCGAAGGAGTTGGCCGGCGCCTCCACTCCCGGCGCGACGAACAGGTGCTCGTCGGACTGGCTCATGGGCAGCAGCACCCGGTCAGCGGCTGCCTGTCGTTGCAGTGCGGCCATGCCGCGGGCTTGCTCCTCTTCACCGCCGCTCACCTGATAGGCGCGCTCGAGATTCGCCACCGTGGTCGCGCTGGCCGCCGGTGGCGCGTCGAGATAGGGCTGCAACCAGGCCAATCCCGTCGAGGTCCAGGCCTTGCGATCGAGCACGACCAGATCGGCCCGCCGGTCCGTGGTCGACTCGATCGCCCGCAGCCGCACACTGAGCCCGCCGGTGTCCTCCAACCGGGTTCGGACCTGGGTGGCGATGTCGCGCGCATCCGGCATGGTGGGGTCGTAGCCGAGCGTCAATTGGATGCGGTTCGACCAGGCGACCTTCGGCTTCGCGCTACCACCGACCGGGAAGGCGCTGACATGGTTCACGATGCCGTTGGGCACCACCGAGTCCAGGGTGCGGTCGCCCTGCAACGCAACCGCGACCGCGGTCCGAAGGGCGGACGTGCGCCGGTGCGCCGATGCCGGCGACCAGGCGAGCATCAGTACGCGAGTGCCGGTTTGGGTCTGCATCCGATAGCCGTCTTCGGTGGTGCCCTGCTCGGTGGCGGCAGCCTGGCGGCTGTACCGGGTGATCGCGGCCGAACTGAGGCCGCGCCAGACCACATCCGCGGTGTGCTCCTTCATCGCCTCTTCGAGTGCCGCGGAGTCGGCGACGGTGCGATAGAGGACGGCATCCGACCGTGGCGGCGTCCGGCCGATGTAGGTCTGGTTCCTCGCCAGCAGTAACTCATCGGTGGCGAAGCTGGTGACCGCGAACGCCCCGGATCCGACGATGGACTGATCGTTGGCCCGCACTTCATCGGCGTTGTAGACCTCCTCGTCGACGATGGAGGCCGCCGGCGAAGCCAGGCCCCAGGCGAACTGGTTGTCCACCTGGCTCAAGACGAAACGGACGGTGAGTGGGTCCGGGGTCTCGATTCGCCGGAGTGTGGACAGCAACGAGGCCGACGAACCCGGCACATCGAGGCGGAGTGCTCGCTGGATGCTGAACTTCACATCGCTCGAGGTCAGTTCGTGACCGTTGTGGAACCGCAGGTTCTGGTTCAACGTGCACGTCATCACGGTCGGTGCGGTCCAGGCGCAGTCCTTCGCCGCGTCCGGCTTCAGTGCCCACTGACCAGGTTCGGTGGTCATCAACCGCTGGAAGACGTTGAGCGACAGCACCACAGAGGAAGGTTCGGTGACCGCGGCCGGGTCGGCTTGACGGATCGGTTCAGTCGACAGCACCGTCAGCGGCTGGACACTTGACGGGCTCTGCGACGGTCCCGGCTGCGGGTCCTGGGCCGTACAGCCGGCCAGGGCCGACGTGAGGATCGCCACAGCGATGAGCCCGGTCCGCAGTCGACTACCGCCCACGGGTCACCGACGCGTAGATCGTGGACAGCGACGTGACGTCGAGATCGGCCAACGAGGCCATGATCACCCGGCGCGGCGCCGGCGGGATGTCGACGATGTTCGGGATGCCGACCACCACCGAACCCGCCGCGTTGCCGGCTTGAGCCCCGGTGATCGAATCCTCCAACACCAGGCAGTCGGCCGGCTCGAGACCCAGCAACGCACAGGCCTTCTGATAGGGCTCCGGGTGCGGCTTTCCGCTGGTCACCTCGTCACCTGCCACCGAAACCACGAAGGTGCCCGCGGGCAGCCGCTCCAGCACGGCGTCCAGCAGCACCCGATAGGACGCCGAGACCAGGGCGCACGGGATGCCCGCCGCGCGCAGCGCCGCCAGCAGTTCCAGCGCACCGGGCCGCCAGGCCATGTCCTCGCTGCTGGTCACTGCATCCACCACTCGCCGGAGGATCCGTTCCACCAGCCACGCCGGCTCCAGATCGGTCCGGCCGATGGTGTCGAGCATGTAGGCCGCCGCCTCGATCAGATCGCTGCCGACCAATCGCTCGGCGTGCTCCATCGACCATGGCGCACCCAACTCACCTTCGATGACCGCGAACTCGGCACCGATCCAGAGCGGCTCGGTATCGGCCAGAGTGCCGTCGAAGTCCCAGAGCACCGCCTGTGGGACCAGGGGGGTATCGACCGGATTCGGGCGGTCGGCCTCGGAGTCGAGTCGGGCTTGTGGAGTCAGAGTCGGTGCGGCGTCGTTCATGGCCCGGCCATTCTCGCAGCCCACAGCAACCCGAAGCGCCACCTCCCTCCCCCACCCGCCGAGTTCTCGCATTACTTCATGACGGGAATTTGACTCTCGTCGACACAGCCACGGCGTGTCGCGCAATTCTGAGGGGGCGAGTGGCCAATTTCCATCGGCAACTCCACTATCCACAGGCCCACACCCACCCCGAACCTCCATCCACAGATCTCGAACCACCCCGGACGAAACCAGGCCAACGTCCACAGAGTCTGGAAGTGAGAACGACGACCTCATCAACGAACTCTTGGCGCACGACCGGGTGATCCTCGCCCGAGAGCACCCACAACTCGAGAACGCGTTGATCCGCTCGGCCACGGCAGGTCGCCTGGTGCGTCCGTTGCCTGGTGTCTTCGCTGATCCGGGAAACGCGGGCGATCTGGTGACCAAGGTGGCCGCGGTCACTCGCTGGGACCCGGACGCCGTGGTCTGCGGCCGGGCTGCCGCTGCACTCTCCTACTGGCGCGAACTCTCGGTCGGCGCGGTCGAGGTCGCGTCACCCAACCGGCATGCACCACAGCCAGGGTTCGTGTTCCAGCGGCGCCGGATCCCTGCCGAGTTGGTGCAGTATCGCGGTCGAATCGCCCACACCGCACCTCCGCTCACCGCCGTGGACCTGTCCACGCTCCAGGACACGGATCCCATCGACACTGCACTCCGCCGGAAAGTGGCGGACCTGGACAGCCTCCGCGATGCCCTCCGGCAAACAAGGCGCCGCCGCGGCAATCAAGAACGCTGGCGGGTGTTGCTGGATTCGCGGGCCGATCCCTGGTCAAAGGCCGAACGGCTGGCCCACCGCATCTACCGCGATGCCGGGATTCACGGCTGGGTCGGCAATCTCAAGGTCACCGTGGCCGACTGGGCCACCTACTACCTGGACATCGCCTTCAAGCAGCAGCGGCTCGCGTGCGAGATCGACGGACGGGAGACCCATGACAACGACGATGCCTTCGAGACCGACCGGGAACGGCAGAACGCGCTGGTGATGGCTGGCTGGACCGTGCTGCGGTTCACCTGGAAGATGCTGCAGGACCCTGACTATGTGGTCTGGGCAACCCGTCGGGCACTGGCGGTTGCCGACGGAAATCCTCCCCTCGCGTTGCGAATCCGGCGCGACACGCCGCGTGAACTCCAGTGAGAGTCAAATTCCCATCACGAACGAATCCGTGAGCAGCTCAGCGGGGCGTTGCAGCATCGTGCCCATCACCCCGTCACCGATGACGGCGGTCGGCTTCTGGGACGGTGGCGCCGTCTACAGTGTTCGTCATGCAGGTGTTCGACGAGCGGGCGAATGAGAATCAGGCATGACGGAGCAGCCGAGCGTGAGCCTGCGCGAGCTGCGAGATCCCGTGGTCGTCGCCGCGTTCAGCGGCTGGAACGACGCCGGCAATGCGGCCAGTGCGGCTATCGAGCATCTCAGTGAGGCATACCAGGCGGAGTTGGCGATCGAACTCGACCCCGACGACTTCTACGACTACCAGGTCAACCGGCCGGACACCTCGATCACCGAGGACGGCGAGCGAGTGACCACCTGGCCCACAACCCGGATCAGGGTCGCCCAGCTCGCCGGCGGCCGGGACGTCATCCTGGTGGACGGAATCGAGCCGAACCTGCGCTGGCGGCAGTTCTGCGCGCTGCTCACCTCCGCGCTCCGCTCCGCCGAGCCTTCCCAGGTGATCCTGCTGGGTGCGCTGCTGGCCGATACGCCGCACACCCGTCCGGTGCCGGTGACCTGTACGAGTCGGGATCCGGAGTTGATGGACCGGTACGGAATCAGCGAGTCGAGCTACGAAGGTCCGACCGGCATCGTGGGTCTGCTCTCGGATCTGCTGCCCAAGGCCGGGCTGCCCACGGTGTCGTTGTGGGCGGCGATCCCGCATTACGTCGCGCACCCGCCGTGCCCGAAGGCGACGCTGGCCATCTTGTCCCAGCTGGAGCGACTGCTCGATCTACCCCTCGATCTCGGGGAGCTGCCGGAGCTGGCTCGTGCCTGGGAACGCGGCGTCGACGAGCTGGCAGCCGACGACTCCGAAGTCGCCGAGTACGTCTCCCAGCTCGAGGAGCAGACCGACACCGCCGACCTGCCCGAGGCCAGCGGCGATGCGATCGCGGCGGAGTTCGAGCGCTACCTCAAGCGCCGCCAGGGAAATTAGTGCTTGCCGCCGGAAGGACTTCCGCCGGTGAGCACCAGGTCGCGAACGGACTCATGTTGCGGCGGAATCGGCCATCCGGCGAAGCTCGGTGACCATGGCATCGGGATCGGCGGCACCGAAGACAGCTGAACCGGCCACGAAGGAGTCCGCGCCGGCCTCGGCACAGCGTTCGATGGTCTCCACCGACACACCGCCGTCGACCTGCAGCCAGATGTCGCCGCCGGTCTTCTCGATCAGCGCGCGGGCGCGGCGGATCTTGGGCAGACAGAGATCAAGGAACTTCTGACCACCGAAGCCGGGCTCCACCGTCATGATCAGCACCATGTCCAGTTCGGGCAGCAGGTCGGCGTACGGCTCGATCGGGGTGGCCGGCTTGAGTGCCATCCCGGCCCGCGCTCCTCTCGCCCGTAGCTCGCGGGCGAGCCGAACCGGGGCATGGGCAGCCTCGACATGGAAGGTCACCGATTCCGCGCCCTGCTCGGCGTACGCCGGCGCCCAGCGGTCGGGATCCTCGATCATCAAGTGCAGATCGAGCAGCTTGTCGGTGATCTTGCGCACCGCCTCCATCACCGGCAGACCGATGGTCAGATTCGGGACGAAGTGATAGTCCATCACATCCACATGCAGCGCATCGGCGCTGGGAATCGTCTCGATCGAGGTCTGCAGATTGGCGAAGTCTGCCGAGAGCAGGCTGGGCATGATCCGGTTGGCCACGCCCCGACTCTAGCGGCGGCGGAGGTAGGCCGCGAACATGGCATCGGTGCCGTGCCGGTGCGGCCACAGTTGCAGGTAGTCACCGGTGAACGCATCCTCCGGCAGCTCGGGCAGCAGGCTGCGAGCCTGCACCACGGCCAGGTCATGATGCTCGGCCAAGACCTCGGCGACCACGTCGGCGGTCTCGTACCGATGGGGTGAGCAGGTCACGTAGGCCACCAGTCCGCCCGTCGCGACCGACTCCACCGCGGTTCGCAGCAGGTCCACCTGCAAGGAGTGGAGCTGCGTCACGTCGTCGGCAGTCCGTCGCCAGCGCGATTCCGGCCGCCGCCGCAACGCTCCCAACCCACTGCAGGGCACATCGGCCAGGACGCGATCGAAGGCACCCGTCCGCCACGCGGGCCGGGTTCCGTCGGAGACCAGCACCGCCGGCGGGTTCGGATAGGCCCGCAGCCCTTGGGCGACCAACCTGGCTCGGTGTGGGGCCAGCTCAGCAGCGACCAGCCGTGCATTCGAACCCGTCGCCAGACCGGCGAGCAGGGCCGACTTCCCGCCCGGGCCGGCGCACAGGTCGAGCCACCAGCCGCGATCCGCCGCCGAGTCGGCGCGGGCCAGGCCCCACGCCACCAGTTGCGACCCTTCGTCCTGGACGCCGGCGGTGCCGTCCCGGACGGCGGCCAGTTCCGCCGGATTGCCGGACCATGCGGCGGCGTACGGACTCCACCGTCCCGGCTCAGCTCCTGCTGCCACCAGGTCAGCCACCTCGGCCAGTCCTGGCCGGATGACCAGGCTGACCGGTGCCGAGACATTGTTGGCCGACAACGCCGGCTCGAGCTCGTCGGCGGGCAGCAGTTCGGCGTACGCCTGCACGATCCACAGCGGATGTGCGGTCCGCAGCGACAGCGCGGCCGTGGCCTCGAAGCCAGCGGAGAGCTGGTCCAGCCACTCCTCCATGGATCGTGCAGCAACCTTGCGCAATACCGCGTTGACCAGCCCGGTCACCCGCTCTCCGACCGTAGCCGCCGCCAGATCGACGGTGGCAGCGACTGCCGCGTGCACCGGTACCCGCATGCTCAGCAGCTGATGCGCACCCAGGCGAAGCAGGTCCTGAACCGCCGGCTGCAAGCTGCCCAGCGACCGTCCAGACGCCGACTCGATGATCGCGTCGTAGCTGCCCTCCAGCCGGCAGGTGCCGGCCAGCAACTCGGTGGCGAACGCCGCATCGCGGCCGGTGATCCGCCGGTGGCTCAACAGCGGTGGCAGCACGAGATTGGCGTACGCGTCCTCGGCGTGCACACTGCGCAAGGCATCGAAGGCAACCCGGCGCGCGGGGTCCGGTCGCGGACGTGACCTCACTGAACCGGCCCGTCCCCGGCGGCCTCCACGGTCAGCCACGGCTCAGCCGCCCAGTCTCTCGCCCGGTTCGAAGGTGACGCCTCGAGCCCAGTCGGCGGCATTCATCGGCTTCTTTCCCGGCGCCTGCACCTGCCCGAGCACCAGTCCGGTGCCGTCGGCCGCGGCTACCGTGACCGACCGCTTGGTGACCGTCAGTTCCCCGGGCTCCCCTGCCACGCCGTCCACGGGTGTTCCCGCATTGATCTTGAACCTGGCCCCGCGGAAGGTCGTCCAGGCACCAGGCGCGGGCGAACAGCCCCGGATCGCCCGATCGAGTTCGGCGGCGGGTCGGCCCCAGTCCAGGCGGGCGTCCTCGACGGTGATCTTGGGAGCAGCCGTGATGCCTTCGCTCGGTTGCTCCACCGCTTTCAGGCTCCGGTCGGCGATGCCGTCCAGGGTCCGCACCAGCAGGTCGGCACCGCTGACCGACAGTCGGGTCAGCAGGTCACCGGAGGTGTCGGACGGCGAGATCGGCTCCGTCAACCGGAGATAGGTCGGCCCGGCGTCCAAAGCCGCGACGATCCGGAAGGTGGTCGCACCGGTCACTTCGTCCCCGGCCAGCACCGCATGCTGCACCGGTGCCGCTCCCCGCCAGGCGGGCAGCAGCGAAAAGTGCAGATTCACGAACCCGTACGGCACCAGGTCGAGCAGACTCTGCGGCAACAAGGCTCCGTACGCGACCACCGGGCAACAGTCCGGCGCGATCTCGGTGAACCGAGCCAGGAACTCCGGGTCCCGGGGAGTGACCGGCTTCAAGATCTCGATCCCCAGCTCGGCCGCCCGAGCCGCCACCGGACTCGGAGTCAGCCGCTTGCCCCGCCCACTCGGCGCATCCGGCCGGGTCAGGACCGCCGCCACCTCGTGGTCGGAAGCCAGCAACGCCTCGAGACTGGGCAGAGCCACCTCGGGGGTGCCGGCAAAGACGATGCGCACCGGCCGGAGTGTAGTCGCCTCCAGTCACTGCCCGGCTGCCTACAGCACCACCGGATCCACCCGGACTCGCAGCGCGCCGTCGCTCTTGCGGGCGCTGCGCACCCCGCTGGCCTGCTTCACCGCATTCACCAGAGCCGCGCCGTTGGCCAGTGGCGTACGCAAAGTGAGCCGTTCGATCGACTCTTCGTCCTCGAGTCCGCTCGCCCGTGACGATCCGCCGCCGGCCTGCAGCGGCACCGGACCCAGCACCTCGTACGGCTCCGGCGGTCGGAGGAGCTCGAGCAGCTCCGCCAATGGTGCCGGCGTCCCGTCAACGGTGATCACCTTCGCACCCGGCGGGAAATGCGCCTCGGCACGCTCGGCCAGCTCGCGCGCGGCGAAACCACCCGGATCGAGGCGGACCAGCGCCTGTAGCGGCCGCGCGGAGCTGTCGCCCACCGCGATCACCGAGCCGCCGTCGAAACCGGGACGCACCAAGGCCACCACGGCCAGCCACCGACGCAACGCCTCCTCGGACGCCCGCAGATCGACGCGCAGCAGCAACAGGCCCGCGTCCAGCAGCACCGCCCCGGCATAGCCCCCGTCGACCCTCGGCTCGGCGCCGGGGGTGGCCACCACGAGCGCCGGCGTACCGGGCACGTCGGTGAGCACGGCCTGCCCACTGGACTGCCGGATCACCGTGTTCGGGAAGGCCCGGCCCAACTCCTCCGCCGTCCGTTCCGCTCCGACCACCGGTGCCCGAAGTGACCGGCTGCCGCAGATCGCGCACTCCCAGTCCGGGTGCAGGCGCCCGCACCAGGAGCAGCCGAGATCGGTCACGCCACCGTGCTCGAACCCGGTCTGTGCTCCCGGCGAGCCGTGCCGCCGAAGGGGACCATGGCACTGAACGCAGCGGGCGGGCTCACGACACTCCTGGCAGACCAGCGCGAGCAGGTAGCCGGCGCGCGGCACCTGCACCAGCACCGGACCTTGCGGCAGGGCGCCCCGGATTAGCTCGAACACCTCGTGCGGCAGCCGCGCCGTCCGGGCGGCGACGTCACGCGCCAGCGCGTGGTCGGAGTCGACCGCGACGCGGAGTCGCGGCG
>JASGEZ010000027.1:0-15739 GCA_047605905.1 Microlunatus sp.
CAGAAGGTGAACATCCCGTCGTACCGGGTCAGCCCGCACGACGTGATCGACGTCAAGGAGAAGTCGCTAAACCTGACACCGCTGGTGGTCGCCCGGGAGACCCACGGCGACCGCTCGGTGCCGGGCTGGATGGACGCCCTGCCGAACAAGATGCGCATCCTGATCCACCAGCTCCCCACCCGGGAGCAGATCGTGGTGGACGTCCAGGAGCAGCTGATCGTCGAGCTTTACTCGAAGTAAGACCCCACACCCACACCCTTCCGAGTTGTCAGATTCCACGGTCGCTATGGCGACCACCGAGTCTGACAACTCGGGTCGTTGGAAACTGTGCGCGTCGGATACGCGTGCGGTGCTGCGAGATCAAATAGCGGTTCTCGCAGGGAAGGAAACATCACCATGCTGATCGCTCAGCGCCCCACCCTGTCGGAGGAAGTGCTCTCCGACTACCGTTCCAAGTTCGTCATCGAGCCGCTGGAGCCGGGCTTCGGCTACACCCTCGGCAACTCGCTGCGTCGTACGCTGCTGTCGTCCATCCCGGGCGCGGCCGTGACGAGCATCAAGATCGACGGCAACCTGCACGAGTTCTCGACCATCGAGGGCGTCGTGGAGGACGTCACCGAGATCATCTTGAACCTCAAGGGCCTGGTCGTCTCCTCCGAGGAGGACGAGCCCGTCACCATGTATTTGCGCAAGGCCGGTGCCGGCGCGGTGACCGCTGCCGACATCGCCCCGCCCGCCGGGGTCGAGGTGCACAACCCCGACCTGCACATCGCCACCTTGAACGAGAACGGGCGGCTCGAGATGGAGCTGGTCGTCGAGCGTGGCCGTGGCTACGTCTCCGCGGTGCAGAACAAGGCGCTCGACGCCGAGATCGGCCGGATCCCGGTCGACTCGATCTACTCGCCGGTGCTGAAGGTCACCTACAAGGTGGAGGCCACCCGGGTCGAGCAGCGGACCGACTTCGATCGGCTTATCCTCGACGTGGAGACCAAGCCGGCCATCCAGCCGCGCGACGCCGTTGCCTCGGCCGGCCGGACCCTGGTCGAGCTCTTCGGTCTGGCTCGTGAGCTGAATGTCGAGGCCGAGGGCATCGAGATCGGCCCGTCGCCGATCGACGAGCAGCTCGCCGCCGACCTGGCTCTGCCGGTCGAGGACCTGAACCTCACCGTGCGGTCGTACAACTGCCTGAAGCGGGAGGGCATCCACACGGTGTCCGAGCTGGTTTCGCGCAGCGAGCAGGACCTGCTCGACATCCGCAACTTCGGCTCCAAGTCGATCGACGAGGTCAAGCTGAAGCTGCACGAGATGGGCCTGTCGCTGAAGGACAGCGCGCCCGGCTTCGATCCGCTGAGCGCCATCGGTCGCTACGACGACCTCGACGAGGACGACGACGCCGACTACAGCGAGACGGAGCAGTACTGATCGAGCCCTCGGGCCCGCACAGTACGAGTTCGGATCGACCCACCTGAGAAACCTGGAGAACTGAGATGCCTACACCTGCCAAGGGCGCACGCCTGGGCGGCAGCCCCGCTCATGAGCGGATCATCCTGGCGAATCTGGCCAGCCAGCTGTTCGAGCACGGCAAGATCGTCACCACCGAGGCCAAGGCGAAGCGGCTGCGTCCGGTCGCGGAGAAGCTGATCACCAAGGCGAAGCGGGGTGACATCCACGCCCGGCGCGAGGTGCTGAAGACCGTTCGTGACAAGGGTGTGGTGCATGTCCTGTTCACCGAGATCGCGCCGACCTTCGAGAACCGCGAGGGTGGCTACACCCGGATCACCAAGGTCTCCCCGCGCAAGGGCGACAACGCGCCGATGGCCGTGATCGAGCTCGTCACCGAGCCGGTCACCCCGAAGAAGGCCGCGGCGCCGGCCGGCGGTTCGGCTGCGGCCACCACCCGGGTGTCCGAGGCCAGCCCAGCCTCTCCGGCGAGCCCGGAGAGTGCTGACTCGGCCGACAGTGCCGATTCGGCAGATTCGCCGGCCAGCGCCGACGAGGCAGTGGCTGAGGAGAACAAGCAGGCCTGAGCCGGGGACCGGTTCTCCGGTCGGCCCAGCGTGCAGTACGAACGACGTCCACCCTTCGGGGTGGGCGTCGTTCTGCGTCTCGGCGGCTCGGCTCGCAGATCAGGCTCCCGGGCAGCCCCGGCACGGCGCGCAGCCGGAGGTAGCATGCTGGTGCGGTGACTCGAACAGCCAGGCTCAGTACGTCGGCGTACGTGGTTCTCGGTGTGCTGGTGGCCGCTGCCCTCGTCGTCCGCTGGGCGTTCGTCGATGTCGAGAGCGGTGACTACCGCGCGTTCTTGAGTGCGTGGTTCCGGCACCTGGCGGCGAGTGGGTTCGCGGGCCTGGCCGACGAGTTCTCCAACTACAACACCCCTTACCTGGAGCTGCTCTGGCTGGCGACCAAGCTGCCGGTCAGCCAGCTCGTGGCGATCAAGCTCATCTCGGTGCTGTTCGACCTGCTGCTGGCCTTCTTCGCGTACCGGATCGTCCGGCAGCTCAGGCCCCGGTCGAACTGGCCGCCCGTGGTCGTCACCGGTCTGCTGCTGTTCCTGCCGACAGTGGTGCTGAACAGCAGTGCCTGGGGCCAGTGCGACGCGATCTACGGGTCGCTCTGCCTGGGCAGCATCTGGTTCCTGATGCGCCGCAAGGCCTGGCTGGCCTGCTTGTTCTTCGGTCTCGCCTTCGCTGCAGGCCGTCTTCCTGCTGCCGGTGCTGGTTGCCGTGCTGATCGTCAACCGGATGCGGGTGCGGGCGCTGCTCCTGGTGCCCGTCACGTTCCTGGTCACCCTGCTTCCGGCCTGGTTCGCCGGACGCTCACTGCTGAGCCAGCTCGCCATCTACCCGGAGCAGATCACCGAGGGCTCCGGCGGGGGAGGTGCCGACCGTCCTCGCGGCATGGGGTCCGGTCGACCCAGCAGCTTCGGCCCGGGCGCCGGCTCCGGCCGTGGACCTGGTGCCGGTCCGGGTGGGGGCGCGCCGGGCGGTGGCCCTGGCGGTGGCCCCGGTGGCGGCAGTACTGCCAGTGGCAGCGACGCGACGGTGCTGGGACTCGGCGGTGGTGGCCACGACAGCACGGCGCACGCCTTCACCGCGAACGCGCCGAGCTGGTACGCCTGGCTGCCGACCGATGCGAGCGTCGCCTTCAAGTACGCCGGACTCGGCCTGACCGCCGCGGTGGTCGCCGCGATCGGGGTGTGGCTGCTCAGACGCGGACGTGCCCTGCTGGCCGATGACATCGTGCTGATCGCCGCCACGGCGATGCTGGTCATCCCGTTCCTGCTGCCGGAGATGCACGAGCGCTACTTCTACGTCGGTGAGGTGCTCGCCCTGATCGCGATCGTCGTCGACCGCTGGTTCATCGGTGTGGCGGCGGCCATCCAGCTGGCCTCGATCGGCACCTACTGGAGCTACCTGAGCGGGACCACGATCTGGTCTCTCGAGGTCAGCGCGGTCTTCGCCGCAGTGGCGGCGCTCGGCTCCGCCGCGATCCTCGTCCGCCGGCTGAGGAGTGCGGACGGTGGCCCCTCCACAGGTGGAGTCCGGCGCCGGCCACTACTAGCCTCGGCCGCAGAGTCGGCGGCGACGGATGAGAATTGCCGGATCTGCCGAGGTCCTGGCAGGGACGACGGACCGGGTTTACCTGTCTTCGCTCCGGCAACGGGTAGCCACGTGATCACCGACAAGAACACTGGCTCAATTCAGGGCGAGTAAGCAGTTAGCGTGATGTGGTGATGATCTGATGAGTTGATGCGGCTATTCTAGGGGTGTGCGGACGACTCTGGAGATCGATGACTCGGTGTTGGCGGCAGCCCGAGTGCTGGCTGGTCAGCGGGGAATATCGCTGGGCGCGGCCGTGTCGGAGTACGCGCGTCGCGGCTTGCAGGCAGTGGGCACTACGACGAGAAGCGGTTTCCCTGTCTTCGGTCCGGTAGCCGGTGGGCACATGATCACTGATGAGTTGGTAGCTGAGCATCGTGACGACTGAGAGTGTCTATCTGCTCGATGCGAACGTGTTGATTGCCTTGGCCAACTCGAATCATGTCCACCACGCGTCGGCCCACCGATGGTTCGCCTCGATCGATCGCTGGGCAACGACGCCTATCACGGAGGCTGCGTTCGTACGCCTTCAGTCGAACCCGGTGGTCACGGGGAGTGAGATCAGCTGCGCTAGCGCGCTCGGGGCGCTGGCTGCGATGCGCCAGCACCCCGGTCACGTCTTCCTCGGCGATGAGTCGAGCTTGGCGAACCCGTCGATCAACCTGACGAGCCTTGTCGGTTTTCGTCAGGTGACCGACTTCCATCTCGTGAACCTCTGCGCGGCCCAAGGCGGCGTGCTGGCGACCTTTGATGCCAAGATCCGCAACGCGCTGGCGGCTGCTGACCGCCGACTGGTGGAGGTCGTACCGGCCTAGACCAGGACTTCCTGCTCCAGGCGGGCGTAGCTGGTCTCCATGCCGTCGGTCATGCCGGTGGCCAGGATCGTGTCGCGCAGTTCCAGGCTCGGGTAGGTGATCAGCAGGGAGAGCAGGGTGCCGCCCTCGACGGAGGTGAGGGTCAGCTCGTTCGTCGTGCCGGGACCGTCCATCCCGATCATCCGCTCGGTGGTGACCTCGCGGTTCGGCGGCTGATGCTCGATCAGCTCACCGGTGAACCCGAAGCGACTCGATCCGTCGGCCTGCTGCCACTCGTAGGTGTACGTCTGGCCGACCTCGGTCGCGACCTCGCACACCGGCATGGTCCAGCCGTCCGGGCCGAGCAGCCAGCGCTGCAGCAGCTCAGGCTCGTGGTGCGCACGCCACACCTGCTCGACGGTGCCGCGGATGACCCGGCTGACGCGGACATTGGTGTCGTCGAGCAACTGCGCGTGCGTACCGGAGTCGGCGGCAAAGGCGGTGAGATCGGTCAGCACGGCATCCATCTGACCCATCGCCTCGCGCATGCCCTCCTCCATGCCCATCTCGACCAGTTGAGTCAACTGCTCGAGCGAGCCGAACTCGGTCACGGTCGTGACCCGCGAGCCGGACTCGGTCGGTTCGAACGTGAACCGCATGCGCATCGACGGCATATCGGTGTTCGGCACGCCCGGTTCGGTCGCGAAGCCGTCCTCGACCTCGAACGACTTCTCCTCGTCGACGGCCAGGAACTCCCAGTAGCCGTGGCTCTGCTCGCCGTCCGGCCCGGTCATCGAGTAGTGCGATCGTCCACCCACGGCCATGTCGTGGCGGCTGAACGTGGCCGGCCAGGTCGGCGGTCCCCAGAACCGTTCGAGCTGGCGTGGATCCGCGTAGGCGTCCCAGAGCCGGCGTACCGGCACCGGGAAGTCGGCGACGACGGTCATCGTCAGAGCCTCGGCGTCTTTGCTGACAGAGGTGATGGGCATGGTGCTCGGCCTTTCTGGAGGGTCTTGGGAGGAGAGGTGTCTGTCGACCGGCGGTTCCCCTGGGAAGCGCTCAGCTGGTGTCCTCGGCGAGGAGCGCATCGAGCCGGTCGATGCGAGAACGCCACAGTTGCTCGAACTCGTCGAGCAGGCTTTGTGCGCGACCGATGGCCTCGGGATTGCCGCGGACGATGCGCTCACGGCCGTTGCGGTGCTTCGTCACGAGTCCGGCTCCTTCCAGCACCGCCACGTGCTTCTGCACCGCGGCGAACGACATCGCGTACGACTCAGCCAGCCGAGAGACCGAGGCTTCGCCGACGAGGGTCCGGCGCACGATGTCTCGGCGGGTGGCGTCGGCGAGCGCGTGGAAGATGCGGTCGATCTCCGCGTCACTGAGTTCCTGCATATCTACAACCATTTGGTTGTAGATTAGCCCGGGTTGGGTCGCTCGTCAACCCGAAGGCTTCGAAGCGCGTTGCGATGACACAATTGACTTGGATGACGCCCGCGAAGCTTGCCGCGACACTCTGCGTCGCGAAGCGCTGATTGGGGAGTGGTGAACCGGACTTCCGGCTACGGAGTGTGCTTCCTGTGTTCCTGACGGTGCGTCGTTTCTTCTGGTAGGAAGCGATGCGAAGAGGTCCTCCGTACGGAAGGGCTGCACGAGCGGCTCCGATTCTTGAACAGGCCGCGCACATCTGATTCGGAGTCTGGTTCTGGTGGTACCCGAGATCGCTCATCGACGCAGGTTCGCGCGACTGCGGCGTTCGGTACTTCAACACCTCCATGGTGCGCCAACGGTTAGCACTTCGTGCAATAATCAGCAGGAGCGTCCGGCTCTTCCAGGGGGTAATCGTTGACGTGCTGGATCTGTGAAGTGGCGAGAAGCGTTCTCGGGAAAACGACGTACCCACTGCCATCACAGTCGACTTCTCCCTGCGATGACGAGGCTGCGCTCAACGACTTCTTGCGCACTCTTCACGCCGAGTTCACCTCGAGGCGTGAGGCAGTTGATCAGCGAGCTCTGCTCGTCACCGCGGTAGCGATTGGGCAAGTCGCGGCAATCGTCGCTATTGGCAGCAACCTTACGAGCAATTTCCCAGGGGTCACCGCACCCCTCGTGGCAGCAGTCGTGTTCGTCGTGGCGATCTATGCGGCCGGGAGGTCGATGACGCTCATACTTCCCCTGCGTCGGCGACGCAAGGACCGTAGAATTGCAACGGCTACCTCGAACACTTGGTTCTACGATGTCGCTCAGTATGAGGCCAGCGCCTACACGGCCACCTTGCGGAAACTGTCGCCGGAGCAACTTGCTGACGAACTAACCTCGCTAAATGTAAACGTCGCGCGAATGCTACGTACGCGATATATCCTCATGATCAAGGTTGGTGTCGCACTCAGATGGTCGCTCGGGTTGACGGCCGGAGCCTTTCTTGCCAACGCGGCCTATCCGATAATATCTGTAACAATCGTGAGCGCACTTGCTCGCGGATAGGAGATGAACGTGAAACTGACATTTCTAGGCGTGGGGGCAGCGCTAAACTCTGCGCATTTGAAGTCCTCGGTTATGGTTGGAAGTCGGGTCTGTGTGGATGCTGGGGCTGATCCGGTCCCGACAATACGCTCGTTGGGTCGCAGCCCAGACTCTATCGAACTCATTCTGCTGACACATCTTCATGGGGACCACTACTTCGGATCTGCGTTCATTATTGCAGAGGCAATGCTGGGTGGACGAACGGAGCCGCTCACTGTTGTCGGCCCCGCTGGTACCGAAGCGGCAATCCGTGCCCTCCTATCGCTGGCATACCCGGCAACGATAGCGGATGTCTTTTTAGGCAAGGCAATGGTGTCGTTCGTTGAGATCCGTTCAGGCGAAGTGCTCAACTTCGTTGGTCTCGATATAGTCCCGTTCCCCATGGATCACGGACGAATGGAGGCATACGGATACAGGATCGCGAGTGAGGGCCAAGTCATCGTCTTTTCAGGGGATGGGAGGATCACGGAGGAAGCCAGAGGGCATTTCGCTGACGCTGACGCTTGGATCATCAACGCTCCGACGGAGGTTGATGCTTTGCCTGCCCATTCATCCATTCGTGACTACCGCGAATTATGGGAGGAGGCGGAAAGGCGTGCCACCGTGTTTGTCTGTCACCGCACATACGACCGGCCGTCATCTGCTCATTGGATCTTCCCTGCCGATAGAGAGACTGTTGACCTCGCCGAAATTGCCGTCGATTGAATTCGTACGGTCGACCATTGAACAGCTTGAACCCTCGCCGGTCAGCCACCCTCTCATCTCGGGGTCATGCTACATCTTGAGCAGCAAGTACCACTATTTCAAAGTGCGGGGGCTGAGTCCAGCTGCCCTGCGTCCCATCAGTTTCGAACGCTCACAACTGCTAACGGAACTGGAACTGCGCAGGTTGCGCTGTATTGGCCCTGACGCAGTCAAAGGAGCGCTCATTCGACTGACGGTCATGGGGGTCACTGTGAACGTGCTGCGAACCCAGCGTGCGGAGCCACTTGAGCTGGCGAGTGATCCGTGGTCAGTCGCTTCTCATGTCATTTGGACAATCCACCGTCGATTCGATTCCAATCCCTCGACCGCCCGGTACTCCACCATGCTGTCGACGACCTCCCTGGCGCGGTACTTGACACCAGAGGAAAGGCGAACCGCTCGGATTGAGGCATCGCTGAGAAGACTCGACGCTGCGCTTGGGCAAGAGCCACCCTCTCAACTGACCAACTTCCACGGCGACCTCCGTGTCACCAATTGCGGGTCCGTCAACGGACGCCTTGTGTGCTTCGATCCCGCGCTTATGCCAGATCTCTACCGCACAACGCTCGTGCGGGAGGTCGCGAAGTTCGTCGCCTCTGTCGTCTTATCGACTGCTCAGATACCGCGGTCTGATCTGATGCGGGATTGGTTTCCTGGTTGCGCGCCAGACCTAGCGGTAGCCCTCGTCAATCTTGCGGTACTACATCGAGTGCTATACGTGCGGGAGCTTCGACGCCGAGGGCTCTACTCGATCGACAGTGAGCGGGATGTTTCCCTTCACGAAGCGTTTAGGTATGTAGGCGAACTGGAGGGAAGGCATGGGTAAGAACGCCGCCATTCAGAAGTTATCCGAACTCGGCCTCAAGGTGCCGCCCACTCGTACCTTTAGGCTTCGGGACCGTGCTGCGCGCCTGGACACTATCTCAGATTCGTCGCGGTTCGGGGACACGCTGTACGTGCGGGCCGCAAATGGGCCCAATTTCGGCCGCATCGTAGCCGCTGATGAGTTGGATCGCCTGGCGACTGAACTTGAAGCCAGATCGATTGACAGAATCGTTGCGCAACCCCTGATTTCATTCGAATTTGGCGGTGCATTTGCGCATTTTGAAAGAGCCGATACGTATGTGGAATCGGTCTGGGGCATGCCGGTCGGTCTTCTCCGACATGGCGAACTTTCATTCGCTATGCGTCATAGGGGCGCGAGGTGCCAACGAGGTGTTGGTTGTCAGCGACAAGAGTGGCATGTTGACCGTCACCGAGTTGTGGCGAAGTTGTCGCGGCACGCTGCATTCAACGCGCTTGAGCAAGTCACCACACGTATCCTCGCGGATGTTCCGTCGAATCTTCCGAGTTCACTACTCGAGTGGGGTGTGTTCGATGGTGAACTCTACTGGCTCGACTTTCATCCTCTTGAACAACACGCAAGCGCGTTACGAGGAGCAATCGATTCCAATCTTTACCCCAGAGGGGCGGTGCACTCGTCGTTGCCGGACACGGTCCCCACGCTTCGCGGTTGGGATCCTGACGCGTCAGTCCTATCGTTCGATCGGGGCGCTCGCTTGTCCCATGTAGTGACATATGCCGTTAAGAAACCTGGAGTGCGTGTCGCATTCCGTAGTTGGTAGCGGTCTGACCCACGAATCATCGATCTCATAAGGTGGTACTCAGTGATCTCCCTCCGATTTGCAGAGGAAACGGACACAAATCAAGTTCGCGCCTGGTTTAACGACCCAGCAACGCGGCGTACTATGCCACTTTCTCCCATCCCAACGACGCTGCGACAAGAGGAGTCACTGCTGCAGCGAAACGGAACTGAAGACTATCTCTTCTTCATTGCTGTGGCCGAGAGGAGGCGTAGTGTCGGCCTCGTTGGATTGCATCAGATCGACCTGCACGATCGGAGAGCGCGCACTATTACCATCATTGGTTCGTCGGAGGACAGGGGAAACGGGTTCGGTTCTCAAGCCCGAGACCGGTTGATCGACTTCGCTTTTTACGACATGAACCTCAGCAAGATTGTTGGCGGCGCGCTTGCATGCAATACACCGGCGGTGCGCCTGCTGCAGGCGAGCGGGGCTCGGCTAGAGGCTTACCGTTCCAGGGAGCACTATTCGGGCGGCGCGTGGCATGATTTTATCGAGTTCAGTCGAACGCATCCTAACGACTCCTGCCCGCCGGTTCGTCTTGTAGGCCAGGATGTCCGTTGTCATTGTCTGGACCGTTGTCTGCGCTTAAGTCGTGGAACCGAAGGCGCTGCGATGGATCCGTCCGGATCGGTTGGGCGAGTCCGGAGTGAGTGACGATTGGGCTCATCCTGGTTGACGCTGGCTTGGGTTCTGGCTCGGTGGTTCGCGGTTTGATTGCTCGGCAATCTCCGGCGTGGTGACGGTTGCGGGACTCTTGGACTCGGTCGGTGGGTTGTCGCGATCTCCGTCCATCCATGGGTGGACCTCGCGGGTCCGGGTTCCGAGGATGCGTTGCAGTACCCATCTGCGGACGCTTTGGCGGATGGGCCGTGCGGCCAACCCTGGGAAATGGCGCTCGCGGATGGAAATCGCTGCTTCGGAGTGCGAGGAGTACGCGCGGACGAACGGCGCCCAGGTCGGCAGGTCAGCGGCGCGTCGGCTGGCACGCCGCTCGACAGTACGGCGGTGATTGCTCGGCGGGTGCGTCAACCCCCGAAGTGGGGGAGTGGACAGCACAAGGCCCCGCCCACCGAAGTGGACGGGGCCGAGTGTGGTGCGGAGGGTCTGGCTAGAGCGATTCGACCTCTTCGTGCTCTCCCACATTGAGGTCGATCTTGGAGTGCAGCTTGGGCACGTCGGCCACCAGCTTCTTGGTGTACTCGTGCTGCGGGTTGAAGATCACTTCGTCCACGCTGCCCTGCTCGACCATGACGCCGTGCTCCATCACCAGGACCTGGTCGGCCATGTAGCAGGCCTGCCCGATGTCGTGGGTGATGAACAGCACGGTCATCCCGAGTTCGTCGCGCAGGTCTCTGAGCACGTTGAGGATGTTCACCCGCAACGACGCGTCGAGCATCGACGTGGCCTCGTCCGCGATCAGCAGTCTCGGCCGGAGCATCAACGCCCGGGCGATCATGATCCGCTGCCGCTGACCGCCGGACATCTGGTGTGGGTAGCGACCCAGCACCGAGGTGTCCATGCCCACGTGGCCGAGGGCCTCCACCATCCGGTCCTGCCCGATGTTCTCGTCCAGTAGCCGGAGCGACCGGTCGAGCAGGGTCTTGACGGTGAAGAACTGGTTGAACGAGGAGAACGGGTCCTGGAACACCGCCTGCACGTTCTGCCAGTAGGCCGTCCGATCCCGACCGGTCGGGTTGGTGAAGTCCTTCCCGTCGAACGTGACCTTGCCGGAGGTGATCGGCAGCAGGCCGAGCACCATCCGGGCGATGGTCGACTTGCCTGAACCGCTCTCGCCCACGATCGTGGTGATCGTCCCAGCCTGTAGTGAGAAGGTCGCTTCCTTGACCGCGGTCACGGCTGTCTTGCCCTGCCCGAAGGTCTTGGTCAGCTTGTCTGCCCCGAAGATCGTGCTCATCAGTGAATCACCGCCGGGGCATCGAACAGCGAGCGATCGTACGAACTCATGCCTTCGATCCTGATATTGGCGTACTTGGGTTCGGGCGTCAGCACCGAACTCAGCAGCGCCTGGGTGTACGGGTGTTCCGGGTTGTCCACGATCACATCGGTCGGCCCGGTTTCCACCAGCCGGCCCTGATACATGACACCGATGTGAGTCGCGACAGTTCGCAAGGCAGGCAGATCGTGGGTGATGAAGATGACGCCGGACATGATTCGCTTGTCCAGCATCTCCAGCAGCATCTCGATCAGCGCCTTCTGTGACGAGACGTCCAACGCGGAAGTCGGCTCGTCTGCGATCAGCAGCCGGGGATTGAGCAACGTGCTGATGATCGTCACCACGCGCTGCTTCATGCCGCCGGACAACTGATGCGGGTACGCGTCCAGCGCCCGGGGCGGCAGCCCCAGGCTGACCAGCCGGTCCCGGGCCCGGTCGAGGGCCTCGTCCTTGCTGACCTTGCCGTCGTGGGCCCGCATCACGTCGAAGACGAGATCGCGGATCCGCATCGTGGCACTCACCGAGTTCATCGCGCCCTGCGGCAGCATCGAGACGACGGCGCCGCGCCAGGTCCGGGGGATGCGATCCATCCGGGCCAGGTTCTGACGCTCACCGTCGATCTCGACGGTGCCGTTCTCGACCACCAACGGATCGCGTGCGGTCAGGGAGATGATCGAGCCCAGGGTGGACTTGCCACTGCCGGACTCACCGGCCAGCCCGAGCACCTCGCCTTCCTGAATCTTCACCGACACGTTGTTGACGCCGATGACCGGCTTACCAGTGGGTGTGTAGTAGACGCCGAGAACATCCTTGGCGTCGAGCAGAGTCCCCATCAGGCCTTGTCCTCCTGGTTCTCGACGGGTGGCGGACCTTCCACGACACCAGCTGCGGTGAGCGTGGGCTGAGGCCCTTCTGCGGCCGGGACCAGAAGCTTCGGGTCGATCGGCTCCCGCTTCTTGGTCTTGCCGCGCCGCAGCCGCGGGTTGAAGATCTCGTCCAGGCTGGACTGCAGCAGCAGCAGCGAGAACGAGATCATGGTCAGCATCAGTGTTGGTGGCACGAAGGCCCACCAGGCGCCGGTGCGGACCGAACCCCAGGCGATCGCCCAGTAGAGCATGATGCCCAGGCTCACCGCGCCGGACGGGCCGAGGCCCAACATGCTCAAGGTCGACTCCAGCAAGATCGCGCCTGACACCTGCAGCACGAAGGCCATCACCACGTACGAGAGCAGGTAGGGCAACACGTCGCGGACCAGGATCGACCAGAACTTCGCCCCCGAGAGCAATGCCACATCGATGTGCTCACGGGTCCGGACGCTGGTGGTCTGAGCACGAACAGCTCGAGCCAGCCAGGGCCAGGACGTGATGCCCATGACGAAGGCCAGGGTGAAGATGCTGCGGTTGTCCAGTGCGACGCTGAGCAGCACGACCACGATGATCACCGGGATGACCAGGAAGATGTTGGTCAGTGCCGACAGCAGGTTGTCGACCAGACCGCCGCGGAACCCCGCGACGATCCCGACGAGGAGACCGATGAAGGTCGCCAGGGTGCCGGCCAGCAGGCCGACGATCAGCGAGGTGCGAGTGCCGAAGACCAGGTTGGCGATGACGCTCTGGCCTTCGTTGTCGGTGCCCAGCAACAGCGGTCCGAAGCCCTGGGGCTTGTCGTACAGACCACCGACCGTGGCGTTCGGATCGGTGTGCACGATCAGCGGCCCGATGAGTCCGACCACGAGCACCAGGAGAATCAGGACCGATGCGACATAGAAGCGAGGGCTGAAGGAAGAGAGTTTCATCAGCGGTCTCCACTCTGTGCTGCTCGAATACGGGGATCGATGATGCCGTACAGCAGATCGACCAAGAAGTTCGCGGCCAGCATGGCCAGGATCAAGATGAGTGTGATCGCCTGGATCACCGGATAGTCGTTCTGGCCGATGGCATTGAACAACAAGGTGCCCAGTCCGGGATAGGAGAAGACCAGCTCGATGATCAAAGCGCCGGTGATCATGCCGGCAATGGCCAGGGCCAGACCGGTGATCTGCGGCAGCATCGCGTTCCGGAAGATGTAGCGAACGATGGTGCGGTCTCGGAGTCCGAGACCGCGGCCGTAGTTCACATAATCCGCTCCCAGCTCGTAGATGGCCATCGACCGCATACCGACTGCCTGGCCGCCGATGAACACCAGCACGATTGACCAGAACGGCAGCCAGAAGTACGTGATCGCGTCTCCGAAGAAGGTCAGCGACATCTCCGGACTCATACCGAACGAGTACGCGCCGCCGACCGGGAAGAAGCCTCCCTTCACCGCTGCCAGGAACAGCAGGATGATCGCCGCGCAGTACGGCGGGACGGACGAGAGGAAGAGGGCGCCGAGGAAGATTCCTCGGTCGAACCAACCGCCCTTGAAGGCGGCGATGGCACCCACGATGTTGCCGACGACCCAGCCGACGATGATCGCCGGCAACTGGAGCGCGATACTCCAGGGCAGGGACTGTGCGATCAGTGAGTTCACCGATGCGGGGTACTGACCGAACGACGTGCCCAGATTGCCCTGGAGCAAGTTGCCCACATAGGTCAAGAACTGCTTCCACATCGGCTGATCCAGACCGAACTCTCGCATGTAGTTCTCATAGATCGCCTTGACGGCATCTCCGCTTGCTCCGCCGCCCCGGGTCATGTTCGCGACCAGCGCGTCCACGGGATTGCCCGGGATGAGTCGGGGAAGTAGGAAATTCAAGATCAGCGCGACAAAAAGTACCACCAGGTACCAGCCGATCTTGCGCATGAAGTAGCGCACCATAACCATGGGTGCCTCCGCCTCCTAGTTTGTCGGGTCCGGTCCGTCAGCCGCCGACGCGCTTGATCTTGAAGAACCACTGGATTCCCGCGCCGCCCCACATCGGCGGTGCGTATGGGTTCTCCTCGGTCGGGAAGTTCTCCCAGTTGGACTGGTTGAACTCGTAGAAGCTGAGCGGCCGATACATCAGCGGCACGCACGGCACGTCCTCGCGGAAGATCTTGTCCAACTCGGTGTATGCCGTCTTGGCCTCGTCGTCGGACTTCGCCCCGGCGGCGGTGTCCAGCAGCTCGGCCACTTTCTCGTTCTCGTACCGACCGAAGTTCCAGTCGGCCCGCTTGCCGATGTCGGGCACGCCACGCAGATCCATGGCGTCCCGGAACCGGCGCCACGGGCTAGCGGGGCTGACACCGGCGTAGGTGTTCATGATCAGATCGAAGTCGCCGCTTTGGATCTGCTGGGTCCAGGTGGGTGCCTGCGGGAACTCGGTGCTGATCCCGATGCCGATCTCGGCGCAGGACTTGGCCACGATCTCCAGCGAGGTGTTCCAGTCGGTCCAGCCAGTCGGGCAGGATGCCTTCCAGCCGCCCAGCTTGGTGCCGTCCGGCAGCACGTAGATCCCGTCGGAGCCCTTCTCGGCTTTCAGGTCCTTCTCGAGGATCTCGACGGCCTTCTCCTTGTTGTACGTCCAGCCATCGGCCTTCGCAGCGGCCTCGTCGAAGAACTTCGACTCGTAGCCGGTGGGGATGATCAAGGATGGCTCGACCGGTGCCGAGTAGTCCGACATGGCGGTGGTCGCGATGTTCGGGGTATTGATCGCGTACGCGATCGCCAACCGTACCTTGGGGTTGTTCAGGCCCTTCTTCGTGGTGTTGAAGATCAGCAACGGGATGTTGCCCGGCACGTAGTACGGCTTTTCCTTGAACCAGGTGCCGACCGGCTTTCCCTTGTCCTCCCACATCTTCCAGATCTGGGCGGTGAACTGCTGCGAGACGTCGATCTCGCCGCTCTCCAGCTTGAGGTCGCCGTCGTTGTTGCTCTTGAAGATCGGGTGGTTGATGGTCTTCATCGGCGGGGTTCCGAAGACGTTCTTGCCCCAGTAGTTGTCGTCCCGGGTGAGGTTGATCTGGGTCTGGTCGGCCTTGTCCAGCTTGAACGGTCCGGAACCGACCGGCTCCATGTTGGGCTCGGAAAGGACCTTCTCCGGGGAGATCTTGCTCCAGATCGCCTTGGGCAGGATTGCGGTCTGCGCCAGCATGCCCTTGACGAAGATCGGGTTGTACGGGCTCTTCTTGAGCTTGATCGTGACGGTCCGCGGATCGGTCGCCTCGATGCTGTCGACGTAGTCCCAGATGGTCGAGAAGATCAGCGAGGTCTGCTTGCCGAGGTCGAAGGTGAACGCGACATCGTCCGCGGTCAGATCGCTGCCGTCCGACCACTTGGTGCCGTCCTGCAGCGGCAGCACGAACGTGTCCGCGTCGGGCTCCTGCAATTCCTTGGCGAGCCCGCCGGTGAGCGTGCCGTCGAGCATGTTGAACCGGACGAGGCACTCGTAGATGAGTTCGGGCTGGTTGCCGGCGGGGTTGGCCGGGAAGAAGGGGGTCGCGCCGTACGGGTTGAAGCTGGTCGGCGTGCCCCACGCCAGACCGGCGACGAACAGGGTCTCGCCGGCCGCGCCGGCAG